>JAISFR010000019.1 GCA_031263565.1 Candidatus Adiutrix sp. | reverse complement strand
CACAAAAAAAATATGGCAACTCCGCAGGAATATTTTTTGAATCCTGTTATTAGTGTGCCAGGGATAAAGAATGACGATCATGAGACAAGCAGGGTGTTATTTTCTCTTTTGTCTGGTATCCGCGCCTATCAGTTTCATGACACCTCGGACACGGCAAGAATAAAAGACCGTTGCTATGTGGACGATGCCGGGCACCTGCGCCATGATGCAGGCAACTTGGCGGCATTCCTCAAAATGCTCAAAGGGTACGCTTCATATGAAAAATATTACAATCGTATTGTTCGGCATATTCAGCGCGTAATGCCTCAATTCGGAGATTTTGATCTGGAGCTTATCCCTGGCTCCGGGGAATATGTTCGCCTAAACTGGAGGGATTCTTTTAACGGTGATTATCTGTTTGATCCACACCAGATATCAGATGGTTCCTTGCGCTTCATGGCCTTGGCTGCTTTATTGCTTCAGCCGCCGGATTTACTACCTAAGTTTATTGTCCTTGATGAGCCCGAATTGGGATTGCACCCGGCAGCTATTTCTGAATTGGCCGGCATGGTCAAAATTGCCGCCCAACATACTCAAGTACTTCTCGCTACCCAATCCACGCGGTTGGTTGACGAGTTCGATCTTGAAAATCTGGTAATAGTTGAGCGCGATCCCGAAAAACACTGCTCCGTATTCAAAAAGCTCCAGGCGGAACAATTGGAAGATTGGCTGGCTCGCTACAGCCTCTCGGAACTGTGGGAAAAAAATGTGCTCGGAGGCCAGCCATGATCCGCTTGCATATTACCTCCGAAGGGCCGACGGAACAAATTTTTGCCAAAAAGATACTTACTCCACATCTGGCTGGATATAATGTTTTTGTCGATGCGCGTTCTGTCCTGACAAGTAAAGATAAACGTGCGGCAAAGGAGTATCGCGGCGGCTTGTTGAACTATGAAAAAGCCAAAAAGGACATTGCGGCTTGGTTGAGGGAAGATCATCAGGAAGAGTGCCGCTTCACCACCATGTTTGATCTTTACGCATTGCCGGTTGACTTTCCGGGATATGCGGAAGCCTATGTTCAACGCGATCCGTATGAAAGAATCAAAATTCTTGAAGAGCGCATGGCCGCCGATATTGATGATCGTCGATTCGTTCCGTACATTCAACTTCATGAGTTTGAGGCCTTAATTCTGGCTGGCCCTCAGCATCTTTCCTGGGAATATCTGGAACATGATACCCCAATCCATAACCTGATTTCCATGGTTGGCAGTCAAAATCCTGAACTCATAAATGACGGCAGAGAGACCGCCCCATCCAAGAGGATTCTAAAAGAAATACCTGAATATGATAAAGCAACGGCTGGCCCCGCAGTTGCTGAGAGGATCGGACTCCCCGCGCTTCGCGCCAGGTGCAGGCATTTTCATGAGTGGCTGTCTCGCTTGGAACAACTTGCCGGCGCCCCTGGAAGCCAGCCATAAGCATCCTGAGTATTCCGGGCTGAACTGTGCACCGTGACCGGTGAAACTGGACACCCCTCCCGCTGGCGGCTGTACACCCTTTCCGTTATTCGCGCAATTGGACATACCAATTCGGCTATCTGGCGGACCTTGTCAGAAAGAATCGCTCATCAGTTCCTGCCCGTTAAAATCCAGAACCCGGAAGCGGCCGTCCTGGTAAAAACCGTAACTGGGCGGAAAGGATTCCTTGGGCAGGGCGCTGCTGCCGGGGTTCCAGAAGTGGGTGCGGCCGCGCTTTTCGGCCGTGGGGACGTGGCTGTGGCCGGAAAGCACGGCCACCCCTTCCGGGGCCGGCAGAGGGCCGCCGTTAATGGCCAGCTGATGACCGTGAATGGCCAGGATGCGGCGTGAGCCGTCGAATATCCAGGCGCTTTCCGCCAGGTGGAAGGGCAGCACAAACTGGTCGACCTCGGCATCACAATTGCCGCGGATGGCCATCAGCGGCGCGCCCAGATCGGACAGCAGCCCGGCCAGTTCCCCGGGGGCGTAGTCGGCGGGCAGCGGGTTGCGGGGTCCGTGATAGAGCAGATCACCCAGGAGCAGCACCTGCCCGGCCTGATGCTCCCTGACCTTTTCCCCGATCAGACGGCCCTGGCCCAGAGAGCCGTGAATATCGGAAGCAATCAGAAGACGCATGATCAACACCTTTCTACCCTGGCAAGTCCGCTGCCCTTGAAGCCGGTTCAGATCAGACCCAGGCGCCGGGAACTGACCTCCTTCTGGTGACGCCACCAGCCTTCATTGGCCAGATACCATTCCACAGTCCGCCGAAGGCCGCTTTCAAAATTTTCTTCAGGCTGCCAGCCCAGCTCCCGTTTGATTTTGGCGGCGTCGACGGCGTAACGCCGGTCGTGCCCGGGGCGGTCGGGAACGTGGCTGACCAGGCCACTGTAGGGCTGGCCAGCGGCCCGGGGCCGCAGTTCGTCCAAAAGGCGGCAGATGCCGGCCACCACTTCGAGATTGCTCACCTCGTTACGGCCGCCGATATTGTATTTTTCGCCGGGCCGCCCCTTTTCAAAAATCAGGGCCAGGGCCCGGGCGTGGTCTTCAACGTAAAGCCAGTCGCGCACATTCAGGCCGTCGCCGTAGACCGGCAGGGGCCGGCCCTCCAGGGCGTTCAGAATCATCAGCGGAATGAGCTTTTCCGGGAATTGATAAGGGCCGTAGTTGTTGGAACAGTTGGAAATAATGGCCGGCAAAGAGAAGGTGTGCCGCCAGGCCCTGACCAGATGGTCGGCCGCGGCCTTGGAGGCCGAATAAGGCGAATTGGGGGCATAGGCCGTCTCTTCGGTGAAATAGCCGGAATCCCCCAGGGAGCCGTAGACTTCATCCGTGGAAACATGCAGAAAACGAAATTTCTCTTTTCGACGGGAATCCAGGTTCATATGGTAACGCCTGGCCGCCTGAAGCAGATTGAAAGTGCCGACAATGTTGGTTTCAATGAAATCGGCCGGCCCGTCAATGGAACGGTCCACATGGGACTCGGCCGCCAGGTGAATGACCCCGTCCGGCTGCCGCTCACGAAAAACCGGTTCCAGGGTTTCGGCCTCCCGCAAGTCGGCTTGAATAAACTGATGGCGGGACGAACGGTTGAACTCGCTCAGGGCCGACAGGTCGGCGGCGTAAGTTAAGGCGTCAAGATTCAGTATCTCATGCGAACTGTGATTCAGGTAATGGCGGCAAAGGGCCGACCCGATGAAACCCGCTCCGCCGGTGATCATTATTTTCACTTTTTCACCACTTGATCCGGTCTAACTGGGACCATAAGGGCCAGGCCGCGTCTTTGTCGGAGACCGTGGCCCGGCGGCCGGACAGAGACCAGTCAATGTTCAGTTCGGGGTCGTCCCAGCGCAGGCCTCCTTCACTGTCCGGAGCATAGTAATTGTCGACCTTGTATTGCACCACGGTATTTTCGGCCAGAGTGCAGAAACCATGGGCCAGGCCGGCGGGCAGAAACAGTTGGCGGTTGTTGTCGGCGCTGAGCAGGACCCCTTCCCAGCGCCCGAAGCTTGGTGAATCAGGGCGCAGATCCAGGGCCACATCCCAGATCGCGCCGCTGACCACCCGCACCAGCTTGGCCTGGGCGTAAGGCGGCCGCTGAAAATGAAGGCCGCGAATGATGCCGGGCGCCTTGGACAGCGACTCGTTGTCCTGAACTATATTGAATGGCCGGCCCAGTTCCCTTTCCAGGGTATCGAGCCGGAAAGTTTCCTGAAAATGACCCCGCTGGTCAAAGAAGCGCCGTCCCTCCAGCAGTTTCAGCCCCGGAATGTCCCGCCTGATCATGTATCTTGCTCCGGTTGGCGAATATATTCCATCTCAGTCAATCAGATTCATCACCAGGCCGGTGGTGCATTTGGGATAGAAGAAGGTCGACTTCCGGGGCATGGTCAGGCCTTTTTCGGTAACGCGCAAAATATCCTCCAGCGTGGAAGGATTGAGAATAAAGGCCGCGCTCTGTTTTTCCCTGTTTATCTGGTTAATGGCCAGGTTAAGATCAGAGACATAGGATATTCTCTCAGGATTGTCCAGATCCTCTTCGGTCAGGCCCAGGGCCTGCTTGAAAACCAGATTGCTCAAAATAACCATATCCAGCGCGGCCAGCTCTTTGACCTCTCTGGCCAGGGCCGGTTCTTCGCGGGCCGATTCCAGAAGCTTTAAAACATAATAGATCCGGCGGCCGCTCATATAGAGACCCAGATTGTTTTTCTGTTTTCTCAATTTAGTCAGAAAGCGGTCGCGGATGACGCCCTCGTTGTCGCCGTTGAAACTTTTGCCGCTGACCTTGAAATAACGGGACAGACGGTTGATCATTTCGTCAGGGTGAACGGCCTCTTTATGCATCAGGCGGTGAGTGGGAAAAATCACCAGACCGGGATCGCTCATGGGGCAGAGATAGATCATCACATAGTCGGCCCCGGCCGGAGCCCGGCCGCTGTTGTTCTCCTGCAGCCAGCGCCGGTAATTGAGGGCGGTTTCATAGCGGTGATGGCCGTCGGCGATATAGACGCGGCGCTCGGCCATTATTTTGCCCAGTTCCCCGATGGCCCGCTCACTATAGTCTATCCAGACCCGGTGCTCATAGCCGCGATAGTCGGTAAAATCCATATCCGGATCCTGGCTTTGGCCGGCTTCTTTCATCAGGTTGAGAGCCCGGCGGTCCTCATCCGGAAAAAAGCCGAAAACCTGGCTGAGATTGGCCGAAGTTTCCTTCATCAGACCCAGGCGCTCTTCCTTATGGCTGCTGAAAGTTTTCTCATGGGGCCGGACCCGGGAATTGAGAGAAAATTCCTCCAGCTTCATCAGGCAGACAAAACCGTGGCGGACGATCTGACCTCCCTTGACCTGGTTTCGGCAGGTAGTTTCCACATGGAAGACGGCCGGCTTATCCAGCCTCTGGATAATCCCTTCGCTCAACCACTGGCGCCACAGGCGGCCGGAGCGTTCATGCCAACTGTATTTTTGCGGGTCATCAGGCCAACGGAGGCCGTAATCCACATGAAGGATATTGTGGGGATGAAGATCCAGGCAGGCTTTCTGGGCTTTTTCATCCAATACGTCATAAGGCGGCGCCACCAAAAGCCCGCCATGATCGGCTATCTCGGAAGGGTTGAAGACCACTCCCCTGAACGGCGCTATTTCGACCAAAATCACACCTCTGAAAGACCGGCTCGGTCAGAGCCTTGTTATATATTTAGGGCTGTCAATAAATAACCTATACTTTACAAAGCCTTAAGGGAATCGCCAATTATTTTTAGAGCCGTCTTTTATTCGGAATTCAAACGTCCGCGAACATCGAAATCCACGTCCTGAAAAGGTTTACGCCGCATACGGTGAGGCAGGGCCAGTTCAGCCGCTTCCATAATTTCCTCAGGGCCCGGTTCGCTCAAGCCCTTCCAGGCGGCCAGGGTCAGGGCGCTTTTAATGACCGTCAAATCGCCCCGATGGCCGTCCACGCCCAGCGACAGACAGATTCTGACCGCATAGTCCAAAGCCTGATCAGTAATCTTTATTTCCGCCAGCCTCAGCCCGGCCAACTCAATCTTCCGGCCGGTCTCTTCTTCACCGCCCAGAAAACGTTCGGCGAATTTCTCCGGATTATCTTCAAATTCCAGACGCCGCCGAACCACCTCGCGCCTGGCCGCCGGGTCTTCCAGACCTCTGACCTCGACGCAAAGCCCAAAACGGTCTAAGAGTTGGGGCCGGAGTTCCCCTTCCTCCGGGTTCATGGTGCCTATCAGGGTAAAACGGGCCGGATGACTGACGGAGATGCCCTCCCGCTCAACGAAATTCCGCCCCATGGCGGCGGCGTCCAGAAGGGAATCGACCAGATGGTCGTCCAGAAGGTTGACCTCATCAACGTATAACAGACCTCTATTGGCCGAGGCCAGGAGACCCGGTTCAAACCGGCTCTCACCCCGGGTAATGGCCTCCTCCAGATTGATGCTGCCCAAAAGCCGGTCTTCAGTGGCCCCGATGGGCAGCTCAACCAGTGGGCGGCGGCGGCGCCCGACCTCAATATCGGTCAAGGTCTTGCAGGACTCGCACCAATAATCGCTGTTGGCCGGATCACAGGCAAACTGGCACTGGCTGATGATCTCCTGCTCAGACAGAAGGGCGGCCAGAGCCCGCACCGCGGTTGATTTGGCCGTACCCTTTTCCCCGCGAATCAAAACCCCGCCTAAACCGGGATTGACGACCGACAGTATCAGGGCCAGCTTCATTTTTTCCTGGCCCACGAGAGCCGAAAATGGATAGTTGATTTGCATCGTCTATAACTAAACCAGGGACCTTTTACCCGGAGCCTTTTTAAACAAATAACCAACCTTAAAAGAACTTTCAGAAGGCTTAAGACCTGTTCAGCCGGTGTTTAAAACTGTTCAAAACCAGGGCTTATGAACAGAGATGAAGAGCCTTTATGTTCAAAGCCGGCGAAACTCAGATCAGGTCTTGTTCAATTTAAAATATTAATATTATTGTATTAATCATATTTGTAAACAATTTGTCAAGGCTTATTATTGTCTATTATTTATTATAATCCAATATAGACCCAAGAAGAAAAGAACAGGTTGCCTGACAGCCCGGAAGTTTAAATTGAATCGACTCCCAGTCTGTTCATCAGCCATTCCAATTCTTCATTGCTGCCGTAGGTTATTTCCATTTTTTTAGTAGTCCCGGACTGTCTGATGACGACTTTCAGCCCGCCCAGTTTATGGCTGAAAGCTTTGGCCAGGGCTTCAAAGTAGACCTGGTCGCCTTCTTGAGCGCCCGCTTTTGAAAACTGGGTCTGGCGGTTCATTTTTTTAACCAGGAGTTCGGTCTGGCGGACGCTCAACCTTTTAGTCATGATTTCGGTTCTGAGCTGATGAAAAAGATCGGCCCTGGACAGGGCCAGCATAGCCCGCCCGTGACCGGCGCTGAGACGGCCGAAACGAATGTCGTCCCGCACGAAGTCAGGCAGTTTTAAAAGGCGGACGGCATTGGTGATGGTCGGTCTTTCCCGGCCGGTCATGACGGCTATTTCCTGATGGGTCTTGGCGAATTCCTTTTCCAGCCGCTGGAAAGATTCGGCCTCTTCAATGGGGTTCAGATCTTCCCGGCAGAGGTTTTCCAAGAGGGCCAGAATAAGTCGATCGGCTGGATCTTCTGATTTTTTTCTAATAATTACAGGTACTTGATTTAGAAAAGCCATTTTAGCGGCTTTCAGGCGTCTCTCCCCGGCTATGATTTCGAAGCGGCCGTTTTCCAGACGGCTGACCACCAGAGGTTCGATTACGCCCCTGGCCTTGATGGACTGGCTGAGAGACTGCAGTTCTTTTTCGTTAAAATCGCGGCGGGGTTGATCCGGGTTATGGTCCAGCAGTTCCACATCCAGCATCAGGGGCTGCCCGGATTGGTCCTCGGCCTTGACCTCGTCGTTCAGTCTGTCCAGGTCTTCACTGGACAGGAGGGCATCCAGACCCCGGCCCAGGCGGTATTTTTTAGTGCTCATTTTATTTCCAGCTCGTGTTCTTTCTGCCCGCAGCGGGACAGAATTTCCCTGGTGACCGCCTGATAACTCAGCGCGCCGCTGGATTTGGGATCATACATGATAATCGGCAGACAGTGGCTGGGGGCTTCAGCCACTCTGACGTTCTGGGGAATGACGGTTTCGAAGACCAGGCTGCCCATGTTTTCCCGTAAATTTTGGGTTACTTCCCGCGACAGGCGATGGGTGGTCAGATGTTTGGTGATCAGTACTCCCAGGATGGACAGTTTGGGGTTGATCTTCTCTCTGATGCGGCGATAGGTGTCGACCAGATCGGCCAGACCTTCCAGAGACAGATATTCCGGCAGGGTGGGAATAAGCAGCCGATTGGCCGCGGCCATGATATTGATTGACAGGGTATCCAGATTCGGCGGCGAGTCGATGATGACGAAATTGAATTCCCCGGCCGGCAGTTTTTCTTCCAGCAGTTTTTTGAGATGGGTCTCCCAATTGGCGGTGGCCCTCAATTCGTGGTTGACCGGTAAAAGATCCCTGTTGGCCGGCATGAGGTAGAGATCGGGCAGGGGGCCTTCCATGATCACCTGTGACCAGGGCAGGCCGTGCATCAGGAAGTGGTAGAAATTTTCTTTCAGGTTTTGCTTGCTGATGCCCAGCCCGCTGCTGCTGTTGCCCTGGGAATCGGCGTCGATTAAAAGGGTTCTGTGGCCGGCGGCGGCCAGGCAGGCGGCCACGTTGATGGCTGTGGTGGTTTTGCCCACCCCGCCCTTTTGGTTGACCACGGCAATTATTTCGCTCATGTCGTCCTCTTCAAACACATATATCCGCTGATTATAGCACAGTCTGAATATTAAATCCAGATATCTGAAACTGGAAAACTGGACCTGAAAGGGGCTCATATGGTATATAATCAGGGGCGGATAAGCAGACCCCGGCCGGCGGACCTGAGGTTTCACGTGGAACATGATCAAGAAATAAAATTATGGCTCAGCCAGGGCTTAAAGGAATTGGATATTGATTTGGGTCAGAAAACAATCCTGGCCTTGATCCGTTATTTCCATATTCTTTTGCTTAAGAATAAATCCGTGAATCTGATCAGTTCCAAAATGCCGCTCAGGGACATGGTGGCCGTTCACCTTCTGGACAGTTTGACGGCTTTAAAATGGAAAAGCTGGCCGGCCGAAGGTCTGGCTCTCGATCTGGGATCAGGGGGCGGTCTACCGGCCGTTCCCTTGAGCCTGGCCAAGCCGGCCTGGGCCTTTACCCTGGCTGAAGCCACCGCTAAAAAAGCTATTTTTCTGGCGGAGGTCAAAGAGTCTCTGGGCTTGAACAACGTGACCGTCGTCAATGATTTTTTAAAGGCCGGTTTAAAAGCCGACGGGTTTTCTTTTGATCTGGTCAGCGCCAGGGCCGTCGGTGAACTGAAAAAGTTGATGCCTTTAGCGGCCGCCAGTCTTAAAAACGGGGGGCTGTTCCTGGCTTTCAAAGGTCCCAGGGGCGAAGAGGAATTAAGCGCCGCCCAAAGTGAAATTAAAAAAAGAAAGATGAAGCTGCTTCAAAGGATCGACCTGACTTTGCCCCTGGTTCAGGCTGAAAGGCATCTTTATCTGTTTGAAAAACAGTAGCAGGTATCAAGTCCATGTCAACTGAAAAGGTCAAACAATACCTGGCTAAATGGCAAAGAGACCAGGACGTGGTGGAACTCGCAGTCTCCACCGCCACTGTCAATTTAGCCGCCGAAGCCCTGGGCGTCATCCCCGGGCGGATAGCCAAGAGCATTACTTTTTACAAAGCCGATTCCGGCCTGATGGTGGTCGCTGCGGGCGATACCAGAATCGACAATAAAAAATTTAAGAAATGTTTTGGCTTCAGCCCTAAAATGCTCTCTATGGATGAAGCTCGGAGGCTGACCGGTTTTGAAGTGGGCGGAATCTGTCCTTTCGACTTGCCAGACACCTGTGAGGTCTATCTGGATGAGAGCCTGAAACGCTTTGAAAGCATTTTTCCGGCCTGCGGCAGTTCCAGTTCCATGATTGAACTGACGGTCAGCGAACTGGAAGAATATTCACGAAGCAGGGGCTGGGTTGACGTCTGCCGCCAGTCTGGACAGAATTGAGGACCTTCCGGACTTCAAAGTGTTATGAAGCAATAGGTTCCACGTGAAACAATTCATCGCCGCCCCGCGACAGGCTGAACTGCACTTGAAATCCATAAAAATATTTGGCATTTAAATTGCTTCCTTGTCTTCGGAAGTGAAGGCGGAACTTTTCTGCCCAGAGAGAAGGCCCGGTCAGACTTTATCAAAATTCAGCTACTACAAGCAGGGGTAAGCCCATGAGCATCAACAATCTGCTATTCAGCATCAGCAACAGGTCGCCAGCCATGCTCAGCGTGGGAGTCGGCCAGACCCAGAATTACAACAATCTGGCTGATCTAAGTTCCAGCCTGTTCAGTGATTCGTCTTCCGACGGCGGCAGCCTCTTCAGCACCAGTTCGGCCGGTGACACGGTCAGTCTGACTTATAAAAGCATAGGCGACAAAATAGTTTCCGACCTGGCCGGACTGACCGCCGGCACTATCAGGGAATATCCGGAACTGGACGGTGAATACGTTATTGCCATTGTCGATGACGGCCTCAGCCGGGAAGCCCGGGTCTATCGGCGTTCCGATATTCTGGATAACTTCGAGGGCTCTGAAGAGGAAAAGGCCGCCTTAAAGAAGGAATTGGACAGCAATCCCCTGATGGTCTTCAGCAACGCCGGCGCTTTGCCGGAAACATCCCCGGACGCCGCTTCACAGCAGTTGGCTAAAAACGTCAACGAGTTTTTGAAAATCAACAGCAAAACCATGAATACCCTGACCAAGGCCGGTTATGACCCCCTGGCCGATATGCCGGGTTCCGACACCCTGAAAAAGTATCTGGCCAATTTTGCCCGGGCGCCTTTGACTGAAGACGAGGTCTGAAAGGCTCTGTTAATAAATAACCTATACATCTCCCTGGCGGCGTTGCTCTGGCTTTTGCCGCCAGCAATCCGGCAAAAGCAAGAGCGCCTGGCCAGGAAAACGCATAGGTTATTTATTAACAGCCCCAAAGTCACCAATTGCCCAGGCCGACTTATGGCAAAAATATTTTGGCTCCAAGACCAACCCATCAAGGGCTCAGACGGCGGATGGGTGAATAAAATTTTCTCCACTCCCTCCTTATTTTGGCTCAACAACTCGCTTCGCTCAGACAAGTTGAGCCAAAATAAGGGCTCGTTCCGAAAAATTTATTCACCTGCCGGGCAAAAATCGCATTTTTTGCCCGGCTGCGACCAGAGCACTTGAAGATGGGAAGCTGCTTTGAGAATTGCTGTTCCCAATACTTGGGCCTTGGTTTATAATAAGAGACTAAACCAGCGCCAAGAGGGCAAAGGAGCCAGAAATGCCTGAAATTTTGTCCGCTTTCGCGGATTTCATATTAGACTTCATTGATTTCATAATTCATATAGATGTCCATCTCACAGAAATAGTCGGCAATTACGGCTGGCAGACCTATCTGATACTTTTCATCATCGTTTTCTGGGAGACCGGGGTGGTCATCTGGCCTTTTCTGCCGGGCGATTCCCTGCTTTTTGCCGCCGGGTCCATTTCCGCACTGGATTCAAGTCCCCTGGATCCCTGGCTTTTGTTCTTTATTTTATCCGCCGCGGCCATCTTGGGAGATACGGTCAATTACTGGGCCGGCCGCTGGGCTGGTCCCCGGGCTTTCAAGGGCGACGGCCGTTTTCTTAAGAAAAAGTACCTGGACAAAACCAGGTTCTTTTATGAAAAATACGGTGCCCGGACCATTATTATCGCTCGTTTTGTGCCCATAGTCAGAACCTTCGCCCCTTTTGTGGCCGGCGTAGGCCAAATGCGCTACCGCCGTTTTCTGACCTATAACCTGGTCGGCGCCCTTCTGTGGAACTGCCTTTTCATCAGCGCCGGCTATTTCTTCGGCAATCTCAACCTGGTGAAGAACAATTTTTCATTGGTCATTCTGGCCATCATCTTTCTGTCCTGCCTGCCGATGATCATCGAATACATCAGGCTAAAAACGGGCCGGACGGATTCATCGAATAAAATTTTGGATAAAGGAGCTTGAGGATGATCCGGCGGGGATTGATGCTTGGTCTCTTGATAGCTTGCACCCTGGCTTCTCCGCTTCTGGCCCAGAACCAGGAAACCGCTTCCCCCGCCGTTCAGGCGCCGCCGCCCCTCAGCGGACCCCAGAAACACACCCTTCTGCAGATCGCCCGGGAATCGATTCAGGCCGCCCTGGAAGCCCGGGGCGCCCGCGAAGCCCAGGTGGAACCGCGCCTGACCTGGCCCCAGCCGATGGTCGTCTCTCTTTACGTTGACGGCCGTCTTCGGGCCAGAGCCTGGCGCCTTAAGGGTTTCCGGCCCCTTTACCTGGAGGCCCGGGATCTGACGTTCGAAGCAGTCGCCAAGCCCAAAATATCCGCCCAGCCCTTCAGCCCGGAGGAACTCGGCCGGGCGGAAATATCCCTTTCCGTTCTGGGCGGTTTTACGCAGGTCAACGACGACCGGGAAGTGCCCAGAGGCGCGGCGGTGATCATTTACAACGGCTTTACCGAGTGGCCGGCTCTGCCGGAAGACGTGGCCTCAGATCAGGCGGCCGACCTTTTGACTTTCGCCTGCGAACAGGCCGGTTTGCGGCCGCACGCCTGGCTTTTGCCTCAGACGACGATATTCACGGCCACTGTCGAGCAGTCGCGGGAAACCCTGATCAGCGTTCCGGGCTTCAACCGCTAAGGGGCTGTTTGTTCCGTGACCGGCCTTAATCTCCCAGTCCGCGGCGAATGATCTTTTCACATAGGCGAACGGTATCAAAGGCGCTGGCGGCCTGAAAATCGGCCCCGTAAAGTTTTCGGTGTTCATCGGTGATCTGGGCGCCGCTGATGAAGATGGCCGGAATTTTGGTCATCCCGCGCATTTCCTTCAGCCGGGTGATAGTCTTGGAGAGGGCCGGGAAACAGGAACCCAGAAGAGCCGACAGACCGATTATTTCCGGTTTGAAAATCAAGGCTTCTTTCACAAAATCGGTCGCCGACACATCCACCCCCAGGTCGAGAACTTGAAAGCCGTGGGCTGAGAGCAGGGCCCCGGCGATGTTTTTGCCCAGATCGTGAATATCGCCTTCAATAGTGCCGATCAGAATCCGGCCCCGCAGAATATCAGCTTCAGGAATCACCAGATGAGGGGTCAGCAGTTCGGTGATGCGGCTCATCATCTCCCCGGCCATGATCAGACCGGATATGAAATACTCCCCGTCTTCATATTTTTCGCCGATGGAGGTCAGGGCCTGTTCGCAGGTCGTCAGAATTTCGACCGGTTCCACTTCCCTGTCCAGCAGTTCCAGAGTCAGGTCAGCCACCGCCACCTCGTCCAGCTTCACCAGCACTTCCCAGAGATGCCGCAAACTTGCTTGGTCGTTCATATTTGAAAAAAATGTCTCCCTCGGAGCTTCATTCCCGGCAATTCTCAAGATTTGGCAGGATAGTTGCTTATTAGCCGGTCGACGGCAAAGATTGCCGGGGCTTTCAAACAGACTTCAAGGAGCGGCATATGATCAGCATCAGCAGCGGCGACGGCAATTGCCCTGATTTAAGCAAATATGAGAAAATAGCCCGTATTCTGGCTCAGGAACTGCCCGGTCTCAGTTTGATGTCGGAACCCCTGGATGTGATCGATTCCCTGGAAAATCTCTCGGACGAAATGGCTCTGATGCCGGAAATAATTCAGGATTGCCGACTGGCCACCGAAGCTTTTGACGAACTGGACCAGACCATCGGCCGGATGTATTCTCTGGCCGACCGGGCGGTGGAACTGCCTGAGAACAGTGCCCGGGAACGTTTCAAGCTGGATGAGGAGTTCCGGGGCTACTCCCAGATCGTGGCCCGTCTGGCCGGCGCCGATGATTTCGACGGGCCGGCCCTGACTCTGGTCAGCCGGCCTGAAGCTCTGGCCGCCAGAAAAATTTTGTCCTACCTCAATGAGGCCCGCTGCGGCTTCACCCGCAAGCTGTCCGAACAGCGCCGCCAGATCAACAGCGCCATGGATGAGGCCCTGGCCCTCTTGGTTAAAATACTCAACGAGACCGAAGAACTGTCTCATTCCAACCGGGGCCGTCTTCAGGATATCGTCGACCGTTTGACCATTCTGGGCGATTTAAGCCCGGCCGGGGCCTCGGCCGTCCACCCCAAAAGGTGGCTGCACTGAATAAAACCGGCTCTCCCGCCGGGGCCGCGGCCGTCGGTTTCGGAAGGGGCCGTTTCAGGCGGCCGTCAGTCCAGCCCGTGCTCGGTGAGCAGTTCCCGGTAGATTGAATAAAATTTTCTGGCCCGGGCGATGATGCTGATCAGAAAACGATCGACCGCCGCCAGTTCCCCCGAATTGATGATTGCGTCCAGAGACAGGCTGAAGGCCAGGAGATCATCCAGGGTGGTCAGAGTGGGGCTGATCAGCACCACCAGCATTTTCAGTCGGCTGTGATTGTCCAGGCTCTGTATCGAGCGGAGAAGCTGGTTGCTGTTCAGGGTGGCCCCGTAATAGTCCTCCTGAAGCAGCAGCAGGGAAAAGTCGCTGAACTTCAACTGCTTGGCCGCATCCCGCAGGTTGACGGCCATAGTGGTCTGAAAACCCATGCTCTCCAGTTTGTCGATCAGCATCTTCGAGGTCTCCTCGTCGTCGTAGACCACCAGGGCTTTGGGTCTTTCATCAATGGCCCCGCTCATCAGGGCCTGAAGCGTGTTTTGATCGCCGTCCAGACCTTCCAGGCCGGAGTCCGGCCGGGGAGGGTCGACCGGCAGATAGCTGGAGTCGGGCGCCGGCGGGGGGGGCGGGGGCTGATATTCCGCCTGTTGATAGGGCCCCCAGTTCTGGTCCGCCGGCGGGGCCTGGCCCTCTTCGCCCCAGCCCGGGGCGGGGGGCGATTCGGCCGGAGGCCATTGGCCCTGGTAAGGCCCGTCCTCCGGCATCTGTTCAGGACTCTGTTCCGGCATCTGTTCCGGCGCGGGAATGAAAGCGCCGTTTTTGTTTTTACAGTAGGGACAGGTGAAGCTGAAATGGCGGCCCACCGGCAACTTTTCATCCGGCAGATTCAGAAGCCGGTGACATTGGTAACATTCAAGCTGCATTGAGCACCTTCTCAGAGCACGGCGACGGCTTGAGGCGAAGCGGCCGATTCTTCTTCAGATTCCAGGGTCAGCCTGTCGTCCAGACTTTCGATCTGCCCGGCCTGGGCTTTGATGGTATCCAGTCCGCGGCCGACGATTGATTTTTTGCTGCTGAAAACCATGGCGGTTTCTTCGGAGATCAGCTTCTGGTCGAAAAGGTCCAGAATATTCTGGTCAAAAGTCTGAAAGCCCATGGGCCGCATGGAAGCGATGGCGTTGTAGAAAGTCTTGTCCTCGGTTTCGCCGTTGGTGATGATATCCTTGATCAAAAGGGTTGAGCCCATGATTTCCATGGCCGCCACCCGTCCGCCGCCGGTCTGGGGCAGCAGCCTTTGACTGACCACCCAGCGCATGACCCCGGCCAGGCGCACCCGGATTTGCCGCTCTTCTTCCGGCTCGAAAAAGCCTAAGATGCGGGAGATGGTGGTTCCGGCATCAGAGGCGTGAATGGTGGCGAAGACCAGGTGGCCGGTTTCAGCGGCGGCCAGGGCAATTTCCAGGGTCTCCCGGTCGCGGGCCTCGCCCACCAGGATGACTTTGGGGGCCTGGCGCATGGCCGCTCTGAGGCCCGAGGCGAAATCATGAAAGTCGCTGCCCAGTTCCCGCTGGTTGAAGGTGCCCATTTTGGGAGGATGGATGTACTCCACCGGATCTTCCAGGGTGACCACATGCACTGGTTTGGTGTTGTTGATTTCATCGAGGATGGCCGCCAGGGTGGTGGATTTGCCGCTGCCGGTGGCCCCGGAGACGAAGATGATGCCGTTTTTTTCGCCGGCCATCTGGTAGAAGGGTTTCGGCAGGTTGAGTTCTTCCAGGGTGCGGATGGAGTTTTCCAGACGGCGCATGACCACCGTATATTTGCCCTGCTGGGAAAAAATATTGACCCGGAAGCGGGCCCGTCCGGAAATGGAATAGGACAGATCGCAGCTGCCGGTGGTCAAAAGGGAGCGCAGGAGACGGCGATTGGTGCGAATCAGGCTGATGGCTATGGCCTGGGTCTGAAAAGGGGTGAGCTTGTCGATTTCCGGTTCAAAGTAGACCGGGGTCAACTGCCCGTCTATCTCGGCCTGGAAGGGGTGCCCTTCGGTGATGTTGATGTCGGAGATGTTGTTCGAGTGGACCAGGATCTTTCTCAGTATATATTCCAGATGCGACGCTTGAATCATGATTGGCTGCCTTAGTTACACATCGGTGAAATCATCCGGAGGCTGAGTGAGGTACTGCCGGAATTTGCCCTTGTCCTGGCAGAAGCTGTAGGCCTCGTTGGGGTCGACGCGCCCGGCCAGAATATGTTCCAAGATGGCGTCGTCCAGAGACTGCATGCCGAACTTGCGGCCGGTCTGAATGACGGTGCCTATCTGATAAGTCTTCGATTCCCGGATAAGATTGCGCACCGCGCTGGTGGCCAGGAGGATCTCCATGGCCGCGCAGCGCCCTTTGACGTCCACCCGTTTGAAGAGAGCCTGGGAAATAACCGCCCGCAGGCCGTCGGCCAGGGAGGCCCTGATCTGCCCCTGCTGATTGGCCGGAAAAATTTCAATGATGCGGTCCACGGTCTTGGCCGCCGAGGTGGTGTGGAGAGTGCCGAAGACCAGGTGGCCGGTGTTGGCCGCTTCAATGGCCAGGGCAATGGTCTCCAGGTCGCGCATTTCGCCGACCATGATGATGTCCGGGTCTTCACGCAGGGCGCCCCGGAGAGCGGCGGCGAAATTTCTGGTGTGGGTGCCCAGTTCCCGGTGGTTGACCAGGCATTCCTTGGAATGGTGGACAAATTCGATGGGATCTTCAATGGTGATGATGTGGTCCCGCCGGATGCGGTTGGCCTGATCGACAATGGCCGCCAGGGTGCTGGACTTGCCGCTGCCGGTGGGGCCGGTGACCAGCACCAGGCCCTTGGGCAGGGTGGCCAGCTTCAGGAGCACCGCGGGCAGGCCCAGTTCCTCGGCGGTGGGTATTCGGGTCGGGATGGCCCGAAAAACCGCGCCGATGCCCCATTTCTGGTTGAAGAAGTTGGCCCGGTAACGCGACATCCCGGGGATTTCATAGCCGAAATCGACGTCGCCGAATTCCTCGAAAACCTTGACTTTCTCTTCCGGAGCGATCTCGTAAAGCATCCGCTTCAGTTCGGTGTTCTCCAGAACCTTGTATTTGATGCGCTCCAACTGCCCCCGAAGTCTGATCAAAGGCTGGTTGCCGGAAGACAGATGCAGGTCCGAAGCGCCCACCTCATGCATCAACTTGAAGAACGCGTCGATTTGAGCCACTTAAGCACCCTCTGTTTTGGCGATCCGGAGCTTTAAAAATCGCTGCTTTGAGCGAAAATTAAAGAGGCCTACGTTTTCATCGCGTCACAGTCCGCCGGCCGGACGGAAAAAATCAGGCCTGACAGCATCTTAAAAGAATACATCATAGCCGTCATCCGGTCAAGCCGCTAGATCTGGCCGCTTGTCTTTTTAGACCTCAATATTTGCTGTTATTTCAGGGAAATGAAGCTTGGGGGCCGCCTTTGGCCTGGCCTGGCGCCGGCGGGCCTCAATCTTTTCCCCAGATTCAGGCGGGAAAAATCATTAGAAAAAGCTTTATTTTTCAGCGGCCTTCTGTTATAGTTCTTAAATCCGCAAATGATTTTCCCGCAAACAGGGCTTGAAGCCGGCAACAGTCTGGCCAGAGACTTTCGGCGTCTGAGAAATCCGGCCGTCCGGCTCCCGGTCCCTTCGGCTTCCATCCCCTCCGGGTCTTTCGTTTGAGGCTGATACGGGTCGGCTGCGGCCGACTTCACCCCTTTGCAAAGGAGTTCATATGGAACGGGAACCGAAAAAATTTTCCTCTCCGGAACCCATCAAGGTCAGCGACAGCGACGTCAATTTCCCCAGGGAAGTGGCCAAGATCGCCGGCACCGACCTCAACGCCTGTCTGACCTGCATGAGCTGCTCGGGCGGCTGCCCCATGTACCAGTACATGGACTACGGCCCCCACGGCATCATGCGGCTGATCGTGCTGGGTCTGAAGAAGGAAGCTCTGACCTCCAACACCATCTGGCGCTGCCTGGGCTGCCACACTTGCGCCGCGGTCTGTCCCATGGCCATCAACATCGCCGCGGTCATGGATTATCTGCGCCAGGAATGTCTGGCCGAAAAGCTGCCGGTGGGCGACAAACCCCTGTGGGAGTTTCACCGGTGCATGATGAACACCATGCACCGCCACGGGCGGGTCCACAAATTGGAGCTGATGGTGGAATACAAGATCAGGACCATGGGCCAGGGCCCCAAGGCCTGGATTCAGGATGCCCTGGTCGGCAATAAAATGATTCTGATGGGCAAGCTCCATCTGATGCCCTCGCGGATCATGTCCACCGGCCGCAGCGCGGTCCGCAAGATCCTGGACGCCGCGCCCTGGAAAAGCTATTGATTAAGGAGGCTGAAAGATGACTAAATATTTGCTGGAGGCCTCTTTCTTCCCCGGTTGCACCATGAAGACCGGGGCCGACGAATCCCGCGAGCCCATGTACCTGGCCCTGGAAAAGCTGGGCATCAAACTCTACGAGTTGGAAGACTGGAACTGCTGCGGTTCCTCTTCCGGGCACGCCATGGGCCATGATCTGGCCACTTCCATGGGCGCCCGGAACCTTTCCAAGGCTCCCCTGGGCCGGTCCGTGGTCATTCCCTGCCCCAACTGTTTCCGCAACCTGGCCACGGCCCGTCAACACCTCATTGAGGAGCCGGAGACCCTGAAGAAAAACGAAGCCGAATTCGGCCGCATCAACATCACCGATCCGGTCTTGAACATTTACGACCTTTTCCATCATGTCTTCAACCTGGCCCGCATGGGGGCCTATACCCTGCCCGAGCACCGCCCCCTGACCGGCCTGAAGGTGGCCGTCTATTACGGCTGCGGGGCCATGTACCCCAAAGCACTGCGCCCGGCCGGGCCGCCGCGCGACACCATTGAGCGCATCATTTCCGAGATGGGCGCCGAAGTGGTCACCTGGCCCTGGCCCCACAAATGCTGCAGCGCCTTTGCCTCGGCCGTCTACCCGGAAATCGCCGAGGACATGGTTTCCCAGATCATCACCGGCGCTTACGAGCAGGGCGCCGACTGCGTGGTCACCAGTTGCGCCATGTGCCAGATGAACATCGAAATGCGCGAGCTGCCGATGACCAACCATCTGCCCATGATGCACCTGAACCAGCTTTTGGCCCTCTATCTGGGTGAGAAAGGCAAAGATCACGAAAAATGGTGGAAGCTCCACCTGGTCGATCCGGCGCCCATGCTGAAAAAGTACAACCTGTGGACTTAAGACCTGAGACCTCAGAGATGAAGGAAAAGGCCGGAGCCGGACAAGTTCCGGCCTTTTTTGCATCATCAGCCTCAGAGGGGTTCAAGATGTCTCTGAGATTGTCGCTGCTGTCCCTGGTGCTGCTGGGCCTGATGTTGCCCGCCGCGGCCCTGGGCCAGCCCGGCGCCTTCGAAATAGAACTGCATAATGAAGGCGAGGTTCTGCTGACGGAGGTCGTCATGACTCCGATCAGCCGGCAGGACCGGAGCTTTGAGGCGGAGACCGGTGAGGAGATTTACGGGCTGCAGCCGGTTGAGGATCTGGACCGGCGCCTGACCCGGCCGCTGGACGTGGCCCATGGCCAAACCGTCCGGTTCCGCCGTCCGGACGCCGACCGGCTGGATCTGGTCTTCACCTATGAAGGAGGGGCCCTGATCTTCCGGGAGGTCTTATTCAACTACGAGCAGGCCCTGACCAGAATCTGGCTGCACCGGGACCGGGCCGGAGTGCCCATTCTGGATTATGATTTTGACGAGGAAAACCATCTGGACGCCCGGGGCCGGGACTCGGCCTGGCCTTTCCCGCCGACCCTGGATTCCCTGCCCTTCGGCCTGGGCGTCAGCACCCTGGCCCAGGCCAGGGAAATGGGGGCCGGGCCGACGGCCGAAGCCGGGGTTCTGCGCAGCGACTTTCCCTTTCTGGGGGACAGGTTCGACCTGAAACTGACTTTTGACGGCCCGGGTCCCGGCAGTCTCCTGAGGCGCCTGGACCTGAGCTATTCAGACCACCCCGAATACGAAGTGCTCGGCGTGCTTTCTGAGGAACTGGGCCGCAACGGCTATCGTCTGCTCTACGCCAAAACCGACCGGGGCGCCCTGGACCTCTCCAAAGCCGCGGCCGAAGGGGCCGGTCCGGAACAGATCGACGAACTCTATTTCAACCTGATCGGCGAGGGCTATGAAAGCTTTGCCTACAGCGTCTTCGTGCCGGAAAAGATGTTCGAGGAACTGACCATGACCTCCGGCAACCGCGACGGCCGCCCCGAGCTCGCCCGCTTCGAAAAAGAAGTGGTCGTCGGCGCCCTGGAAAGCTCCACGGCCGAGGTCAAATTCCACCTGGCCATCAGCAGCGCCCGGGACTTCAAATACGAGAAATAGCCGGTCGTGGCCCTAAGCTTTCAGGCGCGCCAGGCGGTCCAGGGCGCTCAGGGCGCTGTTTAGGTCCTCTTCGCGGTTGTAGGGGCCCAGGGAAAAGCGGGTCGAGCCGCCGCCCTGGAAACTGCCCAGGTGGCGATGGGCCAGAGGGGCGCAGTGGAGGCCGGCCCGGGTCAGCACCCCGGCTTCGCGCTCGAGGGCGGCCGATAGTTCCGAGGAGGAATAGCCCTTAAGCGTCACGGACACGGTGGCCACCCGGCTATTGGTGTCCCGGGGGCCCCAGACGGTCAGCCCGGGGATCTGCGACAGGCCGTCGAGGAAGATTCCGGTCAGCTTCATCTCCTGAGCCCTGATCTGGTCGACTCCTTTTTTGAGCAGCGCTTCCACCCCGGCGGCCAGACCGGCCAGACCGTGAGTGTTGGCCGTGCCCGGCTCCAGGGCGTCGGGCAGAAAATCGGGGCTCCGGATGCTTTCCGAGGCGCTGCCGGTGCCGCCCACGGCCAGGGGGCGCAGGGCCAGCCCGGGTCTGACCCAGAGCCCGCCGGTGCCGGTAGGCCCCAGGAGACCCTTGTGGCCGGTGAAGGCCAGCATATCCAGCCAGTCGCCGGCATCGGAGAGATCCAGGGCCCCGGCGGTCTGGGCGGCGTCCAGGAGCATCGGAATCTCCCCGACGGCCGCCTTGATCTCCCGGGCCGGGGCCAGGCTCCCGCTGACGTTGGAAGCGTGGTTGAGGACCACCAGCCGGGTTTCAGGCCGGAGCAGCTTTTTGAAGTCGTCCGGGCTGGAAAAGCCGTGGCCGTCGGCCGGAGCCGTCTCCCAGACCAGGCCCCGCTCGGCGGCCAGGCGGTTCAGCGGCCGGGCTACGGCATTGTGTTCCATGGCCGAGGAGATGACGTGGTCGCCGGGCTGAAGGCCCAGGCCCTCAAGGGCCGTGTTGAGGCCCCAGGTGATGTTGGCCGTGAAGACCAGGCGGCTGTTGTCCGGAAGGCCGAAGAGCCTGGCCAGATTCTTGCGGGCCCGGTGTATGCTGCGGGCCGCCGCCAGAGAGGCGGCGTGGCCGCTGCGGCCGGGGCTGGCCGGGGCGCTCAGGGCGGCGCTGACGGCTTCGAGAACTTCCGGCGGCTTGGGGAAAGAGGTGGCCGCATTGTCCAGATAGATCATGGGGCTTGCTCCCTGCCGGCCGACCGGGCATAGTCCGTCAGGCGGGCCAGCATGCTTTTGAGGGTGGTCAGTTTCATGTTGGGGCAGAAAATTTCGGCCTCGCTTTCGTAAAAGCGTTTCCCGGGGAAAATGACCGCCAGATATTCGGCCAGTCCGGCCTCGCAGACGACAATGAATTCCGGGCCGCTCTCCCGGGCGCAGTAATCGCGGATGCCGGCGCTGTCGCCTACATAATCGGCCATTTTCCACAGTTCCGGGCGGCAGAGAAAATGGACGGCCGCTTTGGCTTCGGGGTGCCCGGCCCGGGCCGCGGCCAGCTCTTCCGGCCGGGCCAGTTCATGAACCTGGCAGACGGCCTGGGGCCAGCGCTGAACGACCCGGTCCCCCAAGCCGGCCCAATCCAGCAACTGGGCGCCGGGGAGGACGATGAAATCCCGGTCTCCACATTCGGCCAGCCGCTGAGGGAGCGTGGTCGGCGATATAATGACGTCGGCCTGGCCGCGTAAAGCTTCGGGCACTTTTATGTCGGCCAGGACCAGGGCCTGGGGATATTTGTTCCGGGCTTCCTGAAGCATTTCCGGGCTGACTTTTTCCGCCAGGGGGCAGGACAGATCGGTCCGGGGCAGCAGCAATTCGGCCCGGGGTCGCCGCCTTTGGGCCGCCAGGCCCATGAAAGAGGCTCCGCAAAGCATGACCGCCCGGGCCGGGCTGCTCACGGCCCGCTCCACCACTTCGGAAGTCCCGCCCACGAAATCGGCGGCCGCCTTGACTTCGGCCCGCTGGTAGAAGTGGGCCAGAATCTCCACCCCCAGTTCCCCGGCCAGGCGCCGCAGCTCTTCAAACTGGGCTTTTTTCTTCTCGTTCATGACGGCCTTGGCGCCTGATCGCAATTAGCCATCAGTCCGCATAGCTGAAGGTGATTTCGCCGACGATCTTCAACTGGATGTTGCTGGTCAGCTCGCTGTGGCTCAGCACGACCAGGTTGGGAATGAAGCGCTCGGTCAGTTTGTGCAGATGACGGCGGATCATGGGCGTGCAGAGCAGCACCGGCTGATAGTTCTGGCTGGTCAGTTCGGTGACGCCGTTGTTGACGGCGTTGAGAATGCGCTGCCCGATATCCGGGGCCAGGGTCAGATAGGCTCCCCGCTCGGTCTCGTTGACGGCTTTGCCCAGAGCCTCCTCAAGGTCCCCGCCGAGGGTCATCAGGGGCAGTTCTCCGCTGGAAGTCAGATATTGTTTGAGGATGGTCCGGGCCAGGCGCTGGCGGACGAATTCGGTCAGAAGATCCACATCCTTGGTGATGGGGGCGTGGTCGGCCAGGACTTCGAGAATGCTGGGCATGTCGCGGATGGAGACCCGTTCCTTCAGCAGATTCTGCAGCACCTTCTGCACCTGTCCGATGGTCATCAGTTCCGGCAGCAGTTCCTCGACCACCTTTTCGTCGGTGGCGGCCACGCCGTCCACCAGCTTCTGCACGTCCTGGCGCGAGACCAGTTCGGCCGCGTGGAGACGGACGACCTCGGTCAGGTGGGTGGCGATGACCGTGGCCAGGTCGACCACCGTCCAGCCGGCGTGCTGGGCCTCATCTTTGCGCTCTTCGGGAATCCAGGTGGCCGGGAGGCCGAAAGCCGGTTCGAAGGTCGCCAGGCCCGGAATCTCCCGCCTGGCGTCGCCGGGATTCATGGCCAATTGATGCCCGACCATCATTTCGGCCCGGGCCACTTCGTTGCCCTTGATCAGGATGGCGTATTCGCCGGGGCGGAGCTGGAGATTGTCCCGCACATGCATGGGCGGCACAATGAAGCCCGACTCCAGGGCGAACTGGCGGCGGATGGAACGGATGCGCTCCAGAAGTTCGCCGCCCTGTTCGTCATCCACCAGGGGGATGAGACCGTAGCCCACTTCCAGCTCCAGAACGTCCAGCGGCAAAAGGGCCTCGACCTTTTCCGGGCCGGGCGGCGGGGCGGCCTGACCCCCGGCCGGGGCCGGGCTGCCGGGCCCGGCCGGGGGCGGGGCCGGGCCCCCGGCCGGCGCCGGGGGCTGGGCGCCGCCGCCCGTGCGGGGGGCGCCGGCGGCGGCCAGGAGTTCGGCCATTTTGCGGCGGCGCAGAAGGGCAAAGGCCCCGGCCCCGATCAAAAGGCCCATGGAGCAGAAGGCCACGGTGGGCATGCCCGGCAGAAGCCCGAAGGAAAAGATGACCCCGCCGGCCAGGGCCAGGGCCTCGGGCCGCAGGGTGAACTGGCGGGCATAGTCGCGGCTCATGGTCTCTTCGGCCCCGGCCCGGCTGACGATTATGCCGGCGGCCGTGGAGATCAGCAGCGCCGGAATCTGGCCCACCAGGCCGTCGCCGATGGTCAGGATGGTGTAGGTCTGGGCGGCGGTGCCCGCCTCCAGCCCGTACTGGACGATGCCGATGAGCAGGCCGCCCGCCAGGTTGATGACCGTGGTGATGATGCTGGCGATGGCGTCGCCCCGAACGAATTTGGAGGCGCCGTCCATGGCCCCGTAAAAGTCGGCTTCCCGGGACACGGTGTTGCGGCGGGCTTTGGCTTCCTCTTCGCCGATCAGGCCGGCGGCCAGGTCGGCGTCAATGGCCATTTGCTTGCCGGGCATGGCGTCGAGGGTGAAGCGGGCGGCCACTTCGGCGATGCGGCCGGACCCTTTGGTGATGACCAGAAAGTTGATGAGCACCAGAATGGCGAAGATGATGATGCCCACCACATAATTGCCCTGGACCACGAAGAAGCCGAAGGCCTGGATGACCTCGCCGGCCGCCTCCGGCCCCTGGTGGCCGTCCAGCAGAATCCGCCGGGTGGTGGCCACGTTGAGGGCCAGGCGAAAAAGAGTCAGCACCAGGAGGAGGGAGGGGAAGATGGAAAAATCCAGGGGTTTGAGGGTATAGAGGGCGGTCAGGAGAACGATGATCGACAGGGTGATGTTGAAAGTCAGGCAGAGATCCAGCACGGCCGAAGGCACCGGAAAGATCATGACCGCCAGGATGGAAACCACCCCGACGCCCAGGGCCATCTGCCCGCCGTAAAACCTGAGGCTGTCTTTGATTCTCAAAAGGAGACTATTTTCTTCGGCCACCAGGCACCTTGCCCTTCAAACGATAGACGTAGCTCAGGACCTCGGCCACGGCTTTATAGAATTCCAGGGGGATGACCTGGCCCACCTCCACGGCTTTGTAGAGGGCCTGGGCCAGGGCTTTGTTCTCGACGATGGGCACCTTCGATTCCCGGGCGATGTCCTTGATGCGCTGGGCCAGCAGATCCTGCCCCTTGGCCAGCACCAGGGGCGCCTGGGCCAGAGAGGAATTGTAGACCAGGGCGATGGCGTAGTGGGTGGGGTTGGTGATGACCACGTCGCTCTTGGGTACGTCGCCGAGCATCCGCTTTTTGGAGTTCTCCATCTGAATCTGGCGGATGCGGGCCTTGATCTTGGGGTCGCCTTCCATCTGCTTGTATTCGTCCTTGATCTCCTGTTTGCTCATGCGCATGTCACGCATGAACTGCCATTTCTGATAGGCGTAGTCCATGAAGGAAATGACCAGGATAAGCAGGAGAACCTTGTAGAAGAGTTCCACGACCACCCGAAGGGTCACCAGGGCTATTTCCACGGCCTCCATTTCGCTCATGACCGCGAATTCATCCAGATGCCCCTTGATGACCAGGTAGGAGACATAGCCGATGACGGCGATCTTCAGGGTGTTCTTGATGGTGTCGATGAGGCTCTTGAGCTTGAAGAAGCGGCCGAAGCCTTTGATGAAATTGAGCTTGTCGAGCTTGAAGCTGATGGCCTCGCTGTTGACGTTGAAACCGCCGGACTGGAAGATATTGGCCGCCACGCTGGCGATGGTGATGATCAGGGCAAAGGGGATGACGATGATCAGCAGTTCCCGGAAGGCCAGGTGGAACCAGGGCCAGAGATCGGCCGTGGTCGGGTCGAACTCGGTCATGCGCCAGATGAAATGGCGGAACAGGCCCACCAGCCGTTCCCAGGCGTAAGGCGCCAGGAGCAGCAGCGCGCTGATGGCCGCCAGCAGGACCACCGTGGAGGTAATTTCCTGACTTTTGGGAATCTGATTTTTTTCCCGCGCTTTTCCCAGTTTGAATGCGGTGGCTTCTTCGGTCTTCTCGCCGCCTTCATCGTTGGCCATGAACTTTTTACCTCCTTTCCCTCAAAGTCGCCGTCTGAAAAAACAGGGCCGGCCAATTATGGCCCGACCGGGGCCAGATAAGTCAGAATTCGGCCCAAAGTCTGATCCACGGCCAAGAGGGCCCGGCCCAGAAGCTGGGGCCACCAGGGCATGGCCAGGCCCATGACCGCGAAGCCCACGATAATGTAGACCGGGAGGCCCACAAAGAGAATGTTCATCTGGGGCACGGCCTTGGCCACGATGCCGAAAGCCGCCTTGACGCAGAAGAGCACGGCGATGACCGGAGCGGCTATCTTCAGGGCCAGAATATACATGCCGGCCACGCCGTGGACGACTTCGGTCATCATCTCCGGCCGCCAGATGTTCAAAAGACCCGGAGGGGCCACCTGAAAGCTGTCGGCCAGGGCCTTGATCACCAGGTAATGGCCGTTGGCGTAGAGAAAGATGAGAGTCATCAGGAGGTTGACCGCAAAGGCCAGAAGCGGCACCTGGGTTCCGCTGGCCGGGTCCATGCTGTTGAGCATCGACAGGCCCATCTGAAAGCTCATATATTCGCCGGCCACGTTGGCCGCGTCCAGGACCAGCTTGACCATGAAGGCCAGCGAGAGGCCGATGAACAGTTCGCCAAGGCCTATGAAGGCGAAGCCGAACCAGGTCATGGGCATCATCTCGGCCGAGTATTCCACCTGGGGGGCGATGACGAAAGTCAGCACCAGGCAGAGGGCGGCCTTGGCCTGGGTCACCACATTGCTGCCCCCCAGAATCGGGGCCAGGAAGACCACGATCGAGACCCGGAAGAAAACCAGGGCAAAGGCCGCGAATTCGGCGGCGTTGATGACCGGGGCGCCCAAGAGGCCGAGCCCTCCCGCGCTAGGGGGTCAGGCCGGTGTTGGCCACCCCGGCCCCCACCCGGACCCATTCGGGAAAACTGCTGAAAATGTGGATGGTGTAGTCCCGGATCTCCTGCAGCATCCAGGGTCCGACCAGGACCAGGGTCAGGGAGATGCAGATGATCTTGGGGATGAACTGCAGGGTCATTTCCTGGATGGAGGTGGTGGCCTGGAAGATGCTGACCGCCAGACCGACTATCAGGCCCACCCCCAGCATGGGCAAAGCCAGCATCAAAACCATTTCCATGGACTGCCGGCCAAAATCGATAATGAATTCGGGCGTCATGGCTTAGGCCCCCTTGTTCTGAAACGGATATCGCAAAGCCGGGTCCGGCCGGGGCGGCGCTTCTCAGGCCGCCCGATCGCAAAAATAAACATCATCATTTTTAGGCGCTAACCGGCGCCGGCCACCACCCGGGCCACATCCCCGAAACTGCGGATGATGGAGCCGGTGATCAGGTTCCAGCCGTCGACCAGCACAAAGAGCATCAGCTTGAAGGGCAGCGAGACCATCACCGGGGGCAGCATCATCATACCCATCGAGAGCAGGACCGAGGCCACCACCATGTCGATGACCACGAAAGGTATGTAGAGCAGAAAGCCGATGGTGAAGGCGGTCTTCAGTTCCGAGATGACGAAGGCCGGCACCAGGCTCATGGTGGGCACTTCCTCTTTGTTCAGCGGCCGGGCCTCGCCGGTGAGGTTCATGAAAAGGGCCAGGTCCTTCTCCCGGGTCTGCAGGAACATGAATTCCCGCACCGGAACCAGGGCCCTCTCCAGGGCCACGGTCTGGGTGATCTCGTTGGCCATGAAGGGCTTGAAGGCCCTGGCCTCGATGTCCCGCCAGACAGGCATCATCAGAAAAAAGGTCAGAAAAAGGGCCAGGCTGACGACTACCTGGTTGGGCGGGGAATTCTGGGTGCCCAGGCCCTGTTTGAGAAAGTTCAGGACCACGATGATCCGGACGAAAGAGGTCATCAGAATCAGGATAGACGGAGCCAGGGTCAGCACGGTCATCAAAAAGAGGATATTGATGACCGTGGCGATGCGCCCGGGATCGTCGGTCTGGTCCAGGCCGATGCTGATGGTGGGGATGGGCACCGGGCCCGCCCCCTGGGCCAGGGCCCCGGCCGGAAGCAGGGCGCCGAGAGCCAGCAGCAACAGGCCGGCGGCCAGGCCGCCCTTCAGCCGGCCGGGCTTCATTTCACCCGGCTCCGGTTGAGATCGGCCACGTTGATGTCCGGGGGGTCCGGGTTGTCGTCCAGGCGAATCGTTTTGACGGCCGGGTCCGGTTTTTCCTGGGGGGGCCGGCCGGCCGTGAAATTCAGGGCGGCCTCTTCCTCTTCGTCCAGATACCAATGGGCCAGGGGGCTGATGCGTTCAGGGCTCACGCCCAGCACTAAAAGGCGGCCTTCTATCTCGACGGCGGCCAGATACTTGCGGTTGTCCAGGGGCAGCACCGCGCGCAGCTCAAAAAGAGAGTTCCGGCCCCGGCTCCGGAAGCGGCCCAGGCGGCCGAGGCCCCTGAGGGTCAGGTAGAGCAGCAGCAGCACCAGAATAAAGGCCCCGAAGGCCCAGGCGATATCGGTGATCTGGGGGGAAAGGCCGGGCAGCGCAAGGCCCTGGTGGCCGGCCCCGCCTGGAGCTGGCGCGCTCGCGGCGGCCGGGGCGGCGGGCGGCGCCGGGGCCGGAAGATCCTCCACCAGGCTTTCCGGCGCGGCGGGGGCCGCTCCGGTCTGGGCCAGGGCCCCGGGAAGCCAGAAAAAAAGAAGAGCCAAAACTATGGCGCCGCTGATCGTATTTTTCATAAAAATCCCTTCAAGGCCTTGATTGGCGGGCGAAATCAGGACTTAGCCCAAGCTTTTGACCCGTTCCATGGGGCTGACGATGTCGGTGACCCGCACGCCGAATTTTTCATTGACCACCACCACTTCGCCCCGGGCCACCAGTTTGCCGTTGACGAAAATCTCCAGGGGTTCCCCGGCCAGTTTCATCAGTTCTATGACCGAACCCTGCCCGAGCTGGAGAAGGTCGTTGATGACCATGCGGGCCCGGCCCAGCTCCACGGAAATCTCCAGGGGAATGTCCAGGATGAAGTCCAGGGGCCGGCTGGCGCCGTCGCCGGTGACCGGCGGCGGGCCGAAGTGCCCGCTTTCGGGGCCGCCCCCCAGATCGGCGCCGGGGGCGGCCACGGCCGGACCGGGATCGCCCCAGTCCTGCTCCAGGCCGTCGTCGTCGCTCATGAGTTTGTCCAGATCGTTTTGCGAGATGGGAGGGGTGTCAGCCATTTCTTGCTCCGTCTAAAAACAGGGGTTCAGATATTTTTTATAAGGCGCGCGCCGCGGCCGTCTAAGTCCGCGCGGCCGGGCCGGCGTCACTCTTCCCAGATTTTGGGGGGGATGTCGCTCACCACCCGCACGGCCTTCTGCCCCCGGGAAGAGCCGGCGAAGACCTTGAACTTGGGCACGCCCTCGACTTTGACTTCCAGGGGCTCCCGCACATCGTGCTTGAGCATGATGACGTCGCCCACGGCCAGATTCATGACGTCCTCGCCGGTGACCATGGTCCGCCCCAGTTCGACCACCATACCGACCTCGGCCTCCCGCACCCGCTCGATGAAGCGGTTTATCCAGGCGGTGTCCACTTCCAACTGGTCGCTCTGAAAACCGGCATAGAGCTTGGAGCGGATGGGCTCGATGGTCGAGTACGGGAGGCAGATGATCAAGGTGCCCACGGTCTGTTCCAGTTCCACCTCGAATTTGACGACGATGACCACTTCCGTGGGGGCCACCACCGAGGCGAACTGGGGGTTGGTCTCCCCGCGCACATAGCTCAGAGTCAGGGGGTGGACCGGGCTCCAGGCCTTTTCCAGATCATCCAGGGCCATTTTGATGACTTTGGTCACCAGCCGGGATTCGATGGGCGTGAAATCCCGGCCCTCGACCTTGATATAGCCCCGCCCGCTGCCGCCGAAAAAGCTGTCGACGAGGTTGAAGACCAGCTTGGTCTCGATGACCATGATGGCGTGACCCCGCAGGGGATCGGCCTTGAAGATGTGAAGGCTGGTAGGCACCGGCAGGGCCCGCATGAATTCCCCGAACTTGATCATGTCGATGGAGAAGGCCGAAATATCAATGACCTTTCTCAAGGCCGTCGACATGGTCTGGCGAAAGAAACGGGCGAAACGGTCGTTGATGATTTCCAGGGTGGGCATGCGCCCGCGGATGATGCGGTCCTGGTTGGTCAGGTCATAGGGCGTAATGCCGCTGCTGTCGGCCCCGTCATCGGTTTCGGTTTCCACTTCGCCGCCGCCCATGCCTTTCAGCAGGGCATCGACTTCATCCTGGGTCAAGATCTTGGCCATAAGCCGTTCCTTTTATCTTATCGTTTATTGCACCACAAATTCCGAAAAATAGATGTTTCTGACCTTGCCTGAACGCAGTTGGGTGTTGATGCGATTGAGCATCTGGCTGCGGAGCCTCATTTTGCCGTCCACGGTGGAGATGTCGTCGTAGGACAGACTGGACAGAAGCAGCAGCATCAGGTCCCTGAGCTGAGGCGTCTTGTTGTTGATCTCGGTCTCCATCTCCGGCGATTCGGCTTCCACGCTCAGGGTCAGTTTTAAAAAGCGCTTGCCGCCGCCGTCGCCCAGGTTGACGATGAAGGGCTTGAACTCCACATTGATCGGCCCGGCCGCTTCGGCCGGAAGAGCCTCCCCCTCGGCCGGCGGAGGAGCCTCCTCGCCGCTGCGGCGGTTGTCCTGAGGGGCGGTGATGGGGTTGGGGCTGTCGCTGCCGGCCGGGGGCGCGGCCGCTTCCGTTGCGGGGGCTTCGGCCGGGGCCGAACCGCCCAGGAAGAGTCTGGCCGCCACCACGCCGCCGGCCAGGCCGACCAGCAGCACCGCGGCCACCAGCAGGATAAGCTTGAGCCCGCCCTTCTTTTCGGGACCGGCCTCCGCCTCGGCGGCGTCTTCGCCCTTGCCTTTGGGCCCTTCGGCCGGGGGCGGGGTTTTCTCTTTTTTGGCCATTTCTGCCTCCTTAGTCTTTACTCCGGGCAATCTTTAAAAAATGGAGTTTTTAAACGGGAAAATAGAATTTTCAAAGATTCCCGATTATCAGCGCCCAATCCAGGAACTCTGGTCGGGTTGATAGATTATCAGCTCCAGGCGGCTGTTTTCCCAGGCCTGATCCGGGTCCAGGGTCCGGGGGCGGGAGCCGCCGTGGCCGCCGAGGCGGAAACGGTTTTCCGGGACCCCCTGGGCGACCAGATACTCCATGAAGACTTTGGCCCGTCGCATGGACAGATCGTAGCCGGCCGGGCCGTCGCCGCCTTCCAGTCCGGAAAGGGGGTTGCTGTGACCCTCAAGGCTGAGGGGCAGCTTCACGTTTCTCAGAAAGGCGGCCATTTTCTGCATCAAAGGCAGATTGGCCTCGTAAAGGCTCGTGCCGCCCTCAGGGAACAAAAGGCTCCGGTCCCATTGTATCACCAAACCGCGCCGGTCTTGGAAAATCTTTACCCCTTCCTCGGCGGCCTCCAGCACTTGTTCGTAGTCGGGGGTTTTAGCCGGGTCCAGTTGAAAAATGGCGTCTTTGATCTCCCGGGGATCGAACATGACTTCTTCCGGCAGCCGGTCGACCAGTTCCAGGACCAGAGCCGTCAGGCCTGTATCGGCATAAAGCAGCGCCCCGTTGCCCGGGTCGATCACGTCGCTTTCCTCCAGCGCCCCTTCGGCCAGGCTGAAATCCAGGCGGGGCTCCAGGGTGGTGACGCTGATCAGGAGCACCAGAAAGGTCAGAAGCAGGGTCACCAGGTCGGCGAAAGTGGTCAGCCAGGAAGACTGCGGAGCCGATTCCCGCTTTTGGCGGGCTTTGCGCCGGCCGGTTTCCGCCGGACCCGGCCGGTCGAAAAGATCGGCGTCACTCATGGCCGCGCCCCCGGCTGGTCCCGCAGCAGGAAGTCAAAGCCCTGGAAATTGAAGGTCCGGGCTTTCTCGGCCAGAGCTTCCACTTCTTTGCTCCTGATTTCGGAAAAATCCAGCACCAGATCGACCCGCTGGTTGCCGGCCCGTCCCCGGGGCGTGGCGTTGGAGTAAAGCGGCTTGGCGCCGGCATAGGCGAAGGCGCTCAGACGCTCCGGCGCCAGGCCGCCCTCGGTGGCCAGGAATTCCATTACCGCCAGGGCCCGGCGGCTGGAGACGTCCCAATTGTCGCCGACGCCCTCGGTCATCGGCGGCAGGTCGCTGGTGTGCCCTTCCACGTTGATGGGCACCCGGTTGTCGGCCATGAGCCGGGCGAAGACCCTCAGGGTCTGGGCCAGGTCTTCGCTGATTTCGTCGGAATTGAGATTGAAGACCAGGCCGGCCGAAAGGGAGATGATCTGTTTATTCTTGCTGCGGATGATGCGGGCTTCACGGTCCAGGAGGGCCGGGGCCAGGAGGGCCCTGACCTGGGCCAGATCCGTATCCGGCAGCATCAGGCGTCCGCCCTCGTCAAAGCCCCGGCTGATGTCCGGCAGGCCCTCGTCGGCGCCCACGGCCACCCGGCCGCCCCGTAAGCTGCCGAAGTTCCGGCGGATGGAGCTGACCGCCGTGGCGTATTTAGTTTCGTCAAAGTTGGCTTTGGACAACAGCACTATAAAAAAGCTCACCAGGATGAGCATCAGGGTGGTATACATCAGCATGCCACTCTGGGTATCGTCGCTTTCGCCGATTATGTTTTTGCGCCTGATCACCGCGGCCTACCTGAAGATGGAGATGCGGGCCGAGGGCGGCAGGAAGGCGTGGAGCTTCTGCTCGATGATCCGGGGGTTGTCGCCCCGGCAGAGCGAGAGAATACCCTGGACGATGAGTTCCTTGGCCATGGTTTCGTCCTGGCTGCGGGCCCGGAGCTTGCCGGCGATGGGCACAAAGATCATGTTGGCCAGCACCGAGCCGTAGAAGGTGGTGATCAGGGCCAGGGCCATCGAAGGGCCGATGCTGGCCGGGTCGTCCATGGTCCGCAGCATGGCGATCAGGCCCAGAAGGGTGCCGATCATGCCGAAGGCCGGGGCGAAGTTGCCCATGGTCTGGAAGATGTCGGCCCCCAGCCGGTGCCGCGACTCCTGAAAGGATATTTCGGTCTCCAGGATCTCGGTGATGGCCTGGGGCTCCAGGCCGTCCACGGTCAATTGCAGGCCCTTCCTCAGAAAGGGGTCGCCGATGTCCTTGATGTTCTGTTCCAGGGACAGGAGGCCCTCTTTGCGGGCCTTGGCCGAAAAAGTGGTGAAGCCGGTGACGATTTCGCCGATGGTGATGGGCCGGGTGACAAAGGCGTTTTTCAGCACCGACAGGGTGTTCAGACAGTCTCTCAGCGGGTAGTTGATCATGGTGGCGCAGGCCGTGCCGCCGCAGACGATGAGAATGGAAGGCAGATCATAGAAGGCCAAGAGGCCCACCCCCATGCTGATGGAGACCACCAGAAGCCCGATGCAGGAAAAAATGCCGACTATGGTTGCGATATCCATGATCCGGTCCACCTGAAGAATAATAAAAAACCTGTCAACAAATTGACGATAAAACAGTTAAACGGCTTCATGTTTATGCAATTGTCATGCCTGTTATTAGAAGGTCCGGGAGCCAAAAGCTCGGCGGCCGGTAAAAATACCCTTTTAATCATATCATATTTAAAGTAATGTTGCTATATAAAGTAGAGTAACGGAAATCCGGCCCTATATTTTGGGCTTGATAGTCTTCTTAATAAATTGCGCGCCGCGGCCTTTTGACCTATAATCCCCCCAGGGCTGTTTTTAAAGCGTCCAATCAGTTTAAACGGCAGGCAGGAAAAAATGAAAATCATCATTTTCGGCGGCGGGGGCTATCTGGGCGGCGCTTTGGCCCCCCTGCTGCTGGCGCAGGGCCATCAGGTCACGGTTTTCGACCGGCTCTCCTTCGGCCCCGCGGCGGTGGAGCCCCTCCGCGGGCGCCCCGGCTATGCTTTCATCCAGGGCGATATCCGGGACATCGGGGCCGTGGCCGAAGCCCTTCAGGGGCGGGAAGCCGCCGTAGTCCTGGCCGCTCTGGTGGGCGAGGCGGCCTGCGACCGCGACCCCCTGGAGACCGTCTCCGTCAACTACCTGGCCACCCTGAACCTGATGAAGGCCGCCGCCTGTTTCGGCCTCAGCCGCCTGATCTTCAGTTCCACCGATTCCTGCTACGGGGCCCAGGAAGAGGTCTTCCTGAGCGAGGAGGCCCCGCTGAAACCCATTTCCCTCTATGCCGAGCTGAAAGCCAAAGTTGAGGACGAATTTCTGAAAATGCCCCGGCCGGAAAAATTCCATCCGGTCGTCCTCCGCCTGGCCACCCTCTACGGCCTGGCCCCCCGCATGCGCTTTGATCTGGTCATTAACCTTCTGACCCGGGAAGCCGTGCTCGGGGCGGGCGCCAAAATTTTCAGCGGCGAACAGTGGCGGCCCCTGCTTCACGTGAGCGACGCGGCCCGGGCCTTCGCCCTGGCGCTCACGGCCCCCGGGGAACTGGTCTCCGGCCAGATCTTCAATGTAGGCTCCAACCAACAGAATGTGCAGTTCAAAGACCTGGCCCGGATTCTCCGCCAGGTCATCCCCGGCGCCAAAATAGAAACCGTGCCCCAGCCCCCGGACCTCAGGGACTACCATGTCTGTTTCGACAAAATCAGCCGCGTCCTCCGCTTCACCCCCGAACTGGAGCCGGCCGACGGCGTCGCCGAAATCCGGGACGCCCTCTTGAGCGGCCGCCTGGGCGAGCCCTACGCGGCTCATTACCGCAATTCATGAAGCGGCCGGAGGAACAGGCCATGACGGCCGGGGAAGATATCAAAGCTCTGGATCAGTTTCTGGCCTTTGCCCCGCCCCTGATGGGCCGGGAGGAAGAGGCCGAAATCCTGGCCGCCGTCAGGTCCGGCTGGCTGACCACCGGGCCCCGGGCCGAACGCTTTGAACAGGAACTGGCCGCTTTCCTGGGCTCGGGCCGGGGGCTGGCCGTCAGCTCCTGCACGGCGGCCCTGCATCTGGGCCTGAAAGTGCTGGGGGTCGGACCGGGACAGGGGGTGCTGACCACGCCCCTGACCTTTGCCTCGACCGCTCACGCGGTCTGCTATCTGGGGGCCAGACCCTATTTCGCGGATATTGACCCGGCCACCGGCAATCTGGACCCCGGCGAGGTCCGCCGTTTCTTCAGCGAAGAATGCGCCCCCGGGCCGGACGGACGGCCCCGGCACGGCCGGACGGGCGACCTGATCGGCACCCTCCTGCCGGTGCACTACGGCGGCCACCCGGCGGATCTGGAAGCTTTCTGGGCTCTGGCCGAGGAATTCAGGCTGGATATCCTGGAAGACGCGGCCCACGCCATCGGGGCCAGGTACCGGGGACTTTACCTCGGCCACCCGGATCTGAAAGCGGCCCGGGCGGAAGGGTCGCGGGGCCTGTGCGCCTTTTCTTTTTACGCCACCAAGAATCTGGCCACCGGCGAGGGCGGCTATCTGACGGCCACCGAGCCCGAACTGCTGGACAAGGCCCGGGTGCTGTCCATGTACGGCATCTCCGACAGCCGCCGCATCTGGGGCCGCTACGCGCCCCGCGGCACCTGGGTCTACGATGTGGCCGAACTGGGCTTCAAATACAATTTCACCGATCTCCAGGCCGCCCTGGGCCTTCACCAACTGGCCAGGCTGACGGACTTCAACCGGCGGCGGGCGGAACACGCGGCGGCTTATAACGAAGCCCTGGAAGGGCTGGATGATTTGGTGACCCGGCCGGAGCCCCGGCCCGGGGTGGAATCGGCCTGGCATCTCTACCCCCTTCGCCTGAAGCCCGGGGCCCTGAGCAAAAGCCGCGACGAATTCATCGAGATCCTGCGGGATCATCGGATCGGCAGCAGCGTGCTCTTTATCCCGCTTCATTACCACAGCTATTACCGCCAGGCGCTGGGCTACGGGGAAGGTTCTTTTCCCGAGGCGGAGAATTTCTTCAAAAATCTGATCAATCTGCCCCTGGCCCCGGCCCACAGCCCGGAACGGATCGCGCGGGCCGCCGAGATCCTGGCCGCCTTGCTGAAGAAATATCGGAGATGATCCCCGCCCCGGCGGCCGATGGGGGGATTGCGGGCCGGATTTGACTGTGCTATCTTAAAAAATTCGGCGTAAGGGTTATGAAGCCCTAAGCCGCCCAATTAGCGCCTCCCCGAAAGAGAACAAAATGTCCCAGATCGTCACCCGTTTCGCCCCCAGCCCCACGGGGCACCTCCACATCGGCGGCGCCCGCACGGCCCTGTTCAACTGGCTCCTGGCCCGCAAGCTCGGCGGCCGTTTCGTTCTGCGCATTGAAGACACCGACGCCCTGCGCTCCACCGGGGAATTCACCCGGGCCATCCTCTCGGCCATGACCTGGCTGAAGCTGGACTGGGACGGCCAGCCGGTCTACCAGAGCCGGCGGCTGCCGCTGCACCGGGAATATATCGATAAGCTCCTGGCCGACGGCCGGGCCTACTGGTGCCGCTGCAAACCCGAGGAACTCGAGGAGCGCCGCCAGAAGGCCCTGACCGCCGGCGGCAAGCCCAAATACGACGGCCTCTGCCGGGACCGGAACCTGGGGCCGGCGCCCGGGGCGGTGGTGCGTTTCAAAGGACCGGAAGAGGGGGAGACCGGCTGGAACGACCTGATCAAGGGCCCGGTGGTCTTCGACAACCGCGAGCTGGACGATCTGATCATCCTCCGCAGCGACGGCCAGCCCACCTACAACCTGGCCGTGGTGGTCGACGACGTGAGCATGAACATCACCCACATCATCCGGGGCGACGACCACGTCAACAACACTCCCCGGCAGATATTGCTCTACCAGGCCCTGGGGGTTCCGACGCCTTTATTTGCCCATGTGCCCATGATTCTGGGGGCCGACAAGACCCGGCTCTCCAAACGCCACGGGGCCACCTCGGTCATGGCCTACAGGGAAATGGGCTACCTCCCTCAGGCCCTGAACAATTACCTGGCCCGCCTGGGCTGGTCTCACGGCGATCAGGAGATATTCAGCCTGGAGGAGATGAAGGACTTTTTCGATCTCGCCCACGTGGGCCGCTCGGCCGGGGTCTTCAACCCTGAAAAGCTGGACTGGCTCAACAGCCACTACATAAAGGAGACCGCCCCCGCCGAACTGGCCGAACTCTTCTGGCCCTTTTTGGAAAAGCGGGGCTATGCCCGCCCCTCAGACGAGATTTGGCTGAAAATCACCTTAACCGTCCGCGAGCGGGGCAAGACCCTGGCGGAGATGGCCGACAAGGCCGAATTCTATTTCCAGGACCCCCCGCCGCTGGACCCCAAGGCCGTGAGCCAGGTCCTGACTCCCGAAAACCGCCGGCTTCTTCTGGAAATGAAAGAGCCGGTCAGCCGCATCGCCAGCGCGCGGGACTTCGAGGATCTTCTGCGCCGTCTGGCCGGGGAGAAAGGCGTCAAGCTGGGGGCCGTCGCCCAGCCCCTGCGCGTGGCCCTGACCGGCCGGACCGCCAGCCCGGGCCTGTTCGAGATAATGGAAATCCTGGGCCCGGAAAAGACCCTGGCCCGCATCGACGCGGCCCTGGCCGACTGAGGGGAATCAAGGCTTCATCAGTTTGAGAATTCCTTTGAGGGTTTCGGCCTTTTCGCCGCCGGCTTCCAGAACCGAACGGGCCCGGTCCAGCCAGGCCGCGATTTCCGAGGCCGCCGAAGACCCCGGCCGGCCCGGCTCTTCGTCGCCGCAGAGGGACCGGCCGTTTTCCACAAACTCATTTATGGAACAGCCTAAAAGGCCCTTGATGACGCTTCCGGCCATGGCCCCGGGTTCCGTGCCCTGGCTGATATGCTGTTTAAAGAGGTCGGAATCGAGGCGCAGGGACTGGCTCAAATCCTCCAGCGAAGCGCCGGGGTGTTTTTCCTGCAAGGCCGCCTCGAACCATTTGAGCCTGTCGGCCGGCTTGGTCATGGTCAGGCCTCACGCTTTCAGGTTTTTGCCGATTGAGAAGGCCTGGCCTACCGCCGGGCCGACCTGGCGGTAGTCTCCGCCGCAATTGAAGATCAGCGGATCGACTTTGGACAGGTCAAGCGCGCCGCTGTCGGTCTTGAGCCCGACCTCGGCCTTGACGTCGACGATGCGGCCGACGAACAAGGTGTGGCTGCCCAGTTCCAGGGACTGGTAAAGTTCACATTCCAGGATCACCGGGCCATCGTCGGCGGAGGGGGCGTTGACCAGTTGGCTTTTGACCGGGGTCAGGCCGGTTGCGGCGAATTTGTCGTGTTTTCGCCCGGAGACCAGGCCGGCGTAGTCCACAGCCTCGGCCAGGCGGGAATTGGGTATGCCGACGGTGAAGGCCTTGTTTTTGACGATTGACGGGTGAGTCAGGCGGGAAGGCTGGATGGCCACGGCCAGACAGGGCGGTGTGGAACAGACGATGCCGCCCCAGGCGGCGGTCATCAGGTTGGCCTTTCCGTTTTCGTCGTAGCTGCCGACCAGATAGGCCGGCAGGGGGAAGGACATGGTCTGGGCGCCCAGAGATTCTTTCATCGCGATCCTCCTTGGCATTATAATATTTTTTCAGGCGCCGATCCGCTGGCGATAGGGGTAATAGTCGCCGCGCCGGATGCGGTGGGTCTTCATGACCAGGGCCTCGTTGGTGCCGGTGTGGAATATGAGGCGGCGGCCCTTAAGTCCGCCGACGTCTTCGGAAACCACCCGGATGCCGTTTTTCTTCAAAAGTTTGCGGGCCATCTTGACGTTTTTTTCACCCAGCCGGTCGCTGCCGATGATCCCGACATGCTCGCCCCCGCCGAAAATCTGAGCCTCCAGGTCTTCCAGTCGGCTGCCCTGTTTCTGAAGCATCCTGATCAGGGCCGGCAGGGAAACCGTGGCGTACTGGGCTGTGGGCCGCCCGAAGGTCTTGGGTTTGGGGTAGAGGAAATGATTCATGCCCCCGATCTTCAGACGGCGGTCATGAAGACAGACGGCCACGCAGGTGCCCAGGACGGCGGAGACCATAGCCGGTTCGCCGCAGGCGAAGACGCCCCCGGGCTCCAGGTGGTAACGATATACTTCCATCGCCTGATTGTTGTTCATTATTTGAGGTCCCCCCACCAGAACTGGATTACGCTAAAGAGATATACCACACTCTGTAGTGTTATACAAGCGAAAATTAGCACTAATAGTATTTTTTTAGCAAAATAGCATGAACTAGCAGCTAATAGTGTTTTGTTTTATCAAATATGCTATAATTTATATATCACTGGAGAAGCGAACAGTAATGGAAGCCCGGGGCCGGCGCCCTTTAAAAGGGGGTTGATTTGAAATTCATTTCTGTTAAACTGATATAAAGGCTAATATGTTTTTAATATCAGCCTAAAAATGCCGATCGCCCTTATCATCTACCTGACCACTGAAAATTAGCCGCCACCGCGGCCGGAGGAAGCCTATGCAGTATTCAGTCACTTTCAGGCACATGGACCCATCTGAGAATCTTAAAGAATACGGCCATGACAAGCTTTTGCGCCTGGAAAAATATCTTGACGCGGTCATTGACGCCGAAGTGGTCATGACCGTGGAAAAATTTCGACATAGGGCTGAAATTCTGATCTCCAGTGACGGATTGAAAATAAAGGCGGAAGAAGAAACCGAAGATATGTATTCGGCCATCGACATGGTGGTCGACAAATTGGAAAAACAGATTAAGAGGCACCGGGAAAAACTTAAAACCCACAAGGGCGGCAACGCCAAACGCACGCTGCGTCAGGCCGGGGCCGGCGCGCCGGCCGAAGACGACTTTGAGGCCGATGATTTTGAGGAGGGCTTCCGCGTCGATCGCAGCCTGACCGTGACCCCGGACTCCATGAGCCCGGAAGAGGCCGGCGCCCAGTTGGCGGCCGGCAGCAGCCCGCAGATCATCTTCATCAACCGTGAAAACGAGCGTCTTTCCATTTTGCGTCAGGCTCAGGGCGGCCAATTGGAACTGATAACCATCAATCACTGAGATCGGCCGGGTTTCGCCGCGCAATTTGATTTCCGCGGCCGCGGCCCGGAAATCAAAGGGCCATTGAGGAGAGCCCTATGGCGCTGACCGACTATATCGGGGAAAGCGACATTCTGTTGAACTTTCAGGCCTCCGGTAAAATGGAGGCCCTGAAGGCCCTGTGCCGTTTTGTGGCCGGGCGGCACGCCCTGTCCTATGCCGAGGTGCTGAAAGTGGTTCTGGACCGCGAGGCTTCGGGCTCCACCGGCCTGGGTGGCGAAGTGGCCCTCCCGCACGGCAAAAGCGCCGGATTGTCGCGGCCTGTTTTGACCCTGGCCCTGGCCGGGCCGGGCATCGAATTTGACAGTCTCGACGGCCGGCCGGTGCGGATCATCGTTCTCATACTCAGTCCCCTGGAGGGTGACGGCCGGGAGCACCTGCAGATCCTGGCCCGTCTGGGCGGGCTTTTCAAATCCCGGGAGGCGGTGGAAGAGCTTCTGGCCGTCCGGAGCCCGTCCGAAGCCTATGCCTTCTTGGCCGCCAGGGCTTAGGGCCTGAATCTGACCGCCTGGCAATGAACAAACGGTTCCTTTCATCGGAGTTTAACGGTTATCACCAGGGGGCCTCTTGACATGATTACTCAGTGCCACGGCCGACTTCTCATTATCACCGGCCTCTCCGGCTCGGGGAAATCCACGGCCCTCAAAGCCCTGGAAGACATCGGCTACCTGACCATCGACAACCTGCCGCTGGTGCTGCTGCCCAAGTTTCTGGCCATCCGCAAGGAGAGCGGCGGCTTTATCCGCCTGGCGGTGGGCATGGACGCCCGGGATCCGGAACTCGGCCGGAATTTTTCCCCGATTTTCAAGGAAGCCCGGGAGATGGGCTATGAACTGGTCCTGGCTTTTTTCGAGGCTGACGAAGAGGTGCTGGTCAAGCGCTTTTCAGAGACCCGTCGGCCTCACCACCTGGCCCCTCACGGCGACATTCTGTCGGCCATCCGGGCTGAAAAGGAGCAGTTGGGGCCTCTGCGCCTGGCGGCCGACGAAGTCATCGAGACCAGCGACCTGAAAGCCCCGGCCCTGAGGGAAAAGGTTATGGCCCGCTTCGGCCAGGCCGCCGAGCGACTGATGAGCGTGGAGGTCCTGTCCTTCGGCTTTAAAAACGGCCTCCCCCCGGAGGCCGACCTGATGGTCGACGTGCGCTTTCTGCCCAATCCCTTTTACCTCGACGAACTGCGCAACCTCGACGGCCGGGACCGGGCGGTTATCGACTATGTGCTGGCGGCCCCGGAAACGCGCGGCTTTCTGGACCGTTTCATCGACCTTTTGACCTACCTTCTGCCCCTGTATCAGAAGGAGGGCAAGTCTTATCTGACCATCGCCGTCGGCTGCACCGGCGGTCAGCATCGCAGCGTGGCCGTGGCCGGCTTTCTCTGGACCGCCCTGAAAGAATTGTCCGGCGGGCCGGTCAACCTGCGGCATCGCGATATTGTTTAGGGGGCCCCCATGATTGGAATCGTCATCGTCAGCCACGCCAATCTGGCCCAGGAACTGCTGAAGACCGCCGAGTTCATTGTCGGCGGCCTGGAAGCCTGCGCCACGGTCTCCGTGGACAGCGGCCGGGGGCCCGAGGCCATCCGCGAGGCCGTCGGCGAGGCCATCGGCGGGGTGGAGCGCGGCCAGGGAGTGCTGATACTGACCGACATGTTCGGCGGCACACCCTCCAACATCAGCCTTTCCTTTCTGGAGGAAGGCCGGGTGGAGGTCTTAAGCGGCGTGAATCTGCCGATGCTGATCAAGGCCGTTCAGATCCGCGACAAAACGAGCCTGGCCGAGGCCGCCCAGACCATCGGCGAATATGCCCGCCGCAGCATAAACGCGGCCGGGGAACTTCTCGGCGGTTCCCCGCCCCAGAAGAATTGATCTCAACTATTTGGACTGAGCGGGTCCCCAGCGACCCCGGGAATGATATCCGTGACCCTGATTTGGACTAGAGTCGACCAGAAATTGATACATGGCCAGGTTTCGGCGGCCTGGGTGCCCTACCTGGGCGTAGACGCCATAGTGGTCTCCGATTACGACAGCGCGGGGGACGCCTGGGCCCAGAAAGTCATGACGATGGGCCTGCCGCCGGAAATTCGGCGGACTGTTTTCTGCCCCCCGGATAAACTGCCAGAAATCATTGGCCGTGATGATCTTCAGGGTTGCCGGGTGATGCTGCTCTTCAAGAATCTTGAGGACGCCCTGAAGGCCGTCGCCGCCGGGCTGCGGCTCAAGCGCCTGAATCTGGGCAACCAGGCCTGTCGGAGCCCGGAGCGGGACTTGCGGCTGGCCGACTCTTTCTACGCCTCTCGGCGGGACCTGGAGGCACTGGCCCGATTTCAGAAAGACGGGCTGGAGGTCATCGTCCAGTCCGTCCCCGGCGGCAAGGCCGTCAAGTGGAGTTTCAGCGAATAGCCGTATGTTTTCCTCCAACAGCATAGTCATGATTCTGGCGGCCGCCCTGCTGAACCTCGACAGGCAGGTCTTCGGGCCCTTCATGCTGGGCCGCCCCCTGGTGGCCGGCTTTATTATGGGCCTTCTGAGCGGCGAACTGGCCGCCGGCGCCTGGATGGGCCTTTCGGTGGAACTGCTGTGGCTGGCGGCCATGCCCCTGGGCGGCCAGTTGACCCCCAACGCCGGCCTGGCCGTTTCAGCCGCCCTGATCGCCTTGCTCGGCAGCAGCTTCGCCCCGGCCCTGGGCGCCTGCCAGACCCAGGCCGGCCAGGTGGTCGCTTTTCTGACCGTGCCCTTCTGGGCCTGGGCCTTTACCTATATCGATAAAATCAGCCGGCGCCTGGTGCCCCCCCAACTGGCCCGGGCCCGGGCCGATCTCGCCGAGGGCCGCGACCCGCGGTTTTTCCGCCGGAACCTTTACGGCCTGTGCTCCACCCTGGGATTTTCACTGGCGGGCCTGGCCCTGGCCGTTCTTTTGAACACCAGCCTTTTGAACCTGGTGGTCCGCCTGGCGCCGGACATTGTCCTGCTGAATCTCGACAGCCTTTTCACCTTTATTCCCTTCCTGGGGCTTCTGGGAATGGCTGTTTTTCTGGAGGCCAAGACGGTCAATTTCTACCTTGGCGGTCTCTTGGCCAGCCTCCTGGCCCTGAGCGCGGTCCGATGAGTCTGGCGGGCGATTCAGGCTGGGGCGGCCGGGCCGAGGCGGCGGAAGACCGCTTCGGCCCCCGGAACGCCGGCCAGGTCAAAGCGAGGCTTCTGCGCCTGACCGAGGCTGACCTGCCCGAGGTTCTGGCTTTGGAGCGCCTGGTCTACAGCCAGCCCTGGACCGAAGGCAATTTTCAGGGCGAATTCCGCCGCCAGATCACCCTGGCTCTGGGCCTTAAGCGGGGCGGCCGGCTTCTGGCCCACTGTTTTTTCTGGCTCCTGCCGCCGGAAATTCATCTGCTGAATCTGGCTGTCCGGCCCGAATGCCGGCGTCTGGGGCTGGCCTGGCGCCTGGTGACGGCCATGGAGAGCATCGGCCGCCGGGCCGGCGCCCGGAATATTTTTCTGGAGGTTCGCCCGTCCAACCGGGCCGCCCTCAGCCTCTACCGGTCCCGGGGCTTCCAAGTCGCCGGGCGGCGGCCCGGATATTATGGGGACGGCGAGGACGCCGTCCTGATGACTTTGGAATTGATTGAATAATGACCGACACCGTACTGATTGTTGATGATGAAAAAGACATCCGGCTGACGGTCGGGGGGCTCCTGGGCGACGAGGGCTATCTGGTGGCCCAGGCCTCTTCCGGCCCGGAAGCCCTGGAGCGCATTGACGAATCGGCGCCCGAGGCCGTGATCCTGGATCTGTGGATGCAGAACAGCGAGCAGGGTTTCGAGGTTCTGACCCGTATTCGGGAAGAGTACCCGGGCCTGCCGGTGGTGGTCATCTCCGGTCACGGCAATATTGAGACGGCCGTCAAAGCCGTCAAAATGGGGGCTTTCGACTATATTGAAAAGCCCCTTTCGGCCGACAAGCTGCTTTTGACCGTGGAAAAGGCCCTCAGTTTCCGGAGGCTGACGGCCGAGAACCAGATTCTGAAGGCCCGGCCCGGCCAGTCGGCGGCCATGATCGGCCAGAGCCCGGCCCTGATGGATCTCTTGCGGAAAATCGAAGTGGTGGCCCCCACCCCGGCCTCGGTGCTGATCACCGGTGAAAACGGCGTCGGCAAGGAACTGGCCGCCCGCACCATCCACCAGCTCTCGTTGCGGGCCGACCGGCCCATGATCGAAGTCAATTGCGCGGCCATCCCCGAGGAACTGGTGGAAAGCGAACTCTTCGGCCATGAAAAGGGGGCCTTTACCGGGGCCACGGCCCGCAAGCAGGGCCGTTTCGACCAGGCCAACAATTCCACCCTTTTTCTGGACGAAATCGGCGACATGAGCCTTAAGACCCAGGCCAAGGTGCTGCGCATTCTCCAGGAACAGAAGTTCGAGCGGGTGGGCGGGGTCAAGACCATCAGCGTGGATGTGCGCGTCATCGCCGCCAGCAATAAGAACCTGGCGGAGGAAATCGAGCGGGGCGCTTTCCGGCCGGACCTTTACTACCGCCTGAACGTGGTGCCCTTAAGAGTGCCGCCCCTGCGGGAGAGGGTCGGCGACATCCCCCTTCTGGCCGCCGGCTTCCTTGAGGCCTACAGCCGGGCCAATCAACTGGGGGTCAAACGCCTCGCCCCGGCCCTGATGGAGGATCTCAAAAAGCGGCCCTGGCCGGGCAATGTGCGGGAACTTAAGAATACCATCGAGCGCCTGGCCATCATGACCCCTGAAGAACTGATCGAGCGCGACCCGGTCGGCGGCGGCCCGGCCCTGTCTTTGGGCGGCCCGGCGGCCGATTACATGAATCTGCCCTACCGCGAGGCCCGGGCCGAATTCGAGCGCCTCTATTTTCTCCACCAGTTGGAGGCCCACGACCACAACATCACCCAGACCGCCGAGGCCATTGATCTGGACCGCACCAGCCTCCACAAGAAGCTCAAGGCCCTGGGTTTTAAGGACTGGGCCGAAGGCAAATGAAATTATGGTTGAAACATGTCTTTTAAGCTGGAAAAGCTGAAAAACATCCGCCTGGGCCAAGGGTTGATGGATATCTATGACCACCTGGAGCAGGCCGGCATCATCGCCTGGCCGGGGCAGGCCGCCTCCCTTTCTTACTACAGCATTATGGGGGTGGTGCCCTTCCTGGCCCTGGGTTTTGCCATAGCCAAAAGTTTCGGCCTGGAAGACGCCCTGATGACCGCGCTGAACGATTATTTCGCCACTTTCAACGGCCAGGATGAAGTGCTGGATCATTTGAAGACCCTGGCCGAAAACATGATCAGCAACTACTCCGGCAGCGTCATGGCCTTCGTGGCCCTGGGCATTATTTTCTGGTCCGGCTACCGGATTCTGACTCTCCTGGAAAATGTCTTCGGCCACATATACGGCTATCACCCGCCCAGGCGGACCATCCACCGAATCATGGACTATTTCACCATCATGGTCATCGTGCCCATGGTGCTGCTGGCCGGGGGGGCCGTTAACATCTATCTGACCGGCCTGACCAAGGCCACCTGGAGCATCCCTCTGGGCATCAATCCCTCCGGCTTCTTCTCCGGCCTGATCATTGTTTCGCCCTATCTGATGTGGTGGCTGGTCTTGAGCTGGGCCTACGCCTATTTCAGCCGGGGCCTGGTGCGCTGGCGGGAGCGTCTTCTGGGCGGCTTCATCGCCGGCCTGGTCTTTCAGCTTTTTCAGACCGTTTACATCAGCACCATGTTCGCCCTGACCAGCTACAGCCCGATTTACGGCGGTTTCGCCCTGATACCCCTGTTTTTGATCTGGCTTTACGCGGAATGGATGATCATCCTGGCCGGGGGCGAACTGACCCGCCGCCTGGCGGACCAATTCGTCATCGGCCGGGGCCTGTGGGGCCTGGTCAGCCCGGCCACCTGGCGCGGCACAGCGGAACTCTGCCAACTGGTCGTGGCTGAAATAATCAAGAACTACCAGGCGGAGCCCGTGGGCGGGGCCACTTCCTTCCGCAGTCTCTCCCGCGGCACCCGGGCGCCCATGCCGGCCTTGGGCGGGGTCATCAGCCGGCTCCTGGCGGTCAACCTTCTGGTGCGCATCTCCGGGCCCACGGCCGACGACGAGGGTCCGTCTTTCCTGCCGGCCCGCTGCCCGGAGCAACTGACCGAGGCCTATATCCAGGAAGCCCTGGAAAGCGGAACTCTGGAGGTCATCAATTGAAAATGCCTGTGAAGCCATGAAAACCCGAGGGACGCAGGGCGACCTGGCCTATATTTTCCTCAACGGCGATTTTGAGCGGCCGACCCGCGACTGGCCCGCGCGGCCCCGGCCCGGGGATCTGGTCATCGCCGCCGACGGCGGCGGCCGGCACCTGGCCGCCCTGGGCTGGCCGGTGCACTGTCTGGTGGGGGATTTCGATTCCCTTGAGCCGGCCCTGTTGACCGAAATCCAGGCCCGGGGAGCGGAAATTTTCCGCTATCCGGCGGCCAAGGACGAGATCGACTTTGAGCTGGCCCTGCAACTGGCCCGGAAGCGGGGTTACAGCCGCATTGAGGTCCTGGGCGCTCTCGGCGGCCGCTGGGATATGACCTTCGGCAATCTCTTCCTGCCCCGGGCCACCGGCTGGGGCAGCGGCGGCATTCGCTTCCGCCACGGGCGCTGGAATTTTCTGGTGATCTCCGGCCCGGCCGAACTGAGCGTCAGCGGTCAGACCGGGGATCTCTTCTCTCTGCTGCCCATGGGCGAGGACGTGCGGGGGGTCAGCCTGAAGGGCTGCCGCTACCCCTTGGGCGGCGAAACCCTCAGGGCCGGCCTGTCCCGGGGCCTGTCCAACGAACTGAGTGCCCCGGAAGTCGACTTGTCCTTTGATTCCGGTGTTCTGATCGTCATGCACCGCCACTCTGAGGAGACTTGTTGAAGGCGGGCCAAATTTGCCGCCGGGCCTGATTTGTGATAACCTCAGCCAATTGGGGGTGGAATCCTCTTGCTGCTTAAAGGCGTGAAAATACTGAAGAGATCTGGCTGGCTCTGGGCTTTTCTGCTGTTGGCGGCCACCGGCGGCTGCCTGGGTGGGCCTGCCCGGCCATCGGCTTTTCATACCCCTTTGGAAAGCCGGCTGATCGTCGGGGTTCCTTTTTATGCCGAGGAGACCGGGGGCGGGGCGGCCTCCGCCCTGGCCTCGGTTCTGAGCTTTTACGGCCGGGAAAGCAGCCCCGGAACCCTGATCGAGGCTCTGGGCCGGCGGCCCCCGGCGCCCTGGCTGCTGGTGCTTCAGGCCCGGCGGCGAGATTTGGCGGCCGAGCTTAAGAACGGCCTTCCGGACGATCTGCTGGCCGCGGTCAGGGGGGGCCGGCCCCTGATAATTCGTCTGGGCGCGGCCGCCGAATTTCTGAAAGCCGGCGATTACGCCGTCTTCCTGGGTTATACGCCCGAGGGGCCGGTGCTGAATTCCGGCTCGGCCCAGCAAAGGGTACTTTCCTGGAGCGATTTTCTGGCGGCCTGGCAGCAGGCCGGGAACCCCATGATCAATATCCGGCCGTCCCTGCCGGCCGGGCCGGAGACTCCCGGGCTGCCGGGCGCCGACTGGACCGGTGAATAGCCGGGCCGACTCCGGCGAAACCCGGTCGGCCGCCGCAACTAAATAAAATTTAAGGTCGACATGTCTCAATTGCCAGTGCCTCAGCATATCGCCATCATCATGGACGGCAACGGCCGCTGGGCCGCCCGGCGCGGCTTGAGCCGTTCCGAGGGTCACCAGGCCGGGGCCGAGCCGTTGCGCGCCCTTTTGACCGCCGCCAGAAAAGCCGGGGTGAAATACCTGACCCTCTACGCCTTTTCCACCGAGAACTGGGGCCGGCCGGAAGAGGAAGTGCGGGGCCTCTTCGAGCTCCTTTCGAAATACCTCAAAAGCGAGCTGGACGAACTTCTGGCCACCGGAGTGCGCCTGATGGCCATCGGCGAACTGGAAGACCTGCCGCCCCTGGCCGCCGAAGCTTTGCGATCGGCCCTTGAGGCCAGCGCCGACAATCGCGGGCTGACCCTGACCCTGGCCCTGTCCTACGGCAGCCGGGCCGAGCTGACCAGGGCCGCCCGCCTTCTGGCCGCCGAGGCGGCCGCCGGGCGTCTTGATCCCCGAAAGATCGACGAACAGGCTCTGGAAGACCGCCTCTGGACCGCCGGCCAGCCGGCGCCGGATCTTCTGATCCGCACCGGGGGCGACATGCGCCTGTCCAATTTTCTGCTCTGGCAGTGTGCCTACGCCGAGTTTTATTTCACGCCCACCCTCTGGCCGGATTTCGGGCCGGAAGATTTCGAAGCCGCCCTGGCCTCTTACCGGAGGCGGGAACGCCGCTTCGGCCTGGCCGAGTCTCCGGGCCTTCCGACGGCGGCCGCCGATTGATGAAGGGCGCGGTCAGCTTAAACTCTCAACAACCTTAAGGAGGAAAATCATGAAAGAAATTGTCAGCACCGATAAGGCTCCGGCGGCCATTGGCCCTTATTCCCAGGGCATAAAAAGCGGCGGCCTGGTTTACGTCTCCGGCCAGTTGCCCCTGGACCCGGCCAGCGGTAAAATGCCCGAAGCCACCAGCGATCAGGCCCGCCAGAGCCTGACCAACGTCAAGTCCATTTTGGAGGCCGCCGGCAGTTCCCTGGACCAGGTGGTCCGGGTGGGCATCTTCATGACCGACCTGGCCGACTTCAAGGCGGTCAACGAAGTCTACGCCGCTTTCTTCACCGGCGCCTGCCCGGCCCGGGCCACGGTCCAGGTGGCCGCCCTCCCGATGGGCGCCAAAATCGAAATAGAAGCCGTCGCCGAAGCCTGAGCGATATGATAACGCCATGACACTTACCGCGGGATTGAGATGTGAACCCTTTGTCTGATTACGAGCCGGCGGCCTGGAAGCTCCGGGACCTGGAACTGGCGGACCTGGAGCCCTTCTGGCCGTCTGCTCCGCCCCGGCCGCGGGAGGATTTGCAGGCCTCCATCGCCGAACTGGGCCTGATCAGGCCGCTCTGGGTGCTGGAGGAGGGCGGCCGCCTGAAAATCCTGGCCGGCGCCCGCCGTCGGGCGGCCCTTCTGGCTTTGGGGCGGCGCCGGGCCCCGGCTTTGACGGCCCCGCCGGAGTTGCCCCGGGAACGCCTGCTGGCCCTGGCCCTGGCCGATAATCTCCAGCGGGGCCTGAATCCGGCCGAAACGGCCCTGATCTGGCGCTTTCTCCAAGATCAGGAACCCGCCCTGGCTCCGCGCCTGGCCCCTCAACTGGGGCTGGGCCAATCCCCCAGGCTGCGGGCCTGGTCTTATGACGCGGCCGCCTTGCCCGACAAGGGCCTGGCCGCCCTGGCCGACGACCGCCTGGATCTGGAAAACGCGGCCCGTCTGGCCGGCTGGGAGGCGGAGAGCCGGGATAAGGCTCTGGATCTTTTTGAGCGGCTCAGGCCCAGCAAGCAAAAGAAACGGGAATGGCTCAACTGGCTGGAGGATCTGGCCCGCCGGGAAAAGAGTTCCCCGGCCCGGATTCTGGGCGAACTGGAGGCGGAACCGGAGATCAGGGCGGCCTGTGAGGATCTTGAGCGTCTGGGCCGGTCAAAAGTTGAAGAACTGTTCCGCCGCCGGCTTTGGCGCCGCCGGCACCCTATCTTAAATGAGCTGCTTCTGCGGCGGGAGGCCCGGCGGGCGGCTCTGGCCCTGCCCCAGGATATCCGCCTGGAACTGGACCCCGGCCTGGAAGACCTGGAATTCAACCTGAGGCTCAGTTTCACCGGACCGGCCGATTTCGAGCGGCAGCTCAAGGTTCTGGCGGCCCTGGCGGCCAAGGACGACTTTAAGCGGCTACTGGATGACGCCGATGGCTGACGGCGCGCCCCCGTCCGGCCTCCGGCTGCTGGTGGAAGATGAATTTCTCCCGGGCGGACTGGCCGCAAGCCTGGCCCGCGCTTTCAGTCCCCGGCCCCTGGCCCCGGTCGGCCCGGCCGACTATCCGCGCTTTGAACGCCGGGATCTGCTGCTGACCCGCCATCGGGGCCAGTTCATCAAACCCTGCCCCGGAACCCTCAACTACAACTGCTGCGGCCTTCAGATATTCCACTTCGGCCTGGGCTGCACCCTGGGCTGCCGTTACTGCATCCTGGAGGCCTACCTGGGCAGCCGGGCCCTGGTGCTCTTCGGCAATATCGACGAAGGCCTGGACCAGTTGGCGGCCCTTCTGGACCGCCCGCCTGCGGCGCGCCCCTTGCGCTTCGGCACCGGCGAATTCACCGACAGCCTGCTGCTGGACCGCCACAGCGGCCTGGCCGCCCGCCTGATAAAAATTTTCGCCGGCCGCCGGGAGGCCGTCCTGGAGCTGAAGACCAAGACCGACCAGGTCGACCATCTTCTGAATCTGCCCCATCTGGGCCGCACGGTCATCAGCTTTTCAGTCAACGCCCCCCTGGTCTGCCGAAGCGAGGAGGGCGGGGCCGCCCCTCTCGAAGCCCGCCTGGCCGCCGCCCGCCGGGCGGCGGCCGCCGGTTTCCCCATCGGCCTCCATTTCGACCCCCTGATCCTCCACCCCGGCTGGGAGGACGGCTACCGGGAGACGCTGGCGCTCATTGACGGGCGTCTGAAAGGCGCCGAACTGGCCTGGGTCTCCCTGGGCGGCTTCCGCTATCTGCCGGCCCTGAAGGAAGTGATGCTGGCCCGCTTTCCCGGAACCGGCATCTACGACGCCGAATTCGTCGTCGGCGGCGACGGCAAGATGCGCTATCCCCGTCCGTTGAGAACCAGGCTCTACCGCCTGCTGGTCTCCGGACTCCGAAAAATCCTGCCCCCCGAGACCGTCATCTACCTGTGCATGGAAAGCCCCCGCCTCTGGCGGGACGTCTTCGGCCGGGACCCCGGCAGCGAAGGCCTGACCGCCGCGCTGGACCGGCGGGCCAGGCAACTGGCCGCCCGCTGCCCCGCTTGAGAGGCCCTTTACTGAAAAGTGGCCGGGTCGGGCCCCAGGCGCCGGCGGCTGTCCAAAAGGGCGATCTGGCGCATATCTTCGGCGTCCAGGCGAAAATCGAAAATATCGAGATTCTCGCGCAGGTGACGGGGATGGCTGGACCGGGGGACGGCCGGACGGCCCTGCTCGAGGTGCCAGCGCAGAATGATCTGGGCCGGGGTCTTGCCGTATTTGAGGGCCAGCTTGCGAAAAAGCGGCGCGTTGAGGGCCCCGCCGCCGCCCAGGGGCGACCAGGCCTCGACCAGCAGGCCCCGCTTTTCCATGGCCGCGCAGAGTTCCTTCTGCTGAAAGCCGGGGTGGACTTCCAACTGGTTCAAGGCCGGCTTTTCGCCGGTTTCGTCCATCAGGCGGTCGATATGTTCCGGCAGGAAATTGGAGACCCCCGCGACCCGGAGGCGGCCTTCTTTCTTGAGCTTTAACAAGGCCCGCCAGGCTTCGACGTAGCGATTGCGGCCCGGGGCGGGCCAATGAATGAGGAAAAGATCGACGTAATCCAGGCCCAGACGGGCCAGGCTGGCCTCCGCCGCCCTGAGGGCCGCGTCGTAGCTGTGGCTGTCGTTCCAGAGCTTGGTGGTGATGAACAGTTCCTCGCGGCTCACCCCCAGCTCTTCCCGGGCCTCCAAAAGGGCCTGGCCCAGGCCGTCCTCGTTATTGTAAATAGCGGCCGTGTCCAGAGCCCGATAGCCGGCCTGCAAAGCCTCCGGAACCACGCCCCGGACGCCGGCGGAATTGAAGTGGCCCAGGCCCAGACCCAGGACCGGCCTGGCCCGGCCGCCGCAGTCGACCAGCGGGCCGCCGCCGGATTTGAACAGCAGACAGGGCGGCGCGCCGCGGCCCGGAAGCGGCTCGCCGCCCGGCTCCCCGGATTCTCTGAATTCCAGGAAGCGCTTGACATCAACCAGTGCGCGCATACCGTCCCCTTTCTTTAGTGAAAGCCTGTTTAACTAACGATAAGTAGTTAAAATTTTGAAATAAAGGCTTTGAATATAAATTTATAGCTAACTAGATTTTTTGTCAAGCAAATTCCCTAAAAGGCCTCTCCGGGTGCTGTCCGGATATCAGCAATTCTCAAAGGACGCCCGATTATAAAAATAGCCGGTCGCCCCGGAGAGGGCGACGGAGCGGAGCGACCGGTTCGGTCGGCCAGTCCGTCCCCGGCCGGGCAAAAATCGCCCTTTTTGCCCGGCTACGACCAGAGCACTTGAAGATGGAAAGCTACTTTGAGAATCGGTGTCCGGATATGGACATTTTCGCGGAAAAAGGTTATATATAGGAAAATTCTGAAAAAAGTCATCAGGTATCGACTTGCCCATCAGCGCCAATTCATACGTCGCCATTCCCCCGGAGGCGGCCCAGATCAACCGGGATCTGTTAAACGCCCTGGGCGAGAGGGTGGGCCGCAAGGATTTTCTGGGCACTTTGGCCGAGGCTCTGCACCCCAGTTGCAATTTCTCCTGGCTGGTGCTCAGCCTGCGCGAACAGCGCGAGGAAATGCTGGCCGACTATTCCCACCCCGACAAAAAACAGCTCAATCCCTTTGCCCCGGTTCTGCCCCGCTCGCTCAACCTGACCGTGGCCGAATATATCCAGGACACCCGGGAAACCCTGATCATTCCCGACTGCATGGAATATTTCATCGACATGGCCTCCCCGCCCATTTTCCAGCAGAGCGCGGCCTCGGTCATCGCCTTTCCCCTGTCGCTCAATAACGAGATCTTCGCCTCCCTGCACCTGGGTTTCGAGAGCCGGCCCGACAACCTTTACAAGGTGGCCGCCTTTGCCAGCCACTTCTGCCCGACCGTGGCCGCCTGCCTGGGGGTGGTGCTGTCCCTGGAGCGTATGCGGCACGGCGGCTTTCTCAGCGAGGTGGAAGCGCCGCCCAGCCAGGAATCCGAACCGGGCTTTGAAACGGCCATGGTCTTCCGCAGCCAGGCCATGCGCGAGGTCATCCGGCAACTGGGGGTTCTGGCCAACCTGGATGTGCCGGTTCTGCTTCTGGGCGAGACCGGCACCGGCAAGAGCATGATCGCCCGGCACATCCACAATCACAGCCTCCGGGCGGCCGGCCATTTCGTGCGGGTCAACTGCCCGTCTCTGGCCAGCAGCCTCTTTGAGAGCGAAATGTTCGGCCACGCCAAAGGTTCTTTTACCGGGGCCACCAAAAACCGCATCGGCCGCTTTGAACTGGCCCACAAGGGCACTCTTTTCCTGGACGAGGTGGCCGAACTGTCGCTGGACATGCAGTCCAAGCTTTTGCAGGTGCTGGACGATTCCAGCTTCGAGCGGGTCGGGGAGAGCGTGCCCATCATGGTGGACATGCGCATCGTGGCCGCCACCAACGTCCACATTGGCGAGGCCATCAGCCAGGGCCGTTTGCGGGGGGATCTCTTTCACCGCATTTCGGTTTACGCCATCGAACTGCCGCCCCTTCGGCAGCGGCCCGAGGACATCGCCCCCCTGGCCATGGTTCTCTCGGCCCAGTCGGCCCAGCGCACCGGCCTGGCCGATCTGCTCTATGCCCCGGAGCTGATGCGGGCCCTCTCGGAATACCACTGGCCGGGCAACACCCGGGAGCTCAACAACCTCATGACCCGGCTGGTCATCGCCCAGAGCGTTCACGGTGAATTGCGGCCGGCCCTGGTCAAGGAAATCATTGACCAGTCGGAGAGCTATTTTCTGGCCGAAGCCCGGCGGGGGCCGGCCGCCGGAGGCCCGGAAAAAGGCCCGGGCGAAAGCCCGGACCTTCTGGAATCCCTGGCCGAAATCGAACGCCGGCACATTGTCCGGGTCCTGGAACATTCCGGAGGGGTCATCGCCGGCCCCAAAGGAGCGGCCAGGATCCTGGGCCTGCCGCGTTCGACCCTTCTGCATCGCATGCGTAAACTGGGCCTCAGCGGCGCCTGAGGCCCGCGCCGGTTATAGTAGGTGGACTATGCTGCTTGATTCGATCGGAACCACTCCCCTGATAAAGTTGAGACATATCGGCCACGAAGACGGCGGCGCCCGGATCCTGGTCAAGGCCGAATTCCTCAACCCCAGCGGCTCGCTCAAAGACCGTCCGGCACGGGCCATGATCCGGGAGGGCATCCGTTCGGGCGCCCTGAATTTCGACAAGACCCTTCTGGACGCCACCAGCGGCAACATGGGCATCGCCTACGCCATGATCTGCGCCGCCCTGGGTTACAAGGCGGCTCTGTGCCTGCCGCGCAACGCCAACCAGGAACGCAAGCGCATTCTCAGCGCCCTGGGGGCCGAGATCATCGAAACCGACCCGATCCTGGGGCATCAGGGGGCCATGGAAATGGCCCAGAGCATTTTCAGCAAAAATCCCCGGCAGTTTTTCCACCCCGACCAATATAACAATGAGGAGAACTGGCGGGCCCATTACAACACCACCGGGGTGGAGATCTGGGAACAGACCCGGGGCCGGGTCACCCACTTCATTGCCGGGCTGGGCACGGCCGGCACTTTCGTGGGCGTGGCCCGGCGCCTGAAGGCCTTCAACCCCGAGGTCCAGACTCTGGTCATGCAGCCCAACAGCCCTCTTCACGGTTTGGAGGGCATCCGCTACGTCCCCGGCTCCATCTCGCCTTCCAGCTTTTACGACGACGGGCTGAGCGACGGCCGCATGGTCGTCTCCACTGAAGAAGCCCGCAAAATGACCCTGGCGCTGGCCCGCCGCGAGGGACTTTTCGTGGGCCTCAGTTCCGGGGCCAATGTGGCCGCGGCCCTGAAACTGGCCTGGGAACTGCCCCCGGACGCCTGCGTGGTGACCATTCTCTGCGACACCGGTTTCCGCTACCTCAGCGACAAGCTCTGGGACAGCCCCAACAAGGGCAAGGTGTATTAACATTTTGAACCGACCCGCTGCCGACTGGCACTGTTACGCCTGGATAACCATCGTCCTCTGATTTTTCTGGGCCTGGGGCCCGGCGCGGCCGCCTATCTGGCCTGGGCCAAGGCCCTGTCCCTGGCCGGGCAGGCCGGCGCGGTCATCCTGGCCGGCCTGGCCCTGTTCAACCGGGCTTCCCGGGCCTGAGCCCATCTGGCCGGGCCGGTGACCCGGGACGGTAAAATTTGGCCTGAAATTATTTCAGCCTTCAATATTCGGAATGTTTGCCAAAAAGGGGGCCGGCGTGGTAACATGAAAACCGTCTGTTCCAGTTGAGGCGACGTTACCTTATTGGTCTGAAACGCGGTTCAGGGTTGTTGCTTATGAGCGATGAGTTATTGGATGAATTCATATTCGATTCCCGTGAGCATTTGAGCGCCGCCGGCGCTCAACTGCTGGAGCTGGAGAAGAATCCGGCTTCTCTGGCGGCCCTCAACACCCTGATGGGCACGATGCACACCATCAAGGGCAACAGCGGCTTTTTGGATTTGGCCAACCTCTACCAGCTGCTGCACCATGCCGAAAGTTTACTGCAGACCGTGCGGGAAAAACAGTGCGCCTGTCCCCAGAAGATGATCGACCTCCTTCTGCAGGTCCTGGACACGGTGGAATCCCTGCTGGACCGCCTGGAAAACGGGGACAATGATCAGGTGGAATGGCTGGGGGCCTTGAACCAGGCCCTCTCTGAATCGGAAGCCTCTTTGGAGGCCTCCGAATCTCCCCCGGCCGCCCGGCCGCCTCAGCCGGCCGGGGCCCCGTCGGCGCCGGAGGAAGTCAAGCCGGCCGCCCCCGGCGCGCCGCCCGCGCCCCCAGTGACCATCAAGGAAAATCTCAGCGGCAAGATCAATCTGCTGCCCTTAAGAGACGGCCAACTGGCCGAAGAGGGCGAAAACTTCCCGGCCCGGGTGGAGGCCATGTTCGCCGTCGGCCTGCGCGGCCTGGTGGTGGATCTCAGATCCCTGGCCAGCGTCTCCGGCCGGGAACTCAAAATGCTGATGACCGTCGGGCGGCGGAATCCGGCTAAAACCGCCTTTCTTCTGAATCTCGAGGCCCAGAGTTCCCTTTACCGCATCTTCCAGGTGCTCCAGCTCGACAGCTTCATGCATTTTTTTCCGGACCAGGACCCGGCTCTGACCTATATCAGGAATTCCTGAGCGCCTTTTCCGCTGGCCCGTTAAATTTAAAGGCGATTTTTCAGCGACGGCCCGGTTTAATTTCGCGGCCGTTATTCATTTGTGGAATGGCGAAAATCAATGTCCTCAAATAAAGAATTTCGGGTGGCCGTGGTCGGCGCCGGCTATTGGGGCCGAAACCTGGTCCGGACCTTTGACCGGCTGGGCGTTCTGAAAAAGGTCGTGGACGGGAGCCCGGAGCGGGTCGCGGAAATGCTGGCGGCCTATCCGGGCCTTCAGGCGGCCGATTCCCTGGCGGAAATACTGGCCGATCCGGAACTTGACGGCGTGGCCCTGGCCACCCCGGCCGCCACCCACTTCCAACTGGGGCGGCTGATTTTGAGGGCCGGCAAACACCTTTTCGTGGAAAAGCCCCTGGCCCTGGATCTGGACCAGGGCCGGCAATTGGCGGCCCTGGCCGAGGAGGAGGGCCTGACTCTGATGGTCGATCACCTTCTCCAGAACCATCCGGCCTATCTCAGGCTGCGGGCTCTGGTCGAGGCCGGCTCGCTGGGGCGCCTGCGGCAGATTCGTTCGGTGCGGCACAATTTCGGAAAAATACGGCAGGAAGAGGACGCTTTGTGGTCCCTGGCCCCTCACGATATCTCCATGGTCCTGGGCCTGATGGGCCGGTTGCCGCAGACGGTTTCGGCCCACGGCGGCTCCTGGGTCAGCCCCGGGCTGATCGATTCGGCCGAAGCCCGGCTGGATTTCGGCGGCGGCCAGTCGGCCCAGATCTCGGTTGGCTGGCTGGAGCCTGAGAAGCGGCAGTGCCTGACGGTGACCGGCGAACTGAAAATGGCCGTCTTTGACGACACCCGCCCCTGGCCGGAGAAGCTCAGGCTCTATGATCACCAGATCGACTGGGCCGGGCGGAGGCCCACGGCCCGCCCGGCGGCGGCCGCCAAGGTGGACTTGGCCGAAAGCGAGCCTCTGGCCGCCCAGGCCCGGGACTTTCTGGCGGCTATGGCCGGCGCCCGGAAGCCGGCCAGCGACGGGGCCGAAGGGCTCGGGGTGCTGGCCGTGCTCTCGGCCCTCAGCCGCTCCCTGAAAAATAACGGCGCTCCGGTCTCCCTGGAGGCCCCCGCCGATTTTTTCGCCCACCCCACGGCGGTCATTGACCCGGGCGTCCGCATCGGGCGCGGCTGCAAGATCTGGCATTTTTCCCACCTCCTCAGCGGCTCGGATCTGGGCGAAAACTGCAATCTGGGCCAGAACGTGGTGGTCGGCCCGTCGGTGCGCGTCGGCCGGGGGGTCAAGATTCAGAACAATGTGTCGGTCTATCAGGGGGTGACCCTGGAAGATGAGGTCTTCTGCGGCCCCAGCGTGGTTTTCACCAATGTGATCAACCCTCGGGCGGCCATCATCCGCCGGGACGAATACCGGCCGACCCTGGTCAGGCGCGGGGCCAGCATCGGGGCCAACGCCACCGTCATCTGCGGCCACACCCTGGGGGCCTGGTCTTTCGTCGGCGCCGGGGCGGTGGTCACCGGGGATGTGCCCGACCAGGCCCTGATGCTCGGCAGCCCCGCCCGGCAGAAAGGCTGGGTCTGCCGCTGCGGCCGAAAACTGCCGGCCGGCCTGATCTGCCCGGATTGCGCCCTGGCCTACCGCCAGGGGCCCCGGGGGCTGGAATTGAAGAAAGAGGCTTGATATTCATGGACTTTATAGATCTGAAAAAACAATATCAGGTTCTGGGCCCGGCCATACGGGCCGGGATCGAGCGGGTCCTGGAACGGGCGGCCTTCATCAACGGGCCGGAGGTCGGCGAGCTGGAAAAAGAATTGGCCGCCTATGTCGGAGTGTCCGAGGCGGTGGCCTGCGCCAACGGCACCGCGGCCCTGGAGATGCTGCTGATGGCCCTGGATCTGGGGCCCGGGGACGCGGTCTTCTGCCCGGCCTTCACCTTCATCGCCACCGCCGAAGTGGTGGCCCTGCGCGGCGCCCGCCCGGTTTTTGTGGATATCGACCCCCGCACCTATAATATCGACCCCGCCCATCTGGCCGTCAAAATCGAAGAAGTCCGCCGGGCCGGGCGGTTCAGGCCCCGGGCGGTCATCGCGGTGGATCTTTTCGGTTTGCCGGCCGATTACCAACGCTTGGAGCCTCTGGCCGAAAAGCACGGCCTCATCATTCTGGAGGATGCCGCCCAGGGCTTCGGCGGCCGCCAGGGGACCCGCCGGGCCGGGGCTTTCGGCCGGGCCGCGGCCACCAGTTTTTTCCCGGCCAAGCCGCTGGGCTGTTACGGCGACGGCGGGGCCCTTCTGACCGACGACCCCGAGCTGGCCGGAAAGCTGCGCAGCATCCGGGGCCACGGGGCCGGGCGGGACCGCTACGAGCACCTGCGTCTGGGCACCAACTCCCGGCTCGACAGTCTCCAGGCCGCGGTGCTGCTGGTCAAGCTCAAGGCTTTTCCCGGGGAACTGGAAGAGCGGCAGCGGGTGGCCGCCCGCTACGGCCGCCGCCTGTCGGGCCTCCCGTCCACGCCTTTCATCCCCGAGGGCTGCCTGTCCTCCTGGGCCCAGTATACCCTGCGGGTGCCGGCCGAAAAAAGGGCCGGGATCATGGCCGCCCTTAAGGAAAAGGGCCTCCCGACCATGATCTACTACCCCCGGCCCCTGCATTTGCAGCCGGCTTTCGCCGCCTACGGCGGCCGAAGCGGGGATCTCCCGGCCAGCGAAAAGGCTTCGGCCGAGGTCCTGAGCCTGCCCCTGCATCCCTATCTGAGTGACGGGGAAGTGGATTCCATTGCCGAAAAATTTCTGGAGAGCCTGGACGCATGACTGACAGTTTCGAGGAAAAAATCCTGGCCCGGGTGGCCGGCCGAAAGGCCCTGGTGGCGGTGGTCGGCCTGGGCTATGTGGGTCTGCCGCTGATCCTGACCTTTGCCGAGGCCGGTTTTAAGACCCTGGGCCTGGATGTTGACCGGCGGAAGATCGAGAACCTGAATTCCGGCCGGAGCTACATCGCCCATATTCCGGGCGCCCGTCTGGAAGAGCTGGTCAGGGCAGGCCGTCTGGAAGCCTCGGACGATTTCGCCCGGGCGGCCGAGGCCGACGCCCTGATCATCTGCGTACCCACCCCGCTGAGCGCCTATCGCGAGCCCGACCTCTCCTTTGTCACCGGCACCCTGGAAAGCCTGCTGCCGCACTTGAGGCCCGGTCAGCTGCTGTCTCTGGAAAGCACCACCTATCCCGGCACCACCGACGAAGTCCTGCGCCCGCCGCTGGAAAAGCGGGGGCTGATCCCCGGGGAGAATTTTTTCCTGGTCTATTCCCCCGAGCGTGAAGACCCGGCCAACCCCAGCTTCGGCACCCCCAACATTCCCAAGGTTCTCGGCGGGCAGACCCCGGCCTGTGCCCGGGTCGGCCTGGCCCTTTACGGTCAGGTCATCAGGCGGATGGTGCCGGTCAGTTCCACCCGGGCCGCCGAACTGACCAAACTTCTGGAAAACATCTATCGGGCGGTCAACATCGGCCTGGTCAATGAACTTAAGACCGTGGCCGACCGCATGGGCCTGGATATCCACGAGGTCATCAAAGCCGCGGCCACCAAGCCTTTCGGCTTTACCCCCTTCTACCCCGGCCCGGGCATCGGCGGGCACTGCATCCCCATCGACCC
>JAISFR010000106.1 GCA_031263565.1 Candidatus Adiutrix sp. | reverse complement strand
TTACGGCCCGCATACTCGCCGAGTCCCTTACGGACCCTTTACATCGAAGGCTTCAGCCATCTCGTTACCTCCATAACTGCTCCGATTGCTTCCGGCTGGAGCGTTAGTTGCCGGGTGGGATTCTCACCCACTGGATGAGGCGCACCTTTCCACGGCGCACGTAATTCTCAAAGTAGGCCCGATTGTAAAAATAGCCGGTCGCCCCGGAGAGGGCGACGGAACGGAGCGACCGGTTCGGTCGGCCAATCCGTCCCCTGCCGGGCAAAAATCGCCCTTTTTGCCCGGCTGCGACCAGAGCACTTGAAGATGGAAAGCCACTTTGAGAATTACTGTCTTGACTTTTTGTTTGAAATGCTTAAATTAGTCTGTGGAATGAGAGGAGGGGATTAGCCCCCCGCTGACTGAGGAGGAAAAATCATGCCGATTTATGAATACCAGTGCGGAAGCTGCGGTGAAACCGCTGAAGTGCTTCAAAAATTTTCTGACGCTCCTTTGTCCCGCTGCCCCAGTTGCGGCGGGCCGGTCTCCAAGCTGATGAGCGCGAACAGCTTTCAGTTGAAGGGTCAAGGCTGGTATGTAACTGATTATGCCGGCAAAAAGTCCTCCGAGGCTGCCAAGAAGAACGAAGGGACCCCGGCCAAGGAGGCTTCGGCCGAAGCCAAGGGTTCGGCCGCCAAGGAAGCGCCGGCCAAAAAAGCCGAGGCCCCCAAAAAGGTCTGAACCCGCCCGGATAAATTGCCGGTCGCCAGGGGCCGCGGCAAAGCGCCGCGGCCTTTTCCATTTCCGGCCTTTCATGCCGGTAACTTGACAGAGTCTCAAGGGGTCAATAATATATATATAAGACGAAGGCGCTCATGGAAGGAAGGTCAGGCGCGAGGAAATCATGCTTTTTTCCATTGCCTCATACGTGACCCGCTGTGTCTCGGTGGTGACCAGGGTGACCGGCATTGACGTGGAAGTGGTCGACGACCAGTTGGTCCGCATCGCCGGCACCGGAATTTACGCCGAGGCCGTCGGCCGGAGCATTGCCAGCTCCGGGCAGATTTACGGCCACGTGCTGGCCACGGGCGAACCGGTTTTTCTGACCGATTCCGGCCGCAACAAGATCTGCCAGGGCTGCCCCAGCCTGGGCCGCTGCCGGGAAAAACTGACCTTCGGAGCGCCCATCAAATATGACGGCCGCACGGCCGGCGTTCTGGGCCTGGTCTGCTTTAACGATGAAGACCGCGACCGGGTCCTGGCCAACACCGACACCTACAGCTATTTCGTCGAGCAGATCGCCGCCCTCATCGGCTCGCGCCTGGGTGACCAGGTCCGTCTCCAAAAGGCCAGCCAATTCAACGAAGTCATGATCCAGGTGCTGGACCTGAACGACCGGGGCATCATTGTCTTCAACAACCTGGGCCGGCCTTTCCACATCAATTCCCGGGCCCGCACCGAACTGGGGCTGGCCGAAAACGAAGAGGCCGCCGACCTGGAAGCCCACAGCACGGGCGAGCGCTTTTCCGAATTCGACGAATTCGTGGTCAGCGTGGGCGGCCGCCGCTCCCTGGTGGCCGGCCGCCGCCACCTCCTGGGCCTTTTGGACCCGGATTTCTCCTCCATCCTCATCTTCAACACCCTGACCCGCTTTAAGGAGCAGATCTCCGGCTTCACCAGCGAACCCGCCGGGCCCGGCCTGGACACCCTGATCGGAACCTCCGAGAGGATGAGGATACTGAAGAATCAGATCAGGCAGGTGGCCGGCTCCACCTCCACGGTGCTCATCACCGGGGAAAGCGGCACCGGCACGGAACTGGCGGCCCGGGCCAGCCACGCCGAAAGCGACCGCCGCGACAAACCCGTCATCGGCCTCAACTGCGGGGCCATCCCTGACACTCTGCTGGAAAGCGAACTCTTCGGCTACGCCCGGGGGGCCTTTTCCGGGGCCAACCCCAAAGGGCGCATCGGCAAGTTTGAACTGGCCAACCACGGGGTCATCTTTTTCGACGAGATCGGCACCCTGCCCCTCTATCTGCAGGTCAAGCTCTTAAGAGTGCTCCAGGAACGGCAGCTGACCCGTCTGGGCTCCAATGTCCTGTTGGACATCGACGTCCGGGTCATCGCCGCCACCAACGCGGATCTGCAGAAGAGCATCGAACAGAAAATGTTCCGGGAAGATCTCTACTACCGCCTGAACGTCATCCCCCTGGAACTGCCCGCCCTGCGGGACCGGCTGGAGGATCTGGCCCCCCTGTCCAACTATTTTCTGGCCAAATACGCCCGGCTCTTCAATAAGGAAGTGGGGTCGGTGGGCGAAGCCGTTTTGGCCCTGCTGGCCGCCTATGACTGGCCGGGCAATGTCCGGGAACTGGAAAACGTCATTGAATACGCGGTCAATATGATGCCCGCCATCGGCTACCTGAGCCCGGAATATCTGCCGGCCAAGATCAACGCGGCCGGCCGGCGCCCCAAAAGCCCCAGGCTGGAGGAAGCCGCCGGCCAGGGCCTGGTGGAGCCCCTCTCGGAACTGGAGCGGCGGGCCATCGAGCGGGCCCTGGTCATCTACGGCCAGGACTCCAAGGCCAAGGCCCTGGCGGCCAGGGCTCTGGGCATCGGCGTGGCCACCCTCTACCGCAAGATCAAGGAACACAATTTGTAATAGCGAGGCTCAGCTCTTCCCCGGGGCCCGCTCCCCGGGGCTGAGATAGAAGAGCACGGCCGAAAGCATCGAGGCCAGCCCGATGACCAGAAAAGTGTAGTGGAAGGCCGTCAGCGCCAGGCTGAGATCCGAAGAGGCCGTCACCTGGCTGTCGCCCTGAAAGAATATCAGGATGCTGGCCGCCAGCCCGACAGCCAAACTCTGGGACAGTTGGACCATCACCGACATCAGGGCGTTGCCGCTGCCCGACTCCCCGTAGGGCAGATCCATCAGGGTATAGGTGTTGAGAAAGGAAAACTGAAGGGCGTTGACGCCGCCGAGGGCGGCCAGTTGGGCGCAGAAAACGGCCGGATTCATGTCCATCGGCACCAGGGCCAGGCTGGCGATCAGCGCGCCCTGGAAAACGGTGTTGACCAAGAGGATGTCGCGATACCGATAATGCGCGGCCAGCCGCCGGGCCACCAGCTTGGCCAGCACCGAGGCCAGGGCCATGGGCATCATCAGGAGGCCGGCGATAAGGGGCGAAAAGCCCAGCACCACCTGCAAGAGAAGCGGCAGCAGAAAAGGCGTGGCCCCCGAGCCCAGCCGGGCGAAAAGGTTGGCCGCCAGACCGACCCGAAAGGTGACGATCCGGAAAATGGCGGTTTTAAACAGCGAAACCGGCCGGCCGGACAAACGCCACCAGTAAAAAGCCTGGACCAGGAGCCCCAGCGCGGCCAGGCCGGCGGCCAGGGCATTGTCGAATCTGGGGTGGCTCAGCCCCTCCAGAGACAGGCTGATCAGCACCAGCGACAGGCCGAAGACCGCGAAGCCCGGGTAATCAAAGGGCTGGCTGCGGTCCGGCTCAAAGGCGGGCATGAGGCGCAGCGTGGCCAGAATGCCCAAAAGGCCCACCGGCAGGTTGATGAGAAAAATCCAGTGCCAGCTGACGTACTGCGCCAGGCCGCCGCCCAGGGCCGGGCCGGCCAGGGAGCCGAAAAGCCCGGGGATGGTGATGATGCTCAGCACTCTCACCAGTTCGTCCTTGGGGTAGAGCCGCAGAATCACCAGGCGCCCCACGGGCATCATCAGGGCCCCGCCCAGCCCCTGCACAATGCGGGCGGCCACCATGAAATAGAGGCCGGACGACAGGGCGCACATCAAAGAGCCCAGGGTGAAGAGCCCGATGGCCCCGCTCATCAGCTTCCGGGGGCCCAGGCGGTCGGTCAGCCAGCCGGAGGCCGGGATGAAAATGGCCTGGGTCAGCATATAGGAAACCACCACGGCCTGCATGCGCAGGGGGTTTTCCCCCAGGTCGCCGGCAATGGCCGGCAGGGCGGTGTTCAGAATAGTGCCGTCCAGCATCTGCATGAAAAAACTGGTGGCCACCAGCCAGGGCAGCCATTTGGCGGTTCCGGCGTTCAGCACGGGGCTTTGATCGGGCAAAATATATCTCTTTTCCCTGTCTTCATATTGAAAAAAACCGGTCCCCCGACTCTTGGGAGGCCCTGAAAATGTTATTTTACCTCAAAAAAGCGCGGGAGACAATTTCTGGCCAAAAACACCCCTGATCTGCTATAATGACTAATTCAGTTACAGTTGATGACCGGTCTCGCCAGGCCGGCCCCAATCACCTAAACCCAGAGGAGGTATTTCTTGATGTCCAAAAAGCTGCTGCTTCTTTTCGCCCTGCTGTCCCTTCTGGCCGCCCCGGCCCTGGTCCTGGCCCAGAACCAGGACAAAGTTTACATCAACGGCATTGACACCCAATATCCGCCCTTCGCCTATGTCGCCGACGGCAAGCCCACCGGATTCGATGTGGAAGCTATGGACTGGATCGCCAGGGAAATGGGCTTCAAAGTCACCCACCAGCCCATGGAATGGAGCGGCATTGTGGCCAGCCTCAAGGCCCGCAAAATCGACCTGATCGCCTCCGGCCTTTCGGTGACCGAGGAACGGGCCACCCAGATCGACTTCAGCCAGCCCTACTGGATCATCAAGCAGGTCATCGTGGCGCCCAAGGATTCCGACCTGACCCCGGAAAAGGCTCTCATCAGCGGCCTTAAGATCGGCGTTCAGGCCGGCACCTCCGACGCCGCGGCCATGGCCGCCGCCAACGGCCTGGACGGCCGCAAGTATGAACTGGCGGAGTATCCCGATTCCATCCTGGCCGCCCGGGATGTCCTTAACGGCCGCATTGATGTTGCCGTCATGAACGACGCCCCGGCCGCCGACGCCGCCAGCAAGTTCGACGTCAAGATCATCGGCGGAGCCGGCATCCCCGACGAGCTCTTCGCCATCGGCGTGGCCAAGGACGACCCGGCCACCCTGGAAATGATCAACCAGGGCCTGACCAGGCTCATGGCCGACCCCTACTGGCAGGAACTCATCGAAAAATACAAGCCCGGCGAAGTCCATTAGTCTCTTATACCGCTATCGCGAAAGCCGGGGCCTGGCCGGAAAGGTCCGGCCCCGGCCGCTTATTCCAGGATTTTATGAGCTTCTTGGCCTCCTTCTCCCTCGGCGCCTTTTTGGAATCCACCCAGATCACCCGGGCGGCGGCCTTCTACCTTCTGGGCGGCGCGGGCCTGACCTGCCTTTTGGTTTTTCTGGCCATGGGCCTGGGTCTGCTCCTGGGCACGGTCATGGCCTCTTTTCAGGTCTACGGGCCGGCCTGGACTGCCCGCCTGGTCTCGCTCTATGTCTGGTTCTTCCGCAGCATTCCCATTATTGTGCTGATGTTCATGTTCTATCTGGGCCTCTCTTCCCAGGTCGACGGGCTCATTTTGGAACTCTTCGGGGTCCGCGCCAGCATCCCGGCTTTTCCGGTGGCCGCGGCCGTTCTGGGTTTGACCAGCGCCGCCTACCAATCCCAGATCTTTCGGGGGGCCATGCAGTCCATCCCCTCCGGCCAGTTCCGGGCGGCCAAGGCCCTGGGCATGAGCCAGGTGGGGGCCATCAGAAGCGTCATTCTGCCCCAGGCCCTGCGCATCTCCCTTCCGGCCTGGTCCAACGAATACTCCATTCTGCTCAAAGATTCGGCCATCGCCTTCGTCCTGGGGGTCAGCGAAACAATGGCCCGGATCAATCAACTGGCCGCCACCAGCCACCAGCCGCTTTTGATATACATCCTGGCCGGAATTATATATTATCTGCTGACCTGGGCCGGCGTCAAACTGCTCATGAAATTGTACGAAAGGGTCCGCATCCCCGGCCTGGCCGAAGTGGATCACAGCGGATTTTGATGAATATTGATGAAGGTCCCTATCCTGGAAGCCAGGAATATCTCCAAAAGCCTGGGCGGCAAGCTGATTCTGGACGACGTCTCCCTGAGCCTTGAGAAAGGCGAACTCAAAGTCCTCATCGGCCCCTCCGGCGGCGGCAAAAGCACCTTGCTGCAGTGCATCCACTATCTGCACCGGCCGGATAAAGGGGACGTCTTTCTGGAAGGCCGCTCCGCCTCGGAAATGGGGCGGCGCAACATCTGCGCCTTCCGGCAGGAAATTGGCATGATCTTTCAGGACTTCAACCTTTTCGACCACCTGACGGCCGAAAACAACGTGGCCATCGCCCTCAGGAAAGTCAAAAAACAATCCAAAGCCGCCGCCCTGGCCCGGGCCCGGGAGGAACTGGCCCGGGTCGGCCTGGCCGACAAGGCCAGCCTCTACCCGGCCCAGCTTTCCGGCGGACAAAAGCAGCGGGTCTCCATCGCCCGGGCCCTGGCCATGGACCCCAAGGTCATGCTGCTGGACGAACCCACCAGCGCCCTGGACCCGGAACTCATCGGCGAGGTGCTGAACGTCATCGTCGATCTCGCCAAAAGCGGCATGACCATGCTCATGGCCACCCACCAGATCGGTTTCGCCCGCCGCCTGACCAGCGAAATCATTTTCATGGAAAAGGGGCGCATCACCGAGGCCGGGCCGCCGGCGGAACTCCTGGCCCCCGACTCCCGCAGCCGCACGGCCGATTTCTGCGCCAAACTGAACGAACTTATGGGGCAGGGCTGAGCTATGAACCCCGACTTCCTCCGCCTGCTTCTGGCCGAGCTCAATCAGGGCCTGTGGCTGAGCCTGAAGATCATCGCGCCTTCGGCTCTCTGCGGCCTTTTGATCGGCATTCTGGCGGGCGCCGTGCGGGGCTCCGGCTACCCCGGGTTCCTGGTCAGGCCTCTCAACGCCTATGTGGCCCTTTTCCGGGGCACGGCCCTTTTGGCCCAGATTTTTATCTGCTATTACGGCCTGCCGGGTCTGGCCAACTGGATGAAGCCCTTTTTCACGGACCATAACCTGCCGCCGCTCTGGAAGATTTTCTCCCTTTCACCCTACGCCTCGTCGGTCCTGATTTTCTCCCTTTGCAGCGGGGCCTATCATTCCGAATACATCCGGGGGGCCATCCTGTCCATCAAAAAGGGGCAGTTTCAGGCCGCCCGGGCCCTGGGCTTCAGCCCGGCCCAGACTTTCTGGACCATCGTCATTCCCCAGGCCGTGCGGCGGGCCTGGCCGGGCTGCGGCAACGAGATCATCTACCTGATCAAATATTCCTCCCTGGCCTTCGTGGTCTCGGCCAAGGAACTGACCGGGGCGGCCCTGTCGGTGGCCAACAGCACTTTCCGCTTCACCGAGACTTTTTTCGCGGCCGGGCTTTATTACCTGATCGTGATCACCGCGGTCACCTGGCTTCTCAACCGGCTGGAGAAAGCCTTCGCCGTGCCGGGCTTTGGTCGGGATCTATGAGCGGCGCCTTTTCCAAAAAATACTACCGCTCCCTTGAGCCGCTCATCAAGCCCGTGGATCATCCCCGGCCCCTGGACTGGGCGGAAATTTTCGGCCGCCGGGCGCCTTTGGAACTGGAAATAGGCTTCGGCAACGGCGAATTTCTCCACAGCCAGAGCCTGGCCCGCCCGGAGAGGGATTATGTGGGCGTGGAAATCGCCTGGGCCTCGGCCAAAAGAGCCCTGCGCCGCCTGGCCGGGCCCCCGCGCCCCAATGCCCGGGTCATGATCATGAAAGCCGAAAGCGCCCTGGCCCGCTGCTTTGCCCCGGAAAGCCTCTCGGTCATCCGTTCGCTCTTCCCCATTCCCTGGCCGGACGAGCGGCAGGAAAAGAGACGGCTCTTCCAGCGCGCCTTTCTGGATCTGGCCGCCAGCCGCCTGACCCCGGACGGTCTTTTCAGCCTGGTCACCGACAGCCCGGAACTGGCCGGATGGACCATGGAGCAGGCCGGCTCTTCAGCCCTGGCCCTGACCATGGAAGAGCGCCCGCCGGAAATGAACACCAAATACGAGCGTAAATGGCAGGGGGGCGGCCGGCGGAATTTTTATCATCTCCAGGGCCGAAAAACAGCCCGGCCCCCAATCAGCGTGCCGGAGGAGCCGCCCATGCAGGCCTGCTACCGAGAGGACTTCGATCCCCGCAACTATCAGCCCCGGGGCTGCGCCGACCAGGTGGTGGTCAAGTTCAAGGAATTCGTCTTCGATCCCCTGAATAAGCAGGGCCTTTTACGCAGCTTTGTGCTGGAAGGTCCCCTGACCCAGGAATTCTTCATCCGCATCAGTTTCGAAAACGGCCGCTGGAAGTTCAGCCCGGCCATCGCCTCCCAGCTCTTTCCCACCCACGGCCTGGCCCGGGCCCTGGAACTGGCCTGCGCGGGCGCGGGGCCGCCGACCGGGCCGAGCCATGCCCGGGAATAAGCCCCCGGCCCCCGGCCAGGCCGGCGGCGTTGAAACCATTGGCGGGCGGGTCGAACGGGTCACTTTCGTCAATGAAGAAAACGGCTACAGCGTTCTGAGCGTCAAAATTCCGGGCCAGGCCAAAACCCTGACCGTGGTCGGCCATCTGGCCGGGCCAACGGCCGGGGAATTCATTGAAATGACCGGCCGCTTTGTCGACAACCCCAAGTTCGGCCGCCAGTTTCAGGCGCAAAGCCATCGTCTCTTGCCCCCCAAATCGGAAAGCGCCCTCAAAAAATATCTGGGCTCAGGCCTCATCAAAGGCGTGGGCCCGGTGCTGGCCGGCCGGCTGGTGGACCATTTCAGGGAAAAAACGCTGGATATTCTGGACCAGGCCCCGGAGCGCCTGACCGAAGTGGAGGGCCTGGGGCCGGGCCGCCGGGAAACCATCATCAACGCCTGGCGGCGAAGCCGGGGCCTGAAGCGCCTTTTGAGCTTTCTGGCCGAATTCGGCCTGGGGCCGGCGGTGGGCCTGCGCATCATGAAGCGCCTGGGGGAGGAAGCCGAGTCCCTCATCCGGGAAGATCCTTATCGCCTGGCCTACGAGATCAGCGGCGTGGGCTTCGTCACCGCCGACAAGGTGGCCCGGACCCTGGGCCTGGCCCCGGACGCCCCCCAGCGCCTGGCCGCCGCCCTGATTTACGCCTTGAGCCAGGCCGCCGGCGAGGGGCACGTCTTCCTGCCCAAAAGCCGCCTAGTCAAAGAGGCTCTGGCGCAGGTGCCCGAGGCCCGGCCGGAGAACCTGGAAGCCGCCCTGGGCTCGCTGATTCTCGACGGCCGGGTCCAGACTGAAACCCAGGCCGAGCCCGGCGACCTGGACGTCTATCTGCCCTGGCTCCACCGGGCCGAAAACTGGGTGGCCCATGATCTGACGGCCCTCCGCCAGACCCCGCCCCTTCTGGAAGTGCCCCGGCCGGAAGCCGCCCTCGACTGGGCCGGGCGGACTTTGAATCTGGAGCTGTCCCCCAGCCAGCTCCAGGCCGCCCGCCTGGCGCTGGAGGAAAAAGTCCTGGTCATCACCGGCGGTCCCGGCACCGGCAAGACCACCCTGACCCGCATCATCACCGCCGTTTTCAGCGCCGTCCAGGCCCGTCTGGCCCTGGTGGCCCCCACCGGCCGGGCCGCCAAGCGTCTGAGCGAGGCCACCGGGCTCAAGGCCAAGACGATTCACCGCCTCCTGGAATTCTCCCCGGCCGCCGGCACTTTCCTGCGCGGGCCCAGTCACCGGCTGGAGATCGACCTCCTGCTCCTGGACGAGGCCTCGATGGTCGACATCCGGCTTATGAACCAGCTCTGCGGCGCCCTGCCCCGCGAGGCCCGGCTGATCATCGTCGGCGACCACGACCAACTGCCTTCGGTGGGCCCCGGCCGGGTGCTGGAGGATTTGATGGCCTCGGGCCTGACGGCCGTGGCCCGCCTGAGCGAGGTCCACCGCCAGGCCGGCGGCAGCCAGATCGTGCGGGCCGCCCATCAGGTCAACCAGGGCCTTTTCCCCGAATCCAGCCGCGACCGGGACAACGGCGACTTCTATTTCCTCGAGGAGAACCGGCCGGAGCGGATCGTCTCCAAAATAGTCTACCTGGTCACCCGGAAACTGCCGGCCAAGCTGGGGCTGAACCCCCTGGAAGACATCCAGGTCTTGACCCCCATGCACAACCGCGAACTGGGCACCGAACAGCTCAACCAGGTGCTCAGCGAGGTCCTCAACCCCCGCCCGGCCGCCAGCCTGACCCGTTTCGGGCAATGTTTCAAAAGCGGCGACCGGGTCATGCAGCTCAGGAACAACTACCAGCGGGACGTCTTCAACGGCGACTGCGGCCGCATCGCCCAAATAGACCTGGAGGCCCAGGAGCTGACCGTCATTTTCGACGAGCGCCAGGTAGTCTATGATTTCGCCGACCTCGACGAAATCGCCCTGTCCTACGCCGTGACCATCCACAAATCCCAGGGCTCGGAATTCCCGGCGGTCATCATTCCCCTCAGCACCGGCCACCACATCATGCTGCGCCGCAACCTCCTCTATACGGCCATCACCCGGGGCCGCCGCTTCGTGGTGCTCATCGGCTCCCGCGAGGCCGTCCGCCGGGCCGTGGCCAACGAACGCGAGCAGAGCCGCTATTCCCGGCTGGCCGACAAACTTTCGGGAAGCGGGGGCCGGCTGGGCTCCAGCGCATGAAGGTTTGCGCCCGATTCTGTACTTGCGAGCTAAGACCTCTAAAAATCAGGAGGACGCCAATGTTTCGACTTTCCCACACCTTTATCGTCTTCGCCTTTCAACCAAAGGCGATGGAGAGTGATGTGAATTAGGCGCGGATACAACATTACAAATAGTTAACTTAAAATTAAGTGAACTCCACCTTCACCAACCGACCGATCGCCCATCGTCGTAAATCATCACAAAGCCTTGCAAAACAAGGGTTTTTCTATTTTCAAGGGTCACTCTGGATACCTCAAAATCACCCTCGATCCGGGAACTTTGCGGGGGTATTCAGAGGTAGAAGGGGGCTTGGCCTTTGAGCTTGACAAAACGGCCCTGGATGTACAAAATTAGAGAGCGTTCACCTAAAGATAGATAAAAAGAGCGGCATGGACTAAGATGGCCTTTAAACATATCTTTTTGGTATTTTGCGCGGGCGGTTTCGGAGCCTTGTCACGCTTCGCTTTGACCGTATTGGTAAACAGACTGGCCAACGGGCAATTCCCCTGGGGGACGTTGACGGTCAATATGCTCGGCTGTTTCATCTTTGGTTTCCTATGGGAATTGATCGGCAGCCGGTCCTTATCCGACCCGACCAGGGTGATCCTGCTGGTAGGATTTATAGGCTCTTTTACCACCTTCTCATCTTTCATTTTTGACAACTATGCCCTGATTGGACAGCGCCCTGATCTGGCCCTGATAAATATAATCTTCCAGAATATTGCCGGCTTCATTTTTCTTTATGGGGGCATACATTCAGCAAAGATCATATTCGGGTGAGGGCGAAGCTTACGTTCTGGCGGATATCGATCCGGATTTGTACCGCGCTTCGATACGCCTGAAAAGGTCGACCAGAACCGGGTCGAAGTGGCGCCCCCGTTCTTCGATGATGGTGCGCACGGCCTGATCATGGGCTATGGCGGTTTTGTAGGGCCGGTCTGAAATCAGCGCGTCATAGACATCGACGATTGCCATGAGCCGGCCTTGCAGGGGAATTTCCCCGGCCCGCAGCCCCAGCGGATAGCCGGAGCCGTCCCATTTCTCGTGATGGGTTCCGGCGAATATTTTGGCGTGCCTGAGGAAATCCCTTTCCGAGGTGCTGGTCTCGATCTTTTCAATTATTTTAATCCCAAAGGTGGTATGGAGCTTCATCGCATTGTATTCCTCAACATTCAGCGGCCCGGGCTTTTTTAAAATGGCGTCGCTGATGGCTATTTTGCCCACATCGTGCAGTTGGCTGGACTGAAGAAGAAAGCGCATGTCCCAGTCAGTCATCTCCTCCCGATACAGGCCGGAATCCTTCAGGGCGGTCACCATGATCGAGAGCCAGATTCGGGTCCGCTCCACATGGCCGCCGGTAGTATCGTCGCGGCTCTCCACCAGATCGGCCACCGTGGCCAGGATGGCGCCTTGAAGTTCGAAGACCAGGCCGGTTTTCTCATCGACCATTTGCCGCAGGTTTTCATTAAAGTTTTGGAGTTCGTTCCTCTGCTTCTCCAGGGTTCGGCGTTGCGATTCCATGGTCAGATGTATTTCGACCCGCTTGCGCAAAAGGTTGGGAGCAAATGGCTTGGTCACGTAATCCACCGCCCCGAGGCTTAAGCCGTCGACTTCACTGTCGGAATCGTTTTTTCCGGTCAGAAAGATGACCGGAATATGCCGGGTGGCCGGGTCGGCCTTCAAAATTTTAATGGCCTCGTAGCCGTTTGTCTCCGGCATGTCGATATCCAAAAAAATCATGGCCGGACTCGATGACTCCAAAATCTTGAACATCTTGGCGGCCGAGGGCACGGTCAAAACGTCATAGACCTCGGCCAGCGCCGATTTGGCGAACTTCAGATTGGTGATGTTGTCGTCCACCACCATGATCATGGTCCTGGACGAGGGGCTGACCGTCATTGCGCCTCCGTTTCCGCGATAAGGCTGTCGATGAGCAAAACGGCCTCCTGGAAATCAGCCAGTAGAAAGTGCTCCTCCATCTTGGACAGTTGGGCCCTGACTTCTTCGGAATTGTCGCCGGCCATTGATTCTTCCAGGAGATGATCCATCAGGCCGATGTTGCCGGCCTCAACGGCTTCCCGCAGAAGACGGAGGGCGGCGGCGGACAGCTTCCCCTTTCCGGCGGGGCTGTCCGGGGACGGCGGAGCTTCAGTCCCGGCTATCGCCTTTTGAAGCCGGGCGGAAAAATCGGCCAGCCGGTAGTGGAAGCCGGCCAAATCGGACCGAAGGCCGGCCGCTCCTTCCCGGCGGACGGCGGCTTCCAGCCCGGCGGCCTCAGCCGACAAATCGACCGCCCCGATGTTGGCGGCGGCGCTTTTCAGCGCGTGCAGCCGGGTGACCAGAGAAGCCGTATCTTCGCCCGGCCGGTTCTTCAGCCCGGGCAGGTTTGATTCAACGTCACGGCAGAAAATGGACAGCGCCTCCAGGTAGTTCCTGACGGAGCCGCCGATGTTTTTCAGACCCAGGCCCGAATCAAGGCCGTTGACGCCCAGGGACAGGGGACCGGCCGAAGAGGGAGCGCTTTCAGATGAGGCCGGCCGGCCCCTGGCCGACGGCGGCACCCATTTATCCAACAGGCCGTGAAGTTTATCCAGTTCAATCGGCTTGGACAGATAATCGTCAAAGCCCTTGGCCAAAAACATTTCTTTCATGCCGGCCAGGGCGTTGGCGGTCATGGCGACCACCGGCACGGTCTTGTGCCGTCCGCCCAGTCCCCGGACGGCTTTTAAGGTTTCCAAGCCATCGAGGCCCGGCATCATGTGATCAAGAAAAATGAGATCGAAACAATGGGCGCGAATGGCTTCCAGCGCTTCCTGACCGCTGAGGCAGGTGCTGATCCGCATTTGGTAAGGTTCCAGAAGCCCCTTGGCCACCACCAGGTTGGTGGCGGTGTCGTCAACCAGCAGCACCCTGAATTCCGGCGCCGTGAAAAAAATTTCCGAAGCATCGGCCGGGCTTTGGCCGCATCGTTCCTCGTCGGCCAGGTTCATCGGCCGCCAATCATCAACCAACTGGCGAATCGTCGCGGTGAAGGCGGAGCCCCGGCCGTATTCGCTTGTGACGCTTATGTCGCCGCCCATGGCCCGGCAAAGGCTTCGGGCAATGGGCAGGCCCAGGCCGGTTCCCTCGATATGGCCGGCCGCTCCCTGGTCCAGCCGGACAAAATCGTCGAAAAGGAGTTCCAGGTGCTCCGTCCTGATGCCCGGCCCGGTATCCTTAACGACAAAAACCAGTTTAATCCGGCCGTTTCCCTCCCGATCGGCTTCACTTTCAACCCTGAAGACGATCTGCCCTTCGACGGTGTATTTGACCGCGTTGCTTAAAAGGTTCATCAGGATTTGCCGGACCCGCGCTTCATCGCCGACCAGAACGGAGGGCGTTTGCGGATCAGTTTCAATCACCAGCGAGACGGGCCGGTCATTGAGCCGGACTTTGATAATGGCCAGGACGTCGCCCAACAGCGCGGCTGTCCGGTAAGGGGCGGGGTTCAACTGCATATTGCCCGATTCGACTTTGGACAAATCCAGAATATCGTTGATGAGGGCCAACATGTTCGCGCCGGCCCGGCTGATTTCGTTGATGTGGCCCAAAGCCCGGGGCTGGCCGTATTGTCTCCGGGCCAATTCGCTCATGCCGATGATGGCGTTCAGGGGGGTGCGGATTTCGTGGCTCATGCGGGCCAGGAAAGAGGATTTGGAGCGGCTTTCCTCTTCCACCTTGGCCTTGGCCGCGCTCAGGCTTATCAGGATGTAGCATAAAATCAGAATCAGCACGAAACTCAGCACAAAGATGAACGGGAGCATGCCCGAGACTTCGCTGTAATAATGCTGGACCGGGGCGACGATCCCCAGGTACCAGCCATTTTCCAGCCGGCTGAAAAAGCCGATGTTGGTCACTCCGCCGCTGTCGATGGCTTCGATCAGCACCTGGTCGCCGATCTTTTCCAATCCGCTCCTGAGGCCGGAGAATCCCGGAACCTCTCCAATGTTTCGGCCGATCCAGGCGCTGTCCGGAAAAGTGAGCACGTTGAAGGAGTCGTCCAGCAAAAGGCCGTAGCCGGTGTCGGCCACTTTGTAGTCCCTGACCCGCTCGGCGAGGGGGGTCAGGAAGTAGTCAACGGCCAGCACTCCGTGGCTTTCCCCGGAGTTGTCAAAGACGACCATGGAAACTGAACTGACCGCGTTGCCGGTGCGGGGGTCGATGTAGGGCTTGGAGTGAAAGATGCCGTTTTGAACGATGGCCCCTCGCATCCAGGGGGCGATTTTGGGATTATAAAACTCGCCGGGGATCCAACTGGTTCCGTCCAGGTAATTGCCGTCCAGATAGCCGTAGACCGAGACGAAGACGTCCGTGAGGTCTTTCTGCTCCCGAAACACTCTGGTCAGGGAACTGAGGACGTCCTGCAGTTCGTCCGGCCCGCCGCCCTTTTCCATGATCATGACCACCGAGGCCGAAGCATGCTGGAGCGCCGCCTCATGGGCCAGGATGAGTGACCGCATCTGGACCTTGTAGACCTGCATTTCACTTTGGCTTAAAAGGTCTATCTGCTTTTTCATCAACTCGCCGGCGTAATAATAGCTGGCCAGGGCCATGGTCAGAAAGGCCGCGCAGACGAACAGCAGCTGCCGGTATTCATTTTTTAGAGCCGCTTTGAATTTCATGGTCCTTGTCGATCAAAAGATATTTTTCCGGAATCTCGACGCTGGTGGCGCCCATATAGCCCCGGCCGAAGACATAGGTGTCCTGGTAGATGAGAAAGTAATTGCGAATCGGCTTGGAGGTCACGGCATCCATATAGTAGGTGCCGTTCCACTTGGCGCCGGGCGAGAATTTGCCATAGCAATCCAGAAGCGTTTGGGTGCCGGATAACCTGGCCCGGCCTTCGGCCACCAGCTTGCCGAATTCGGCCATGCCGGCGGTCTGGCAGAAGCCCAAGGGGTGGGCCCAGGTGCCCAGGCGGCCGTCGGCCCCGGCCGCGGTCGCCGCCTGTTCGATCTTTTTCAGAACCTGGCCCCAGCCGCCGGAGTTGTCCTGTAAAGTCAGGCCGAAAGCTTCCGGATAGCCCAACAGGGGCGAAGGGATGTCGGCTTCAATAAAATAGCCGCCCTGGTAGGCGATCTGGCGAATCAGGGGCTCGGTGTGGGCGTCGTTGGTGCAGAAGAAGGCGGTTTCCCGGCCGTATTTTTTTATCCAGGCCGGAAAGTGATCCATAATGAACTTGCGGGCGCCTTCGGTGCCCGCCGGGCCGGTGGGGTCGGGCGCTTCCTCATAGGCGAAGTTCAGGCCCAGATCCAGGCAGGCCTGTTCCATAATGGCTTTTCTCCGGCCCATCGTCTCGTAGGCCATGTGACGGGGAAAGGAGATGTGGACAAAGGTCCTGGCCCCGAGAATCCGGGCCGAATAAGGAATGAGATAGCCGCGCGAAATGAAGTCTGAAGTCACCACCAGATCGGCGATTGAGGCGATGACGTCAGGGTCCTCATGGGCCTCGCCGGCCAGACAGAGAATGTCGGGCCGCCTGGCCTTGATCCGGCGGAAGGCCTCGGTGGTGCCCGGGATGGCCTGGTTGACCACGATGACTTTCATTAAGGGGTCTTCGGCCAGGCCGGCGATGAGACTGATGGTCTCTTCGGTTTCATCCATGAAGTTGTCCGGGTAAATGACGTGCCGAATCATCCCGCCCTGATCGACGTCGCCGTAGAGCCTGATTATTTCCAGGGCGCCCTGCAGGTCATCGGCCCCCTGCACCGTGGAGCCGGTGGCGATGCCGATATGGAAGGCCGGGGGCTCGGCTTTGCGGGCCGTGTTGATTTGCAGGTCACGGTATTTTTCGGGCACCTCAATCCCGGCTACCCCGAGATAACCCCGGCCGAAGATGTAGGTATCCTGATAGACGAGGAAATAATTGTCTATCCTGGTCCGCTGCTGAACATCGGTATAAGGCCGGCCGTTCCAACTGGCGCCGGGAGAAAATCGGCTGTAGCAGGCCAGGAGCGCCCGGCTGTCGGACAGGCCGGCCCGGCCCTGGGCCACCAGTTTGCCGAATTCCGCCAGCCCGGCCGTTTGGCAATAGCCGAAGGAATAGGCCCAGGTGCCCATGCGGCCGCCGGCCCCGGCTTTCACCACCGCCTCTTCGACCTTCTTCAGGATGGCCGCCCCGTCGGCCGGATCGCCCGTCAAATTTATGTTCAGGGCCTCCGGGTAGCCCAGCCGCGGTGAAGGCAAGTCGGCCTCGACAAAAAAACCCCCATGGGCCGCGATCTGACGTATGAGGGGTTCGGTCTGGGCGTCGTTGGTGCAGAAAAAGACGGTTTCCGGCCCATATCGGGCAATCCACTCCGGAAATTTTTTCTCTATGTATTGCCTGGCGCCCTCGACTCCCAGATCGCCCATGGGATCGGGGACGTTTTCGAAGACGAACCGGATGCCCAGATCGTTGCAGGCCTGTTCCATGATGGCCCGCCGGCGGGCCATTGACTCATCGATCATATGGCGGGGAAAGGAAATGTGCATGAAGGTTTTGGCCCCCAGCTTTCGGGCGGCGTAAGGAATGAGATAACCCCTGGAAATGAAATCGGAGGTGACCACCAGATCCGCCGCTGAGGCGATGAGGTTCATATCTTCCTGAGACTCTCCGGCAATGAGGATCAGTTCCGGCCGCGTCGACTTGATCCGCCGAAAAGCTTCCGCGGTGCCCGGCACGGCCTGGTTGACCACGATGACCTTCATCAGCGGGTCGTCGGCCAGTTCCAGGATCCTGGAGATGGTCGTCTCGATGTCGGTCATGAAATTGTCTGGATAGGTGACGTGCCGCACGGCCCCGCCCTGATCGACGTCGCCGTAGAGCCTGAGTATTTCCATGGCTCCGCGCAGCTCCTCCAGGCTCTGGGAGCCGGTGCCGGTCATCAGGCCGAGGTGAAAATCAAGCGGCGGCGTTTCAGACCCTGCGTGATCAGCCGCGCTTTCAGCGCCCGGCTGAG
>JAISFR010000067.1 GCA_031263565.1 Candidatus Adiutrix sp. | reverse complement strand
CGTAAACCCGATCTAAGATGCTGTTGGCCGCTTTAAGCCGCAGATTGCCGTCAGAGTTGTCAAGCAGGGCGATCAGGGCGTAGGCGGCCCGATCAACATTGGACTCAAACAGGGCCTTGGCTTCCGGGGTCAGAGGCTTCCGGCCGCCGGGGTTGCCGCTGGCACCCTTGCTGAATCTGCCCCTTTTGTCCCGCTGCTTGGCCACCTGTAAAACTCCTGTTCTGAGGTGATCACAGATATGGTCTATTTGGTTACAAGTTAGCCAAATAGACTAACTTTTAGTCAAATAGAACACAATACCCCTGATTTGTCAACAGGCTGTTGCTGGTGCCGGGCATAAAAAAGGCCGCATTGCGCGGCGAAGGTAAGCGAATCGTGTCTAGATAATTACTCACCTCAATTTTGAGTTGAGTAAATCACTATGCATCTAAATAGTTACTCACCCCAATTTTGGAGGGAGTGAATTCTTAGGTGTCTAGATAATTGCTCACCCCAAAATTGGGTTGAGTGCCAAATCTGAGGAGTCCGCAAAATTGCGGAGTCCTCAGATCTGAGGAGTCCTCTTTCGGGCTGATAATCTGATAACCCGTTATCAAGTCGTTATCAGGCCTTCTAAAAGCTATGGCTGGTATAGGGGTTCAGGGGTTCAAATCCCCTTGGGGACGCCAAGCCTTAAAATTTAATTTTTGGGCCATATCAAAGCCTTTCGAGATAAAAATCGAAAGGCTTTTTCTGTTTTTCTACCCATTCTTCTACCCAAAGCTCCAAAGCCTGCAAAATAGAGCCGGAAATCGCCTCCGTTTTTCTCTTATTGTGCAGGATTTTTGAATGAGGCTACTCCAGGATCACCACGGTCACTCCATCGCCGCCGGCATTCTGGGCGGCTCTCTCAAAGTGTTTGACTCGAGGGTGCCGCCCCAGAAAATGGCGGATGCCCTGGCGGAGCCGACCGGTGCCAAAACCATGGACTATGTAGATTTTTTTCCGGCCGGACAGCGAGGCCCGGTCCAGTTCTTTTTCCACGGCGTCAATGGCCTCGTCCACGGTGCGGCCCAGAAGGTTGAGCTCCAGACCCGAGGCTTCGGCCGGGCTGACGGTGACATTGACCGTGCCCCCTGCCCTGCGGCGGCCGGATTCCTCGGCTTCCGGCGCTGAAAGTTCGCTCAGGGGCACTTTGACATTCAGCCCGCCGGCTTCCACCCAAGCCTCGCCCCGTTCGGCATTGACGGCCCGCACCGTGGCCTGGCGGCCCAGTCTGGCCACCCTGACCAGATCGCCCTCCCTGATTTCCGCCAGAGGCGTATCAAGGGCGGCGGCCTGGGGCCGGGCCGCCCGCAAACGCTTGTCAAGTTTGGCTTTTCGTTCGCTGAAGGCTATCTGGCGGGAAGCGTCGGCCCGGATCAGGGCTTCCTTCATATCCCGTTTAAGTTCCTCAAATTCCCGACGATTTTCAGCCAGGGCCTCACTGACGACCCGGTTCTGAGTCTGGCTCCGGCGCTCCCAGTCCTCGGACTGGCTATGGATTTTGTCCTTTAATTCGGCCTCGGCCCTGGCCAGAGCCAGCCTGGCCTCTTCCAGATCCCGGCGGGCGGCCGCCAGGCCGGCCCGCTCTTCATCCAGCCTGGCCAAAAGCTCCATGGCCCGGCGCTGGCCGTCATCAAGGTAAGTCTCGGCTTTTTCCACCAGCTCCGCCGGCAGACCCAGGCGGCGGGCCATTTTCAGGCCGCCGGAAAAGCCGGGGCTGCCGTAGCTCAAGCCGTAGAGGGGCTGGCCGGAATCCGAGGCATTGACCGCCGCGCTGACCACTCCGGGGGTCAGGGCCGCCCAGGTTTTGATGAGCTGGTAATGGGTGGCGGCCATGACCAGAGCGCCGCTGTCGCGCAGGGCCTCCAGCACGGCCAGACCCAGGGCCGCGCCCTCGGCCGGGTCGGTCCCCGAACCGATTTCATCAAGCAGTACCAAAAGGCCGGGCCGGGCCGAAGCCAGAACCGTGTTCAGGGAACGGATGTGGCCTGAAAAAGTGGAGAGATCCGAGGCCAGGTCCTGTTCGTCACCCATGACCGCCAGAATATTTTCGGGAAAATCCAGAGAGCTTTCCTCCCCAACCGGAATCTGGAGGCCGGCCCGGGCCAAGAGGAGATTGAGGCCCAAAGTCTTCATGGCCACGGTCTTGCCCCCGGTATTGAGCCCGGAGACGATCAAAAGCGGTTTTGAAGGCCCTATTTCCAGATCCAGCGGGGTCATGCGCTGGCCTTCCTCGGACAGTCGGCGCATCAACAGAGGATGGCGGGCCCGGCGCAGCCTCAGGCCAGCCCCCGGCTGATAATCCGGGGCCACGGCCGACCAGGTCCGGCCCAGGCGGGCCTGGGCCAGAATCAGATCCAGGCGGGTCAGGATGGCCCCGGAACTGATCAGTTCCGGGGCGGCCGCCCGACAGTCGTCGGACAGACGGCGAAGAAGGCGTTCTATCTCGGCCTTTTCCTTACGCTTCAAAAAGCCCAGCCTGTTGTTGTCCTCCACCACCTCCAAGGGCTCCAGAAAGGCCGTGGCCCCGGTCTTGGACCAGTCGTGGACCAGGCCTCGCCGGCCGCCGACGGCGCCGGCCCGCACCGGAATCACGTAACGGTCCGAGCGGGTGGTGATCAGTTCGTCCTGCAGCAGGTGCCGAAAGGAGTCGCTGTGCATCAGGCCGGTCAGGCGGCTGGTCAGGCCTTGCCGGGTGGCGGCCTGTTCCCTTCGCAGGCGGCCCAGCTCGCCGGAGGCCGTATCCAGAATTTCCCCGTCCGGGCCAATAGTCCGTTCAACAGCCTCGATGAGGTCCGGAAGGGAACTGAGCCCGGCGGCCAGCCCGGCCAGCTTGGGCGCTGTTTCCCCAAAGGCGGCAAAGAATGTCCGGGCCGTCCGGGCCGCCCGGGCCTCGTAACCGACGGCCCGAAGTTCCTCCACCCCCAGCATGGAACCTTCCACTTTGAGCGGTTCCAGGACTTCCGTCAGGTCGATATGCCCGGAAAGATCCGGACTGTCGCCCCGGTTGAGAACTTCCCGCCCTTCGGCGATGAGAGCCCACGACAGAAGTATTTCCCCGGGGTTCAGATCCGGGCTGAGAGCCAGGGCGGCCAGACGGCCGGCTTCGGAGCGGGTTTCCTGGCTGAGCCGGAGCAGGGCCGAATCGTATTCCAGAAGATTGAGGGTATTGAAGTCCATGATGGATGGGGAAGGTGGTCAGGGCTTGTTTTCAAAGCGCACGCGGCTTAATATGGCCCGCCATAAGCCCAGAAATTCCGATTGATTTTCAGTGCCGGGCTCAGGGATTATCATGGTGAATGACGGCGTCAGTTTTAAAGGAGCGTTTCCCAGCGGCCGGGCCTGCCAATCAATTTCCAGGGTGAAACGGCCTTCGTCAAAGTAAGGGTTTTTCCTGATGGTTTCATCTCCGGCCCGGCCGCCGCCAAGAGGCCTGGACTGGAAAGAGCTGCCGCTGATGATTCCGGTGCGGTCCAGTTCCCCGAAAAAACGGCCCAGCTTGTTGCCGAAGCCGGGCCGCCCGGCCAAAAGGCGGTCCTCTGTCAATTCAGCCAGGTAGAAAGTCCCGCCCTCGAATCTGAAAGAGGCGCTGTTAATTGTGTAGACAAAGGGCCAGTCCCTGTCCGAGACGATGGAGCCGAAAGGAGTTCGCAGGTTGAGGGCGTCAGGCCCGGGAGCCTCGCCGCTTAAATTGTAGGCCGTCAGAAATTCCCGGACCGATTCTCTGAATAATTCATCCGAGCGGCGACGGTCCCCGGGCGCGCGGTCGGCCATTTGAAAGAGCTGGAGACGGCCGTGGGGGTAGTTGATCAGCATGGTAGTCACCGGCTGCCACAGCGGACCGTCAGGCTGGTATTCAATGGGGGCGGTCACCGCCGGCCGCCCCAATTCATCGCTGATATTGGTGAATTTTTCCAGGGAATCTCCCTGGCCGGCCAGGCCGGAGATATAGTCGAACTGCCGCGCGGCGTCCTCTTGTCCAGGCAGCCAGACTTCCAGAAAGACCAGATAACGGTCCGGCCATTTGACCAGGCCGGAAAAGCCGGTCATCTTCCAGTCGGCGGGCAGTTCCACATAAAAATCATGGGTCCGGATTCTCTGAACAGCTTCCAGTTGATAGGGGGCCGGGCTGATTTCCAAAGAAGCCGCCCGCCAGGCCAGCATCAAAATACCGCCGGCCATGAACGCCAGGACAGCGGCCACCGTCAAACACAGCCGGCCGATTTTTTTAGTCAGTGATTCTTGTTTTTTCATAAAGCACCTATGAAGCCAGGAGAGCCCGGCCGGCGGCGAAATCCAGGGTGCCGGCGTAAAGAGCCTTGCCGGAAATGGCGCCCACCGCCCCGTCGGCCGCCAGAGGCTTGATCGCCTCCAGATCCTTCAGGCTGGCCACGCCGCCGGAACAGACGGTCGGCAGGCCCGAGACCCGGGCCGCCCGGCGGGTGTTTTCGACATTGGGGCCTTGGCCGGTGCCGTCGCGCTCCACATCGGTGTAGATCAACATGGCCGCCCCCAGGGCCCTGAGTCCGGCGGCCACTTCAAAGAGACGGCCGCCGCCGGCTTCCTTCCAGCCCCGCACCCGCACTTCCTGACCCACGGCATCCAGGGCGGCGGCCACCCGGCCCGGGTATTTCTGGGCGATGGAAGCGGCCAGGAGGGGATCCTCGCAGACCACGGTGCCCATGATCAGACGTTCCAGACCCAGGTCAAACCATCGCCCGGCCGCCGGAAGGCTGCGGATGCCGCCGCCCAGTTGAAGCTTCAGTCGCGGCACCCGGGCCCTGATTTTTTCAATGGCCCGGCGGTTGGCCGAGCTGTCGCCCAGGGAGGCGTCCAGGTCCACCAGATGGAGCCACTCCGCCCCTTCGCCGGCCCAGCGGGCGGCCATGGCCGCCGGATCGTCGCCGTAAACGGTTTTTTCCTCAAAGCGGCCCTGGCAAAGGCGCACACACTGACCGTCTTTCAAGTCGATGGCTGGAAATAAGATCATCCGGAAACCTCAGAGCAGGCCTTTGGTGGACAGAACGCCCCCGCTCCGAGGGGCCAGGGCCTGGGCCAGGGCCCGCCCGGCGCTTTTGAAGACCGCCTCGGCCAGATGGTGGCTGTTCCGCCCGTGGCGGCCGATGAGGTGGAAAGTCAGGCCGCCCCTCTGGCACAAAGCCCGCCAGAATTCCTCAACCAGGCAGACTTCGAACTGGCCGCAGCGCAACTGCGGCCAGTCCACTTCAAAATGCAGATAGGGGCGGCGCCCGGCATCCAGGGCCGCCTCCACCAGGGCGTCGTCCATGGGGGTCAGGGCGGCGCCGAAGCGGGCGTGGCCGGAATAATCGCCCAGAGCCTCGGCCAGGGCCTGGCCCAGAACCAGACCCACATCTTCCACGGTATGATGCTGATCCACCTCCAGGTCGCCCTGGGCCGAAAGATTCAGGCCCCAGCCGGCATAGGCGGCCAGCGCCCCGAGCAGGTGGTCGAAGAAGCCGAGACCTGTGGAGATGGATCGCGGGCCGCCGTCCAGATTCAGTTCCAGGCTGATATCGGTTTCCTTGCTGCGGCGGACGACCCGGGCCGCCCGGGGCGCTCCGCTCATGACAGCATTTCCTTCTTCTCGCCGCTGTCCATCGGCAGGGCCACCAGGCCGGTGCGGGCCATGGACTTGATGCGGTAAGGGGCCAGACCGGTGATGACCATGTCCACCATGTGGGAGGAACCCACCACCTGCAGAGTCAGGCTTTTTTCATCCAGGTCGGCGATCTTGGCCCCGAAGGTGTTGGCCAGGGACATGATTTCGCCGCGTTTTTCCGGATCCACGGCCACGGTGACCAAGGCCACCTCGCCGGTGACGGCCTGGGAATATTTCAAATCCCGCACTTCTATGCAGTCGATCAGTTTACGCAGTTGCTTGGTGACCTGCTCCAGCTCCCTTTCGTCGCCGGAGACCACCAGGGTGATTCTGGTCCGGGTTTCGTTTTCCGTGGGTCCGGCGGCGATGGATTCCACATTGTAGCCCCGGCGGGTGACCAGGCTGGCCACGTGGGACAGGACGCCCGGGCGGTTACGCACCAACAGGGATATCATTTTTTTCATTATGTCACCAAAACCTTACACGTCGTAGAACTCGGTCTGTCCGCCGCCGGCGGGGATCATGGGCAGCACGTTTTCTTCAGGGGCCACCTTGAATTCCAGAAACTGGGGCCCGGGGGCGGCCATCATGGCTTCAATGGCCCCGCGCACTTCCCGGGGCTCGGTCACCCGTCGGGCCGGGAGGTCGTAGCCGGCGCAGATCTTGACGAAATCGGGCATATAGTTCCAGATGGTGCTGGAATAGCGGCGCTGGAAGAAGAACTGCTGCCACTGGCGGACCATGCCCAGGCAGCCGTTGTTGACCACCACCATCTTGATCGGCAGGTTGTGCTCCCTGACGGTGGCCAGTTCCTGGATATTCATCTGAAAGCCGCCATCGCCGGCGATGAGCAGCACCGGCAGATCCGGCCGCCCGAACTGGGCGCCCACGGCCGCCGGAAGGCCGAAGCCCATGGTGCCCAGGCCGCCGGAGGACAGAAAGCGGCGGGGCTTTTTGGAGACGATGAGCTGGGCGGCCCACATCTGGTGCTGGCCCACATCGGTGACAATGATGGCCTCGCCGTCGGTGACCTCGCTGATGGCCCGGATGACCGACTGAGGCTTGATGATTTCGTCGTCCTGGGGGATGGGCAGGGGGTGCTTGCGCTTCAACTCGGCCACCTGATGCAGCCAGTCCGGCCGCCGGACGGGGTTGACCAGGTCCAGAACCCGGATCAGCACGTTTTTCAGGTCGCCGACCACCGGAATATGGGTCTCGACTCTCTTGCCGATCTCGGCGGCATCGATATCCACATGCACCATCCTGGCCCGGGGAGCGAAACGGCGGACGTTGCCGGCCACCCGGTCGTCAAAGCGAGCCCCCAGACAGAGGATCAGGTCCGACTCATAGATGGCCAGGTTGGAGTACTTGGCGCCGTGCATGCCCGGCAAACCCAGGGCCAGGGGATGGTCGTCCGGGAAGACCCCCTTGGCCATCAGGGTGGAAACGGCCGGGATGTCGTTTTCGGTCAGCAAGCGGAAGAGTTCCTTTTCAGCCCCGGAAACGGTGACCCCGCCGCCGAGATAGGCCAGGGGCCGCCGGCTTTGCCTTAAGGCTTCCACCAGAGCCTCCACCTGGCTACTCTGGATGGCCGGCTCGGGGTTGTAGCCGGGGATGCTGACCGGCGCCAGCTCGGGCGGCGCCAGGACGGCCACCTGGATGTCTTTGGGCACATCCACCAGGATCGGGCCGGGCCGTCCGGTCTGGGCCAGATAAAGGGCCTCGGCCAGAATCTGGGGCAGCTTTTCGGCCCTGGTCACCAGATAGTTGTATTTGGTGATGGGCATGCTGATGCCGTAGATGTCGGCCTCCTGAAAGGTGTCGTTGCCGATATTGGCGGTGGGCACCTGGCCGGTGACGGCCAGCAGGGGAACGCTGTCCATATTGGCGGTGGCCAGGCCGGTGACCAGGTTGGTGGCCCCGGGTCCGGAGGTGGCCACCACTACCCCGACTTTGCCGGTGGCCCGGGCGTAGCCGTCGGCGGCGTGGGCCGCCCCCTGCTCATGACGGGTCAGGATATGCTTGAATTTGGCGTCATAAATGGCGTCATACAGGGGGATGGCCTGCCCCCCGGGGTAGCCGAACACCAGGTCGACCCCGGCTTGTTCCAGAACGGAAACCAGTATCTGGGCGCCGGTGCGGCCCGGGCCCTGTTTCGTATTATTGCTCATTCTAAATCCTTATCGGCGAATCAATACTCGCGGCGGTATTCCAGGGAGGAACGGAGCGTGGCCCCGTCGACGTATTCCAAATCCACCCCGATGGGAATACCCCGGGCCAGACGAGTAACGCTGACCCCACGCTCCTTCAACCGCTCGGCCAGATAGGCGGCCGTGCTTTCGCCTTCCGGGGAACTCCCGGTAGCCAGGAGAACCTCCCGGATGCGCGGATGATTTTCGTCAGCCCCGCTGTCGTCCACCCGCCTGAGAAGCTCTTCGATTTTCAAATCATCGGGCCCCACTCCGGACAGGGGAGTCAGGGCGCCGCCCAAAACATGGTACAGGCCGCTGAAGAGCCCGGAGGCGTCCAGGGCCAGAAGATCCCCGGGCGTCTCCACCACGCAGATCAGGCCCTGGTCACGGCGCGGATCAGAGCAGCGCGGGCAGGGGTCGGCATCGGTGAAATTGTGGCATATGGAGCAGAAACGAATTTTTTCCTTGACTTCCACCAGGGCCCGGGCCAGGGCCCGCACATCCTCCTCCGGCTGGCGCATGAAGAAGAGCGACAGCCGGGTGGCTGTCTTCCGCCCCAGGCCAGGCAGTTTGGAGAGGCGCTCAATCAATTCCTCCAGCGCCGGCGGATTGCTTTTACTCATATATTCTCCAAAGCGACTTGACATTCGCCATAATCTTATCTCTTATACTCAATTTTATGGAAAACTGCAATATGCCGGTTAAGCAATTACAGTGATTTCGCATCAAAAGCGCCCCTTTGGGCTCCATAGAAATAACGGCATTTAAGCACTACTAAAAATCGTTTGCCCGCGCGCCAGGAAAGCGGCCCGGGAAAGCTTGACGAGGCCGAACCCCAGGTATATAATGTAGCAGTTTGACGCGAGACCGCAACATCTTGTAGCCGGAGGCTCCGGACTCATGCCCAAAACCAACGGCCGCCGAACGGCGGCCAAATCCCCCCACAGTAAAAAACAGCAGGAAATTCTCAAACTGCTGGAATCTTCCGCCCGCCGTCTGGGTCTCAAGGTTTCGGTGGGCCGCCTGATGGTGGCCGGCCTGAAGCTTCGGGGCGGCAGCTGCTTTCTGCACGGCCGGCGCTGGCTGATTCTGGATCGGGCTCAGCCCTTTGATGAACTGCTGGACATCTACCGCCAGGCCGTTTCCCTGGCCGATCTGGCCGACCTGGGTTTGGCCCCGGAAACCCTGGAAATTTTGAGCCCTTATCTGGAGCCGTTCCTGCCGCCGGCCCCGGTGGCCGCCTAGGGCCCAGCCAAGGCTGAAATCGTGAATTGAAATGCTGATTGCTTCGCCTGCGCCCTGGCCCGCCGAAGCCGCCTGTTCCGGCTCTGCCGGACTTATGGCGCCGGCCGCCTGGCCTTGGGCCATCCATCGGGAGGCCTCTGATGCGATTTGTTTGCCTGAGCGCTTTTATGCTCCTGATTTTATGGCCGGCCGGCCGGCTTTCGGCCGAGTGGCCGGAGCAGGCCCTGACCCTGGTCTCTTCCATTCCGGAAAGCCTGCCCTGGTCTGAGGAGCCCACTCCCCAGGCCCGCATCCTCCGGGCCCTGGTCCCCCGCCTGAGCCGGGAACTGGGCGTGCCGGTGGCCCTGAGCGGCCAGGCTGAGGGCCAGGGCGTTCTGGCGGCCAACAGGGTGGCCCTGGCCCGGCCCGACGGCTATCTGCTGGGCGCTTTGAGCGCCGATTCGGCCATCAGTCTGGTCATCCAGGGTTACACCCCCTACACCTGGAACGAGATCGCCCCGGTGGCCACCGCCTGGCGGCCGGTCATGGCTCTGGTCGGCCGGGCCGACCTCCAGGCCGACGATCTTCAGGGGCTGGCCGCCCTGGCCAAAAAGGGCCGGCTGCGGCTGGCCCATCAGGGGCTGGAACCGGTCGGCAGCGCCGCCCTTCTGGCTCTGGAGGCCGTCCGGGCGGCCGGCTTTCAGTTGCTTTCGGTCCAGGTGGAACTGAACGATCCGGCCCTGCTGCTGGAAGGCCGGGCCGATCTTATGGTTCTGCCCTTAGGCTGGCTGCCTCTTCATCCCCGGGCTTCGGAACTGAAGGTGCTGGCCGTGCTGACGGCCGACGACCGGGCCCCCTGCCTGGCCGGGCGCCAGGCGCCGGCCGCCCGGGATCTCAAATTCAACGAACACCCCGTTTTCGCCTTTTATCTGCCGGCCAAGGTCAACCGGCGGACCCGCAGCCGCCTGTCCACGGCCTTGGGCAACGCTCTGAGGCAGCCGGCCCTGGCCGCCCAACTGCGCGAAGGCTGCCTCATCCCCCATCGGGAAGACCTTGAGGGGGTGGAGGCGGTCATGAATCAGGAATATCGGGCCCAGGAGGCTGAACTGAGCCGCCTCACGGCTGAGGCGGAGGTCCGGTGAAGGACGGGGAGGGCTTCAATCTCAAGCTTGAAAAGGGCCGGGGAGGCCTGACCGTCCATCTTTCCGGGCCGTTGACGGTGGACGTCCGCCGAGCCGCCTGGGAAGACTTCCCCGCGTCCGACGGCCAGGGTCAAAGCCTGCTGGTGAACCTCTCGGGACTCTCGGCCCTGGACTTGAACGGCTCGGCCCAGCTTCTGTCCGCCGGGGCGAAGTCCGGGCAGGCCGGTTTCAAGGTCGAATACGGCCAGGCGCCCCAAGACCTGACGGCCATTTTCGAGCTGGCCCGGGAGGCCCTGGAGCGGGCGGCCGCCGAGCCTCCGGCCCCGGTCGGTTTTTTCGAGGAACTGGGGCGCAAAATAAAGGAGACCCAGAAAGATCTGGTCGTCCTGATCACTTTTGCCGGCGAACTGATGGCGGAGCTTTTACGCGGTTTTCGGCGCCCGTCCCAAATTCGCTGGAACAGCGTCCTGTCCGTGGCCGAAATCGCCGGGGTCAACGCCGCGCCCATTGTCTCCCTGGTCTCTTTCCTGGTCGGTCTGATCATCGCCTTTCAATCGGCCATGGCTCTCTCCCAGTTCGGCATGACTATTTATGTGGCCGACATGGTCGGCATCGCGGTGATCAGGGAACTGGGGCCGCTGATCGCGGCCATTGTCCTGGCCGGGCGTTCCGGTTCGGCCTTTTCGGCCGAGTTGGGGGCCATGAAAGCCGCCGAAGAGGTGGACGCCATTACCACCATGGGCCTCTCCCCGGTGCGGGAGTTGGCTCTGCCCCGGGTTCTGGCCTCCATTCTGACCACCCCGCTGATCACCATGATCGCCTGTTTCGCGGGCGTTTTCGGGGGCGGTCTGGTTCTGACGGCCATGGATTTTTCCCTGCTCATCTATTGGCAGCGGGCCATTAATTTTGTTTCGCCGGCCACTTTTTACATCTGCGTCGGCAAGTCCTTCCTTTTTGGTTTGGTGGTGGCGGCCATCGGCTGTCAGCGGGGTCTGGCCGCCGGCGACGGTCCCGGGGCCGTGGGGCAGGCCACCACCAGCGGGGTGGTGAGCAACATCGTGGCCATCGCCGTTCTGGACAGCCTTTTGGCGGTGCTTTTTTATGTCTGGAACATTTGACGGCCAGGCCCCGCCGGTGGAGGTCAGAGACCTGACCGTGGCCTACGGCGAGGCCCCGCCCATTCTGGAAAAAATCAATTTCCGGATCCGGGCCGGGGAGATTTTCGGCATTTTAGGCGGCAGCGGCAGCGGCAAGAGTTCGGTCCTGAGAAACGTCATCGGCCTGGTAAGGCCCCGGGCCGGCCGGGTTTTCATTTTCGGCCAGGACCTCTGGGCCGACGACGGCGGCCACCTAAACGACTGCCGCCGCTGTTTCGGGGTCATGTATCAGGCCGGGGCCCTTTTCGGCTCCATGAATCTTTTGGAAAACGTCTCCATGCCCATGCGGGAGTTTACCGACATGTCGGCCGAGGCCATTGAGACCGCCGCCCGGCTCAAGCTTTCCCTGGTGGGCCTGTCCGGTTATGAATATTATATGCCGGCCCGCATTTCCGGCGGCATGCAGAAGAGGGCGGCCATTGCCCGGGCCCTGGCCCTGGACCCCGGACTTATTTTTCTGGACGAGCCCTCGGCCGGCCTGGATCCCATCACTTCCGCCGGCCTTGACCAACTGATCAAGACCCTGGCCAAAAATCTGGGCCTGGCTTTCGGGGTGGTGACCCATGAACTGGGCAGCGTCATGAATATAGTCGACCGGGCCATTTTGCTGGACAAGGAAATCAAGGGCATTGTGGCCGAAGGCGACCCCCGGGAACTGGCCCGGCGTTCGGAACCGCCCTATGTGGCGGCTTTCTTCAATCGCCAATCCCTGGAGAAGGCCAAAGGGGAGGGGCCGGCGGAAGGTGGTTCGAAAAGGCGGCCGGGCCGGATTGAATGAAGAAAAAGACCCTGAAAAAGCCGGGCGGCCAATCCCCAGGCGGAGACCATAATGGCGGTAAACAGGCACTTCTTTAAAATAGGCGTCTTCACTTTCGCCGGCTTGGCCATTTTTGTGGCCGGACTTTTTTTCATCGGCCTGGCCGGCTCTTTGTTCAAAAAGCCGGTGGATTGCGTCACCTTCTTCAACCGTTCGGTCCAGGGGCTGAGGGTCGATTCGGACGTCAATTTCCGGGGTTTCAAAGTCGGCAAGATCACCCGCATTGCCCTGGCCCCGGTTACCGATACCGCCGGCCAGCCGGTGGTCCGGGTCACTTTTCGAATCGACCCCGAGTCCCTGGCCGGCGAGGGCGAAAAAATGGAAGACGCCCGGGATTACCTGGCCAAACAGGCCGAAAAGGGCCTGAAGGCCGTCTTGTCTTTTCAGGGCATCACCGGCCTGGGCTTTCTGGATCTGGATTATTTCGCCGTTGATCAGAAGCCCGACCTGGACCAGGAATTTCTGAAAAACTACGTTGATGACGATCATATTTACGTGCCCAACGGGCCCGGCTCGATCCTGGAGATCAGCGAATCGGCCACCCGAATAGTCAAAAGTCTCAGCGACGTGGATTTCGGCGGCATCAGCCGCGATTTGAAAAATCTGGTCCGGACCGTGGACGGGGCGGTCACCGATTTCAATACGGCCCGCCTGTCCGATGACTTTGATAAAACCCTGGAGGAGATTCGCGGCGCGGCCGGCAATCTGAACGCCCTGGTCAAAGATCTGGACGAAACCTTCAAGGGCGGCGCCCGGAGCAACATCGGCCGGGAACTGGAAAGCACGGTCGACCAGCTCCGGCAGACTCTTAAGCGCTTTGATCAGTTGCTGGCTTCGGGGCAGGGCAATCTGCCGGCCACTCTGGACAATCTGCGGGTCATGTCCGAGAATCTGCGGCAGCTTTCCGAGCTTTTGAAGGACCAGCCCAGTCAGGCCTTTTTCGGGGAGCCGCCCCGGCCTTCCAGACCCGCCGTGCGCCCGCCCGACCGACCGTAGGAAATGTAAAGGTTGTTTATTGACAGGCCCTTAGCGCCGACCGCAAGGATTGGAAATTGCGGCTCTGGCCGCATTTCAAATTAGGAGTTTCCGATGATTCGTGTTACAATATCTTCTGTCGCCCTGATCCTGGGTCTGCTTTTGCTGACGAGCGGCTGCCTGAGCCAGCCCCACCCCCGGAAGAATATTTTCAGCCTGGGGCTGTCGGCCGAGGATTCCCCGGCCCGGAGCACGCCCAAGAGCCGGACCCTTCTGGCGGCCACGGTCACGGCCGCCGCCGGTTTCGACAATCGGGGCCTGGTCTTCCGGGTGGGGCCGGATCAGTTGGAGACCGATTTTTACAACGAGTTCGCCGCTCCGCCGGCCCGTCTGCTGGCCGATCAGGCCGCCCAGTATCTGGACGCCCACAACAGCCGTCTGCGGGTGGTCAAAAGTCCGGGGCTGGTGCTGGCTGATTACGGTCTGGAGACTTATCTGGAAAGCCTTTATGGCGATTTTACGGTGGAGCCCCCGGAAGCCGTGCTGAACATCCGTTTTACGGTCAGCGACCTGCGCCCGGCCTCCCCCCGGCCGGTCCTGGATCAGACTTACCGCCAAAAGCGGCCTCTGGCGGCCAAAACCCCGGCCGCGCTGGTGACGGCCCTGCAGCAGGCCCTGGGTGATCTTCTGGCCGAATTCAACCGGGATTTAGAGAAGAGGGTCCGCTGATCAAACGGCATCTTTTAGGATTTAGGAGACATCCGGCATGAAGGATTATTTCAGAACCAGGGAAGCGCCGGCGAATATCGACAACCGCTTGCCCGTGGCCCGTCCGGGTTTGATTTTTATCATTATTTCGGCCCTGTTTTTCCTGCTCGGCCTGCTTTTGGACTGGGATTGCTTCCGCAATTTTTTCTTTGTATTGACCCTGTTCATTATCTGGTTCTTCCGGGATCCGGCCCGGCCGACTCCGCCCCCGGGCTTCGGCCTCTCCCCGGCCGACGGCCGCGTCATCGTGATCGAGGATGTTCAGTACAATCCCTACACTCAGGCGCCGGCCAAAAAAGTCAGCATTTTCATGAATATCTTCAATGTTCACGTCAACCGGCTTCCTCTGGACGGGCGGCTTTTAAGCCAGACCTATTTCCCCGGCAAATTCCTCAACGCCAGCCTGGACAAGGCCAGTGAACACAACGAGCGCAACGCTCTGATTCTGGAAACGGGTGAAGGCCGGGTGGCCGTGGTGCAGATCGCCGGCTTCATCGCCCGCCGCATCGTCAGTTGGGTGAGGGAGGGCCAGAGTCTGGAGCGGGGCCGGCGTTTCGGGCTGATCCGCTTCGGTTCCCGGGTGGATCTCTATCTGCCGCCGGATTCGGAGATCATGGTGGGCCTCGGCCAACAGGTCTTGGCCGGCTGGTCGCCGGTCTGGAGGAGCCGGACATGAAGCTGGCCGCCCTGATAGCGGCCCGCTGGGCTTCGGCCTCTTTTCCGGGCAAGGCTCTGACCCCCCTTTGGGGGCGGCCGATGATCGAGCATGTCTACCGCCGTTCCCAGGCCATTGCCGGGCTTGACCAGGCCCTGGTGGTCACCGACAGTCCGGAAATCGAACGGGCCGTGCGGGGTTTCGGCGGCCGGGTGATCGGCACCGGCCCTCAGAACGTTTCCGACACCGATCACCTGGCCGAGGCCGTGGAGACCCTGGGGCTGGCGGCCGATGATCTGGTGCTGGCTATTCCGGCCGATCAGCCGGCCTTCAATCCCGAGCATCCGGCCCTGCTGGCTTCGGCCCTGAGAGAAGACCCCTCTCTGGATATGGCCACTTTGGCCTTTAACTTGACCGACCCCGAGGCCATCGGCAGCCCCGCTCTGGTCAAGGCGGCTTTTGGCGCCGACCACCGGGCCGTTTATTTTTCCAGGGCCTCTGTGCCCTGGCCCCAGGACGGAGAGGAGGAATTTTACCGGCATATCGGGTTCTACGCTTATCGGGCCGCGTTTCTGCGCCGTTTCGTCAGTTGGCCCGAAGGGCGGCTGGAGCGCATCGAGCGGCTGGAAATTCTGCGGGCCCTGGAAAACGGCGCCCGCATCAAGGTCGTCCTGGTCAATGATCTGGGGCCGGAAGTGAATCTGCCCGGCGATGTCAAGGCCGCCGAAGAAGTTTTGCGGCTGGAGCATAACTAGAGCCGATGTCCCGGCGCTGGTCCGCAGTCCTCCGCAAAATCGGCGTAGGTCCCGTTTGGGCCGTGGTCTGGCTGTCGGCTCTGGCCGTGCCTTTTCTGGAGGCGCGGCCGGTTCTGCTTATGGCCGCCCTGGGCTGGCTGTCGGCCCTGGCGCTGGCCAAGGCCAGTTTCCACGGGCGCCGTCTGGTCCGCCTGGCCTTCTTTTTCCTTCTGTTCTGGAGCCTCCTGATGCTCCTGTCCCATCTGCTCTGGCCGTCGACCCTTCGGCCGGTTCTCAATCTGGCCGCCTGGCTGGCTCTGGGGCTCAACCTGATGCTGGCCAAGACCCCGCTGGAACTGGCCCTGGCCGCCGGGCGCGGGCTGAGGCCCCTTGCGGGGCGGCTCAGGGCCCAGAAACTGGCCCTGGCCCTGGCCCTCCTGGCCCGCCTGATTCCCGCTTTTCTGGACAGCGCCCTGAAAATAAGAATCACGGTCGGGCGCCGGGCCGCCGGTCTCCCGCCGACCCGCCGCCTGTCGCTCTGGGCGGCCGCCCTGGTCCGGGCGGCCCTGTCCCAGACCGATGAACTGTCGCGGGCTCTGATCAAGCGCTGGCCCTGGGACTGACCGGCCGCGGGCGGAAACCTTGCATTTTAAACTGATCGGTGCTAGTGTAGCGCTTTAAAAGCGGTTTTTCCAAAGCGGTCCGGCGCCTGGTGGGCGCCTTTGGCTTAATTCTGATTCTCTAAGGAGTTTGCCCAATGAAAAAGTTTATGCTGCTGGCCGCCCTGGCTGTGGCCTTGACCCTGCCGGCCACCCTTCCGGCCCAAGACGGGAAGACCATTAAAATCGCCTTTGACGCCACGTGGCCGCCTTTTGAATTCGTCAATGAAAACAAAGAGGTCACCGGGTTTTCAGTAGATTACATGAAGGCTGCCGCGATTGAGGGCGGCTACGAGGTGCAGGTCATCAACGCCGCCTGGGACGGCATTTTCGCCGGCCTGGTCAACAAGCAGTATGACGCCATCTGCTCTTCGGTGACCATCACCGAGGAACGCAAAAAAACCATGGATTTTTCCACCCCCTATTTCACCGTCCGCCAGGCGGTGATCACGCCCAAAGATTCCCCGGTGAGAGTCTTTGACGATCTGGCGGGCAAGACCGCCGGCACCCAGATCGGCACCACCGGCACCTTCGCCGTCGACAAGGTCAAGAGCATCATCTCCAAGACCTATGATGAAGTCGGCCTGGCCGTCGAGGACCTCTACATCGGCCGCATCGACGCCGTGGTCTGCGACGACGCGGTGGCTTCCAACTTCATCATGGAAAACAAGAATTACAAGGAAAAGCTCAAGATCGCCCTGGTCATGGACACCCCGGAGGCCGAGGAGCTCTACGGAGTGGCCGTCCGCAAGGGCGACAGCGCCACTCTGGAACTGATCAACAAGGGCATCGAAGGGGTCAAGGCCAAGGGCCTTGACCAGGAACTGAATAAGAAGTGGATTGTGGCCGAATAAGTCATTTCCACGGCCGGGCTTCCGGCCCGGCGGACCGGCTCCCGGCCGGACAAAAACCACGCTTTTTGTCCGGCCGCGACCACGCCGCTTGAAGATGAATGCCGCAATGAAAATGTCTTCATGATCCAGCCTTACAAAAAACGCAAAATTGATCAGGCTCTGGCCCGGCAGGAGGCCCCGCCGCCGGAAAAGCCCGTCACCATCGACATCGCCGACGGGCCGGCCATCCCCCGGCCCAGTGATCCGGGCCTCTACTCGGCCTGGAAATTCGTGATGATCGCCACCCCGCTGATCATGATCTACCTGACCACCTATGATCAAATCGGGGGCTTCATCGTCCGGCATCTGCCGGAATTTTTCTGGCGGGGCAATTTTCTGGAAGACTGGGCCCTGACGGAACGCAATGCTTACCGGGCATTCTTCTTTTTCATGCCCGACGGCTTCCAGGTCACTTTTCAGGTCACGCTTTTCAGCATCCCGGTGGCCGTCTTTCTGGGCGTCATCACCGGGCTCTGCCGCATTTCCCGCCGCCGGCCGATCAATCTGGCGGCCTCAATCTATGTGGAGGTGGTCAGGGGCATTCCCCTTCTGGTTCAACTCTTCTACCTTTATTACGCCCTGGGCCGGCTGATCACCATTCCGCCCCTGGGTTCGGCGGTTCTGGCCATCAGCTTCTGCTATGGGGCCTATATGGGCGAGGTGGTGCGCAGCGGCATAGAGGCCATCGACCGGGGGCAGCGCGAAGCCGCGCTCAGCCTGGGCTTCACCCCTTTCCAGGCCATGTTTTACGTCATCCTGCCCCAGGCCGTGCGGACCATTCTCCCGCCGGTGGGCAACGAGTGTATTGCCCTGTTGAAAGATTCCACCCTGGTCTCGGTTCTGGCCATTGCCGACATCATGCGCCGGGCCCGGGAATTCGCCACTATATCCTATGACTATTTTGAGGCCTACACCATGGTGGCCCTGGTCTATCTCTTCCTGACCCTCTTGCTGTCCAAGCTGGTTTCCAAGATGGAGGGACGCATGGGCAGTTACGAGAGGCGGTGAGGAGGTGGGCGGACAGCCGGTCATCGTCATGGAAGGCGTTTACAAGTATTTCGGGGATTTCGCGGCCCTGACCAATATTTCGCTGAACATAGAAAAGGGTCAGAAGCTGGTGCTGGTCGGGCCCAGCGGCAGCGGCAAGAGCACCCTCTTAAGGGCCATCAACCGCCTGGAGACCATTGACCACGGCCGCATCCTGGTCGACGGGCAGGACATCTACGACCCGGGGATCAACCTCAACCAACTGCGCACCAGAATGGGCATGGTCTTTCAGGGCTTCAATCTCTTCCGCCACAAGACGGCTCTGGAGAACGTGACCATGGCCCCCCGCAAAGTGCTGAAGATGAGCGCCAAAGAGGCCGACCGGCGGGGGCTGGACCTCTTGCACAAAGTGGGCATCGCCGACAAGGCCGCCAACTATCCGGCCCAGCTCTCCGGCGGCCAGCAGCAGCGGGTGGCCATTGCCCGGGCCCTGGTCATGAACCCGGACATCATGCTTTTCGACGAACCCACCAGCGCCCTGGACCCGGAAGTGACCCACGAAGTTCTGGACGTCATGGTGGCCCTGGCCCGAGAGGGCATGACCATGGCCGTGGTCACCCACGAAATGGGCTTTGCCCGCCAGGTGGCCGACCGGGTCATCTTCATGGACCAGGGTCAGATCATTGAGGAAGCTCCTCCGGCCCTCTTCTTCGAAAATCCCCGGTCCGACCGTACCCGCACTTTCCTCAGGCAGATTCTTCCCTTTTAAGGCCGGGCTTTTTTTCAGGCCGCGGCGGGATGCCCTTTTCACAAGGCACGGCCACCTGGCAGAGGCCGCAGCCGTAGGCTCCGTCCAGCTCCGGCCACTGGGCGCGGACGTAGTCCCGGCTCTGGAATTCCGTGTAGGGGCGGCAGAGCTTTTTGTCGTGGCCCCGGGGGCTGATGGCTCCGGCCGGGCAGCGGGGGATGCAGAGGCCGCAGGTTCCCGGGCTGTTGTAATAAAGGCAGTATTCCCGGTAGTGGCTGTAAGGGCGCGGGGTGGCCGGCAGTTCCAGGCGCACGAGCACCGAGCCGCAGCGCATGGCCTTGCCGACGGCGGTGATCAGGCCGTCGCAGAGCCCGAAGCTGCCCAGGCCGGCGGCGAAAGCCGCGTGGCGTTGGGACCAGGTGGAGGCGATCAAAAAACGCTCGCTTTCCCGGCGGCCGAAGGCCGGCAACTGATCAGGGCTGACGGCCAGGACCCCGGCTCGGGCCAGATTTTCAACCAGAAAAACGGCCAGGGCGTCGTTGACCAGGGGCTGGCCCAGAAAGCGGGTGCGAACCCAGCGCTCGGCCGGAAAATCCCTGGCCCGGCGCTGATCGCGGCGAGTCCGTTCGGTCTGGGGCAGCACCCAACTGAAGACCGAAAGTTCGGACGGCTCGACCGGCCCGGCCTGGGGAAAGGCCAGTTGAAAGGCCTCCCGCGGCGTCCAGTGATCCGGGTGGACGGCCTCTTTAAATTCCAGCCAGATCGGGTCGTGGCCGGCGGCCACTCCGGTCAGGGCCGGACCCAACACGGTCTCGCCCTCTTCGGGCATGGAGCTGTGGTTGGCCGGTCCGTCCAAAAACTCTTTCACCAGGCGGTTGAGCCCCTCAAGGGCGCCGCCCGGCTTTGTCGCGTCAAACATGTTCGACTCCTTTCACCATGGGGTTCCCTGGAAATTGAATTTTAGCCCGGGCTCTGGAAAGATGACGGAATATGCCTGAGGAATTTACCGATCAGGACAGTTATTGGATGGCCGAAGCTTTGAAGGAGGCCGCCCTGGCCGGGCTTCAGGGCGAGGTGCCGGCCGGGGCGCTGCTCCTGGATTCCGAAGGCCGGCTCATCGGTCGGGGCCGCAACCGGGTCGTCGCTTTAAGCGACCCCACGGCCCATGCCGAGATTCTGGCCTTAAGGGCCGGGGCGGCCGAACTGGGCAATTACCGCTTGAGCGGGTCCGTTCTCTACAGCACTCTGGAGCCCTGCGCCATGTGCCTGATGGCCGCCGTCCACGCCCGCCTGGCGGCCGTGATCTTCGGCGCGGCCGAACCGCGCTGGGGGGCGGCCGGTTCCCTGATCAACCTGGCCGAACTGCCGGGGCTCAATCATAAAATACAGCTCAGAGGCGGGCTGATGGCCGGGGAATGCGGCCGGCTGATCAGCGACTTTTTTAAAAAGAAACGTTAGGCGATTGACTCGGGCGTTTGGCGGCGACCTGAGCCGTCAACGTCTGGACTCGGTGCATCTGGAGCCCAATATGAAACAGTTGAGCCGTCGGAGCGTGGAGCGGCTTTGTATTTCCGTGTCCAGGCCGCACCCAGGGCATTTGTATAACTCTGGTTGTCGATAAGGCCGAAGGCCGGGCGCTACAATGGCTGGTTGGCTTCCTGTTTTTTGGCGGCCATCAGGCCCCCCAGTTCCGAGGTCAGCACCCCGGCGATGATGATGCCGGCCCCTAGGGCGGCCGTCAGGCCCACCTCTTCGCCCAGGATGAGCACCGCCGCCACCGTGGCCGTCACCGGCTCGAACTGAAAGCAGAGCATGGCCTGAAGCGGGGTGGTGTATTTCTGGCAGGCCGTCTGAATGAAAACGATGCCGATGGAGGCCAGAAGGGCGCAGAACAGAAGGCCGGTCGTGAAAGACCAGGTCAGGCTCAGTCCCTGGCCCAGATCGGGGTGGAGCGGAGCGATGAGCCCTGATTCAAATATGATCACCGTCAGCAGCGCCAGGGGAATGGCCCCGATGAACTGGAGAATCAAAAGGCAGGCCGTGAAATCAAAGCCGTCCCGGCCTTCGGTATAGACGTTCATGTAAATGAGATAAAGGGCCCACATGGGCACGGACAGAAGGGCGATGATATCGCCGCTTTTCAGGCCGCTGAATTGGGGGTTTAATAGCAGGTACAGCCCGACCAGGGCCAGCATCACCCCGGCCAGGTTATGCTTTTTAATGCGTTCCCGGAAAAGGATGAAGGAGACCAGCGGAATGGCCGGCAGGGTCATGGCCGCGATAAAGGCCGCTCGGGAAACATCGGTGAAATTGACGCTGTAGGTCTGGAGCAGATAGCCCGTGCCCATGAAGAAGCCCAGGATCAGCCCCCGCCGGATGGTCAGGCGGTCGGCCCCCTTGAGAAACCGGCCGAACAGGGCCAGCGAGACGGCCAGGGCCACGGCGAAACGGCACAGCAGAAAGAGGGCCGGCGAACAGTCGTCCAGACCCCAGCGAGTGAAAATAAAGGACAAACCCCAAATACACGCCGCCCCGATAATGGCCAGATCAGCTTGCCAGAACTTCATAAAGAACCTCGCCTCCGCCGTTGTTCACTTCACGATCTCGACCCGCAATTCAGCTAAACAATAACAGACGATCCGGCTTAATGCAAGAAGCCCGTCAGGCACCTGGCGGGGGCATAAATGGCTGAAGCCTGATCTTCCGCACCTCTTTCCCTTTTCCATTGTGAGCAAGCAAACTTAGAAATTTTGAGAAACTTTTATAGAAAGCTGATAAAAAAGTCAAGAGAAAATTGCCTGGAAAGCCTTGACACCCGCCCTTGCCAGACAGCCCGATATAATTTATACTAATGAATGACCCGAATTTAAAGGGTTGACCGTCATTATTCTTTAAGGTTTGTTTTTTGATGAAGAATATCCGTAACTTTTCCATCGTGGCCCACATCGACCACGGCAAATCAACCCTGGCCGACCGCCTTATTCAGGAAGTCGGCCTGGTGGATGAACGTCAGTTTCGCAGCCAGATTCTGGACAGCATGGATCTGGAACGCGAGCGGGGCATCACCATCAAAAGCAGCGCCGTCACCCTCCCGGTCGAAGGGCCGGACGGACAGCAATACGAATTCAATCTCATCGACACCCCCGGCCACGTGGATTTCTCCTATGAGGTCTCCCGGGCCCTGGCCTCCTGCGACGGCGTGCTGCTTTTGGTGGACGCCGCCCAGGGCGTGGAGGCCCAGACCCTGGCCAACCTCTACGCGGCCATGGAACACGAGCTGACCATCATTCCGGTCATCAACAAAATCGACCTCCCGGCAGCCGACATCGACCTGGCCCGGGAGCAGATCGACCGCGACCTGGGCCTGGACCCCGACGAGGCCGTTCTGATCTCGGCCAAGACCGGCCAAGGCCTTCCGGATATCTTCAAAGCGGTCATCGAACGCATTCCGCCGCCGGCGGGCGACCCGGAAGCCCCCCTCAAGGCCCTGATTTTCGACGCCCACTACGACCCCTTCCGGGGCACGGTGGTGGCCGTGCGGGTCATGGACGGCCGTTTCGCGGCCGGCGACAACATTCTTTTAATGAGCAACGGGGCCGAGCACCGGGTCGAGGAAGTCGGCCTCTTCCGCCTGACCCGGGAACCAAGGCGCGAACTTTCGGCCGGCATGGTCGGCTACATCATCGCCGGCCTCAAAACCGTTTCCGACGTGGCCATCGGCGACACCATCACCCTGGCCGGGCGGCCGGCCGCCGAAAGGCTGCCGGGCTTCAAGGAAGTATTGTCGGTGGTCTTTTCCTCCATCTATCCGGTGGCTTCCGACGACTTTCCGGCCCTGGCCGAAGCTTTGGAAAAATATAAGCTGAACGACGCCGCCCTGGTCTACCAGAAAGACAGTTCCGCCGCTTTAGGCCTGGGTTTCCGTTGCGGCTTCCTGGGTTTGCTGCACCTGGAAATCGTCCAGGAACGGCTGGAGCGGGAATTCGACCAGTCCATCATCATGACCGCGCCCTCGGTGCGCTACAAGTTCCTCTTGAAAGACGGCACGGAACTGGTCATCGACAATCCCCAGGACTACCCCGATCCGGTCCGCATCGACAAAGCCTACGAGCCTTACATCCGGGCCTCCATCATGGCCCCCGAGCGCTATATCGGGGCCATCATGAAACTGGGCCTGGACCGGCGCGGGGAAAATTCCCAGATGAGCTACCCCGGCCCCGGCCGGGTCGAAATCAGCTTTGAGCTGCCCCTGGCCGAAGTGGTTTACGATTTCTACGACAAGCTCAAAAGCATCACCCAGGGCTACGGCAGCTTTGACTATGAAATGCTGGATTATCGGCTGAACGATCTGGTCAAGGTCGACATTCTCTTAAACGGCGAAAAGGTGGATGCCCTGTCGGTCATCGTCCATCGCGACCGGGCCCGCCCCCGGGCCTTAAATATGTGCGAGCGCCTGAAGGACGAACTGCCGCGTCAGCAGTTCAAAATCGCCATCCAGGGGGCCATCGGCGGCCAGATCATCGCCCGCAGCACCATCAGCGCCTTCCGCAAGGACGTCACGGCCAAGTGCTACGGCGGCGACATCAGCCGAAAGCGCAAGCTCCTGGAAAAGCAGAAGAAGGGCAAGAAACGCATGAAAATGGTCGGCCAGATCGAAATCCCCCAGAGCGCCTTTGTCGCGGTCTTGAAGACGGATGAGGATTGAGGGCATGAAAAGCGCCATTAAAATAATACCTTTGGGCGGCTTGGGCGAAATCGGGCTCAACTGCCTGGCCCTGGAATACCAGGACCACATCCTGGTCATTGACGCCGGCCTGATGTTCCCCGACGCCGACACCATGCCCGGGGTGGACCTGGTCATCCCCGATTTTTCCTGGATCATCGAGCGGGGCGAGCGGGTCTCCGGCCTGGTTCTGACCCACGGACACGAAGACCATATCGGCGCGGCGGGCTATCTGATGCGGGAACTGCCCAAATCGACGCCGGTCCTCGGCACCCGGCTGACCCTGGCCCTGGCCCGGGAAAAATTCAAAGACGCCCATCTGGACCCGGAACTGCTGGAAATCACCCCCCGCCAACGAATCATGGCCGGCCCCTTTGACCTGGAATTCATCCGGGTCAACCACAGCATTGTCGACGGGGTGGCCGTGGCCGTCAACACCCCCTTAGGGGCCGTCATCCACACCGGTGATTTCAAGATCGACCAGGCCAACAGCGAAGACCGCATCGATCTCTATAAATTCGCCGAATACGGCGAAAACGGGGTTCTGGCCCTTTTGTCGGATTCCACCAACGCCGACCAGCCCGGCTGCACCGACAGCGAGACGATCATCGGCCGGACCCTGGAACAGATTTTCCGGGGCGCCGACGGCCGGGTCATCCTGGCCTGCTTCGCCTCCTCCCTGGCCCGCATCCGCCAGGTGGCCAAGGCGGCCAGGGCCGTGGGCCGCAAGATCGTCTTTGAGGGCCGGGGCATGGTGCATATCGTCAAGCTGGCCAAGAGCCTGGGCTACCTCCACATTGACGAGGAAGACGAGGTCAGTCTGGCCGCCTCGGGCGATCTGCCCAGCGACCAACTGGTCATCGTGGCCACCGGCAGCCAGGGCGAACCCATGAGCGCCCTGGCCCGCATGGCCCACGGCGAGCATCGCCAACTGATCATCCGCGAAGGCGACACGGTCATTCTTTCGGCCCGTTTCATTCCCGGGCATGAGAAGGCCATCGCCCAACTGATCGACCTTTTCTACCGCCAGGGCGCCCAGGTGGTGGACGGCCGGCGCAGCCTGGTTCATTCCTCCGGGCACGGCCAGGCCGAAGAACTGAAGCTCATGCTCAACCTGACCCGGCCCCGTTACTTGGTGCCGGTCCACGGCGAAACCCGCAAGCTGGTCAAGCACGGGGAACTGGCCCTGTCCCTGGGCTGGCGGGAAGAACAGGTTAAAATCCTTAAAAACGGCCAGGGCCTGATTCTGGATGAAGACGGCGCCCGCCCCGGCGAGACGGTCGACAGCGGCCGCAAGCTGGTGGACGGCAACCGGCTGGGCGAGCCGGAAGACCCGGTTCTCCAGAGCCGCCTGAGGCTGGCCGGCGGCGGCCTGGCCGTGGTCACCGTGGCCTTGTCGGCCGACGGCCGTCAGCTCCTGGCCGCGCCCAAAGTGGCCATCAGCGGAGTGCACTATGAAAGCGACCTGGACCTGAGCCTGGAAGCCGCCGCCGTGGCCGAACGGGCCGTTCGGGACTGGCAGGCCGAACTGGGGCCGGACCAGGCCCCGGAACAGGAGGAACTGGAAGCCCGGCTCCAGAAAGAGGTCCGGCTCCTCTTCCGGCACTCCATCAGCCGGCGTCCGGCGGTCTGGCCCCAGATTATTTTCGTCAACGTCCAAGCCGGCCGGCCTGAAACTGGGATTCCGTCATGAGCCGGCCAGGCCTTGAGGAAATGGCCGCCCGGGCCGCCCGGGCCGCCCGGGGCCTGGCCCTGGCCGACAGCCGCTTGAAAGACCGGGTTCTGGAACAGTTGGCCGCCGCTTTGGCCCGGCAAAAGGATGACATAGCCGCCGCCAATGCCCTGGATGTGGCCGAAGCTGAAAAAAACGGGCTCTCGCCCCCCATGATCGACCGCCTCAGCCTCACTGAAAGCCGCCTGGAAGACCTGAGCCGGGCCGTGGCCCAAGTGCGGGCCCGGCCCGATCCGGTGGGGGAGATTTCCGATGAAAAAATTCTGGACAGCGGCCTGAAAGTGGCCCGTCTTCGAATTCCCCTGGGCCTGATCGCCTTTATCTGCGAGGCCCGGCCCGGCGCCCTGGTGGAGGCCGGCGTTTTGACCGTCAAAACCGGCAACGGCCTCATCGTCAAGTGCGGCCGGGAAATGGCCCGAACTTCCGCCGCCCTGGCCGAGGCCTTCGGCCAGGCTCTTCAGGCTGCGGGTCTCGACCCGGCGGCGGTGACCGTGCTGCCGACCCTGGGTCGGGAAGATCTGCGCCGGCTTCTGAGCTTAAGCGAAAGCATCGATCTGGTCATCCCCCGGGGCGGTGAGGGGCTGATCCGTTTTGTCAGTGAAAACAGCCGTATTCCGGTCTTGAAACATTTTAAGGGCGTCTGCCATCTCTATGTCGACCAGGGGGCCGACCGGGATCAGGCCCTTAAACTGCTCATCAACGGCAAAACCCAGCGCCCCTCCACCTGCAACAGCCTGGAGGCCCTTCTGGTACACCAGAGCGAGGCCGCCGGTTTTCTGCCCCCGGCCGGAGCGGCGCTTCTGGCCAAAGGGGTCAGAATCAAAGCCGACCCTGCGGCCAGGGCCTTTCTGCCTGAAGCCGAAGCCGCCGGGCCGGAGGATTTCGGCCGGGAATTTCTGGATCTGACCCTGGCCGTCCGGGTGGTGCCTGATTTTGAGGCCGCCCTGGAACACATCGCCCGTTACGGCTCCAACCACACCGAGGTCATCGCCACTCGGGACCCGGAACGGGGCCGCCGCTTTCAGCGGGACGTGGAGGCCAGTTGCGTCATGGTCAACGCCTCTTCCCGCCTCAACGACGGCGGCTGCCTGGGCCTGGGCGCGGAGATCGGCATCAGCACCACCCGGCTTCACGCCTACGGCCCCATGGGCCTTCGGGAACTGACCACCACCCGTTTCATTGTCGAAGGCGACGGCCAACTGCGAATTTAGGGGCTGCAGCAGAGTCTTTTGGGAAGATTTTCGGGAAAATAATGATGGCCCTTTGGATTATAATATGCTTAAATAAAAGCATTGATTAATCTTTTATCAAAGTGAGCGCCCGTTATGGCCAAAGAACTAATCTCATTTTTAAATTTCAGCTTTGAACTGACCGAAGCCGACCTGGAGCCAGTCAGCGGCCAAAGCCTGGCGGAGACGCCTCACTGGCTGATCAATTGGCGGCCATACCAGAATTATTTGCTGGCCGCCGGCTTGCCGCCCGCTTCCGCTGAAAACCCCCGCTTTGAACACTACCTGAAACCTCAGCCCAATAACTTTCTTTTCAATGGCCTGATCGACTTTCAAGACGAACTGCGGGAAACCCTGACCCAGGTGCTCAGGAGCGGCCGGGCGCCGGCCGGATTCTGGCGTAGAATTTTTAAGGAGACCGAGGGCCTGCCGATGAGCGTCCGCCTGGCCGGGAACCAGGACCTGGAGGCCGGTGATCCGGCCCGCCTTGACTTCAGCTATGATTTTGCGGCCGACGATTATGTCCACTTCATTATGGGCCTGGTCCGGATGATGATCATCAACGGCCGTCTTTTCGACCTGACCTGGAATTCGCTGCGGGGCTTCGGTCTGGCGGCCGCCGGGCGGGGCCTTTTGGGGGCCGAAATCGATCAGGCCCTGGCCGAGGCGGTGGCGGAAAGGCTGCCGAACGCGCTGAAGGCCGAAGTGGAGTACCAATTGCCCGAAGCCCTGGCCCGGGCGGTCGACGCCAAAATAGAACCGGTCATGAGCGCTCTGATCAAGGAAAGACTGCCGGATCGTCTGGCCAAAGAAGTGGAGAAAAAATTCCCCGAGGCCCTGGCCGCCAGGATGGAGGATAAATTTCCCCAGGCCCTGGCGGAGGCCGTTGAGGCGCGGGCCGATGAACTGGTGGCTGATCGGGTGGAGGCCAAACTGCCGATGGCCCTGGCCATCAAGGTGGAAACCAGGCTGCCTTACGCCCTGGCTTCGGCCGTGGATGAGCAGTTGCCCCGGGCCCTGGCGGACGAGGTGGCCAAATCGCTGCCCCAGGTCCTGGAAAAAGAGGTGGCCGCCAAATTTCCCGAAGCCTTAAGCTCCCAGGTCAAGGCCAAACTGCCCGAAGCCCTCAGGGCCGAAGTGGAAAACAGGATTCAGGAAGTCTTGGCGCCGGAAGTGAACCGGCGCCTGCCCCCGGCCCTGAAATCCGAAGTGGAGGCCAGACTGCCGGAGGCTCTCAATGAGGAAGTGCGCCGGCATCTGCCGGAAGCCCTCAACGCCGGCCTGAACGAAAAGCTGCCCCGGATGCTCTCCCGGGAAGTCAACGCCAAGTTTCCGGAAGCTTTGGCCGCGGCGGTGGCCGATAAGCTGCCTGAAGCCCTGAACGCCGAAATAAGGAACCGCCTGCCGGCGGCCCTTCAGGCCGCCGTGGAAGCCGCTTTGCCTGAAGTCCTGAAGCGGGCCGTGAACGCCGGCCTGCCCGAAGCCCTGGCCGGCCGGGTGGCGGCGGCCCTGCCCGGCGCTCTGGCCGAGGCGGTCAAGGCCCGTCTGCCGGAAGCCCTGCGGGCCGAGGTGGGCAAAACCCTGCCCGGCGCCCTCCAGGCCCTGGAGGCTGAACGGGTGGCGGCGGTCAAGGCGGCGGTCAAAGCCGAAATTCCGGAAGCCCTGGCCCGGGCCGTGGCCGAGCGCCTGCCGGAAGAGCTGAAGATCAGAGTTGAAGAACGCTTGCCGCAGGCCTTGAGCGAGACGGTGGAAGCCCGTCTGCCGGAAATTCTGGCCAGCAAGGCCAAAGAGCGCCTGCCAAAAATTCTGGCTACTGAAATTCACAATAAAATACCTGAGTTCCTGGCCCGGGAAATCTCCAATCGGCTGCCGGAAGCTCTGGAAAATGAAGTTAAGGCCAAGTTGCCGGAAGCCCTGGCGCCCAGGGTTGAAGCCGCTTTACCCGAGGCCCTGGAGGCCAAAGTGAAAGAGCGTCTGCCGGAGACTTTAGCCGCCAGGGCGGAAGAGCGTCTGACGGAGCTTCTGGAGGCCAGGGCGGCCGAGCGGCTGCCGGAGCTTCTGGAGGCCAAAGCGGCCGAGAGGCTGCCGGAACTTTTGGAGGCCAGGGCGGCCGAACGGCTGCCGGAGCTTTTGGAGGCCAAAGTGGCCGAACGGTTGCCGGAGCTTTTGGAGGCCAAGGTGGCCGAACGGCTGCCGGAGCTTTTGGAGGCCAAGGTGGCCGAACGGTTGCCTGAAGTTCCGGCCGCTCCCGAATCAGCCGCTGAAGCCCTCGGCCCGGCGGTTGAGCCCCAGGCCGAAGAGGTGGCCGAGTCTCAGCCTGAAGAATACCGGGATCGGGAAGAGAGCGAAACCCAGGCCGAAAGCCAGACCGAAGAAGAACCCGAATCTCAGCTTGAAGAGCGGCGGCCGGCAGGGCCGGCGGCGCCTGAAGCGAAGGACTGCCCGCCGGAAGAGTCGATCACCGGGGAACAGGCCGAACCCGTATCGGAAGATTTTCAGAACGAAGAGCCCGACGAAGCCAGGCTGCTCACCGAAAGCATCTCGGTGGAGGCCGATATTTTGGCCAGGGGTGAACTTGACAGCGCTTATGAAATAGATGTCAGGCTGTTTTCCGACCTGGGGCCGGCCACCGTGGATGACGAGATTATGGATCTCACTCAGCCGCCCGCTGAGGACGAAGAAGAGGTCATGGTTCTCTCGGAATTCACGCTGGCTGGCGACGATGATGACGAAGGCATTCTGGACCTGCCCCAGGTGACGGTGGACGACGAAGACGACGGGGTGATGAATCTGCCGCAGGTCATGATGCTGGACGACGATGAAGACATCATGGACCTCAGCGCCGCCCCCGCGTCAGACGATGCGGAAGAAGCCGGGGAACCGGCTCTTTCGTCCGCGACGGCCGCCGATGAGGATGAGGATGACCCGGAGCCGGGCGCCCGGTCCGAATCCCCCCCGGATGAAAGTGAAAGCGACGCTCAATCTTTCGACGAAGACCAGGAGCCGGAAGAATCAGGGGACGAAGGGCCGGAAGAGAAGGCTGAGGTCGCGGAACAGGCGCCGGAAGAGGAACTGCTGATTTTCAAGCGCCCCCCCTCATCAGCCGGCCGGCCCAAAAGAAGCGGCTCATTGGAGCACCGCCTGGTCACCTTTGAGCATCGGCGCAAGATCAAAAGCCAGAGCGACGAATCAGGCGGGGACGAGCAATCGAGCGGGAAATGAAAAGCGCTGATTGACAAATGGCCGGCCGCTGTTTAACTTTAATGAACAAATAAAATTTGTCGGCCGGCAAATCAGGATTTAGTGATGCTGATCTATGACCTCATCTGCGCCCAGGGGCACCGTTTCGAAGGCTGGTTTTCCAATCTGGACGACCTGGAGAGGCAGTTGTCTGAAAAACTCCTGCTCTGCCCGGTCTGCGGAGACGGAAGCATCAGCCGCCGCCCGTCGACTTTCGGGCTGCAGCGCTTCGCCCGGCCGGAACGGGAGAAGCCTGAAAAGCGCCCGGACCTGACCGGGGCGGAACAGCTTCAAGAATTGTTCCGCCGCTGGGCCGAATTTTCCAGCCGCCTGGAACGGGACTTTGACGACGTCGGGCCCGATTTCACGGATGAAGCCCTGAAGATACATTACGGGGTCAGCGCCCGGCGCAACATCCGAGGCTTGTCCACCGAAGCCCAGGAGGAAATTTTAAAAAAAGAGGGGGTTGATTTTTTCAAGGCCCCCATTTTGAGCCGCAAAAGCTCTTCTTTAAGCAAGAACTGATTTCGTGATTGCCGCCGGCCAGATCAGTTTACCCAGCCGCCTTTGTTCGGATCAGTTCAGAAACAATTTGCACGTTTTTCTGGCCAGGCGTTCTCGTTTTGGCCGGATTGTCAGCGGCCAAAACGAGAACAACGCAGCCAGGAGAATGTACAAGTTATTTATGAACTGATCCTTCCATCCCCTCATTGAAGGGGATTTCGACTTCCCCCTCAATTGGATATACGGTATGAATCCTGTCAATCTTGATGAATTGGAAAAATCAGCCTCCTACCTTCTGGAGTCGCTGGCCGATATTCTGGCCGTCGGCGGCGCCCCTTTCACTCCGGCCCTGGAAGAACTGAACAAGCTCCTGGGCTCCGACCCCAAGCGGGTTCTGGATCCCGAGTTCGTCAAACGCCAGGCCTTCAACCTGGCCAACAGCTTCAGCGAGATCAAGGCCCGGGTGGCCAGCGGTTCGGTGGAAGTGCGCTCCGCTTCCCCGGGCCAGATGCGGGACAAAGACCGGCCCGCGCCGGCCGCGTCTTTCAGCGACAAAACCCAGAAGATTTTGATATCAATAATTAAGTTTATTGTCTCCCTCAGGCCTGAGCACTATCAGGCCGAAGTCGACCGCCTGGTCAAACTGGTGGAGTCGGAAGCTCCGCTGGACGACATTCTGACCAAAATCCTGGATCTGGTGCTTCAGGTTCGGGAAGATCTATGGGAAGAGCGGTCCCTGGCTTTTCAGCGCATCGGAGAAATTCTGCAGACCCTGGAGGCCACGGAAAGAGATTTCATCAGTTCCATAGACTCCAGCCAGGCTTACCTGGCCGCCTCGGAGAAAAGCTTCACGGAAAACATGGAAGAAGGCCTGATGGAAATCAGCGCCCTGGCCCGGCCTAGAGAAATGGGCCTCGAAGAATTGTGCCGGCAGATTTCCGAAAAAGTGAGCAAGCTGCGGGATTGCGTTCAGTACAAAAAGCTGGCCGAGCAGCACCGGATGCAGAGCCTGAGCGCTGAAAAGCAAAACGCTGAAAAACGTCTGGTCAAAAGCCAGCGCGACTATGATGATTTTTCCCGCCAAAGCCATGAGATGCTCCAGGAAATTGAAAACCTGCGGGCCGTCTCGCTGAGGGATCCGCTGACTGAGATCTACAACCGCCGGGCCTACGACAACCAGATCGTCAAAACCCTGAGCGCCTTCAGGGCCCAGGGCCTGCGGACGTGCAGCATAGCGGTCTTCGACATCGACAATTTTCGGGATTTTAACAATACCTACGGACATTTGGCCGGTGACCGGATCTTGGCCTATGTGGCCCGGCTGACCCGGGAAGCCCTCCGCAAAGATGATCTCATTTTCCGTTACGGCGGGGATGAATTCGTCATCCTGATGCCCAACGCCAATCTGGAGGCGGCCATGGGCGTGGCCGAAAAAGTGCGGCGCCATATAACCGCGGTGGAATTCAAGCTTTTCAAAAACAACGACCACACCGTGCGGGTCACGGTCTCCGTGGGGGTGGCCGAAATCAAGCTCGACGACGACCCCTCGTCTTTTTTTGCCCGGGCCGACAAGGCCATGTATCAGTCCAAGGCTTCCGGCCGCAACCGGGTCAGCGCCCTGCCCTGACCCGCGCCAAGGGCGGAATTCCTATTTATTCCTGATAATGATCCTTTCGGCGCTCCGGCCGAAAAAATGGTAGCCGGAACCGGCTTCACTGAGCAAATCAAGCAATTCATCCGGCTTGGTGACCAGGGTGCCGCCCAGGACGGTCACCCCCCGTTTGAAAAACGCGTCCGGCAGCATGCTGGCGGTGGGGCCGGTGACGATGATTTCAATCCCCGGCCTGGCCATCTTCAAGATCTCCGGCAAAGTGTCATTAAGTATGGTCACCCCGGTGACGACCAAAAGATCGGCTTGGGGCAGCACCTCGGAGGCCTGATCAGCCGGCCGGAAATACGGCATTTCCGCCGGCTTCAAGGTCGACGGGTCTTGTTCGAGCACCCTGAAATCCGCCCCTTTCCTGATGAGGCGCCTCAGCATCGGAACCAGGGCCCCGATGACGACCGTCAGGCCCTTCTCGGGAATGTCGGCTTCATCAAAGGCATCTTTGCCGGTAACTATTTCATAGCCTGGCTCGGGTTCCGCCTGCCAGCAGGCGGCGCTTAAAGCGTTTAAGACCGACAGGGCCAGCGTTTTCTTCAAAATGGCCGGGCTGTTCAAGTCGGCTAAATACTGACGAACGGGGCGGGCGGACAGTTGGCCGGAAAGCGGCATGGCCTGGGCCGAGCTCGGGCAGCAGACGGCGGCGGGCAGCTCTTTAATCGGCGTGAAGGCCAAGCCGCCGCAGCCGTTACTGAGCTTGACGCCGCTGAAGAAAAGACCGAAAACCGCCCGCTCGACCCGCAGATCATCCAACTGAGCGCCGAGTTTCCGCTCCACCAGGCCGGCGGTTTCGTTTAAAAGGACATTTTTCAGATTGTCGGTCATTTTTTCTCCTTCAGGCTCAATACCTGATTTTGAAACGATAGGGAACCTCGACAGTCACGGCGGAACGGGGCGCGCCGCCGCTTTTGGCCCGAAAAGATATATGGCGGGCCGCGCTCAGGGCGGCTTGATCCAAACGGGCGTAACCGCTCGACCGGACGATGGAGGCGGAGGAAACGCGGCCGCTCGGCGACACGACCACCGCGGCCACCACCCGGCCTTGCTCGCCGTTCTGTTGCGAGAGGGGCGGGTAAAGCGGTTGGGGAACCCTGACCGCCTGCCAGCCCACGGCGCCTGACTGGCCGAGGCCGCCCGCGCCGCCGCCGCCCGCGGCCGAATTGCCCTGCGGACTGCCCAAAGGATGGCCTGGTCCGGAATGGCCCGCTTTCTTAGATGACGGCGAAGCCTGGGCGGCTGTTTTGGGTCTTTTGGCGGCAGTCTGGGGCTTGGGCGGCGGCTTGGGCCGGGGTTCAGGCGCTGTTTCCGGCTCCGGGGCTTTTAAGTCGAAAGCTTGCGGCCAGTCCGGCGCTTCCGGCGCCGAAGGGGGCGGGAGAGGCGATTCGTCGGGTTCCGGCCCGTCTTCGTCCGCTTCCGGATGGTCCGCCTGGCCGCCGCCCAGGAGCGCCGTCTCGATCAGGGTCGCCTCCAGAAAAGGGGAACCCGGCGCCGGCTCAAAGGCGCTCATCGGCGCCTGGCCGGAGGCCCAGGCGACCAGCAGAGCGATCAGCAGGATATGCCCGGCCAGCGAGAGGGAAAAACAGGCGGCCGGAAACAAAGTCCCGGCCCGGCTTTTCGGCTTTCCGGCGC
>JAISFR010000038.1 GCA_031263565.1 Candidatus Adiutrix sp. | reverse complement strand
CTATCAGAAGGGCGGCGCTTCGACTGTGGTTCTGGAGATCCGCCAGACCGTCGGCGAGCTGCTCCAGGCCCGTCCCAACAAGGATTTTCGCCATCGCTTCGTCGATTTGGGGACCATCGTCGGCGGCGCCCGGGCCCGCCTTCAGTTCCGGGCCGGCGGCAGCCGGGAAATAAATATCCTGGCCCTGCCCCGGCCCCCGGAGATGCCCGACCGCGAAACCTTCGGCCGCTTATAGCGCTTCATAACACTTTAAATTTCGCTCAGAGGAGCCCCCGGCTGAGCAGACGGTCCAGGAGGCGGCCGGTGATGCGGGCGGTGGCTCCCCAGAGCAATTCACCGGATATGGTGTAGCGGCAGCTGTGGGAGGGGTCGGGGATCTGCCAGCAGTCCCGTCGATGCTGGCTCAGCAGTTCGCCCAAGGGGCTGATGATGATTTTTTCCACCTCGTCCGGGCTGGGCGCGAGAGGCCGGGGGCGGGCCCACCAGGCGGCGAAAGGGTGGATGAGCCAGTGCTCCAGAACGGGCTGCAACGGCAGGGGGGCCAGAATCTCCAGTTCGTCGGCGCCCAGGCCCACTTCTTCCCCAGCCTCGCGCAGGGCCGCGCTTTGAAGGTCGGCGTCCTGAATCTCCAAGGCGCCCCCGGGAAAGGAAATCTGCCCGGCGTGCTGGCCCAGGGCCGGGCTCCTCTTGGTGAACAACAGCGCGGCGCCCTGTTCGGTCGCCAGAAAAACGGCCAGCACGGCCGCGATTTTCCGGTCGGAAAACCGGGCGGCGGAACCGAGGTCCTGGCCGGCCAGGGCCTCCTTCAAAAATCGGGGGCCGAAGCTTATACCCGGAACTTTCATCAGTCCTGCGGCCCGGCCGGGCTGAAGCCCGCGCCGGGACCCGGCCAGCGCTCCGGGGGCAGACCGCAGATGATCGACAGTTCCCGGGAGGCCTCGGTCAGGGCTTTGATGAGCCCGGCCTTCTTTTCCTGAATACGGGCCTTGGGGCCGGTGGCGCTGATGGCCGCCTGGGCCTGCCCCAGGCTGTTGAGAACCGGAACGCCGATACACATGGCCCCTTCAATGCGCTCGCCCTCCTCAATGGCGTAGCCCTGACGGCGGATGTTGTCCAGTTCCCGGGCCAGGTCGTCGTGATCCACCAAAGTGGCCGGCGTGTATTTTTCATAGCTGAGGCCGGCCATGATTTCCGGCAGGTGGCGGGGATTCATGAAAGCCAGGTAGCAGCGTCCCATACTGGAGGCGTGCATGCTGACCCGACCGCCGATGGAGACGTTGAGCCTGAGCTGCTGGAAGAGATCGACCTCGCTTTTGTCGATGCAGATGGCCTGACCGGGCTCGGTCATGACCGAAGCGTAGATCAGTTCCTGGAATTCGCCGGAAATTTTTTCCAGATAGGGGTGGATCAGGGCCTTGAGACCGCCGCGTTCCAAAACCAGGTTTCCGGTCTGAAACATCTTGAAGGTCAGGAAATAACGCTGGTCGCTGCGGTTCTGCCTGACATAGTCCAAGGCCTTAAGGGTGCTGAGAATGCGGTGCAGGGTGGCCTTGTCCAGCCCCAGAACGGCCTTCAGGTCCGACAGCGACGAAGGGCCATTTTCGGCCAGGGCTTCCATGATGGCCATGCACTTGACCACCGAATTGACCATGTAGGTCCGTTCCGTCATGTTCCTGTCTCCTCGCGTCTGTCTATGTTCTTCAACCTGCCGGCAATTTGAAATTTAACTTATGTCAGACCGCTTGGCAACTATTTTTACAAGCCGCTGAAAAGCGGCCCCCAAGCCGGCCGCCGGCCGCGCCCCGACAGGCCAGAAGCCAGGACCAGCGATAGGGCTTGTCCACCACCATTTCCACCCGGCCCCTTGAGCGGCGGTCGACCAGGGGCTCGACCCGAAAACCGTATTGGCCCAGAAAGGAGCTTACTTCGGCCGCGCTCCATTGGTTCCAATAGGCTTTGAGATGATTGAAACCCGGGTCCAGATAGCCGTCGGTCTCCCAGCGGCGAATGGTTTCAGGCCCGAAATTGTCGCGGATCAGGATGACTTCGGCCCCGCTTTGGGCCAGGCGGTCCAGGGGCTGGCGGAAGTCGGGGCAGAAGGTCAGGGTGTTGATGAGCAGCGCCAGGTCGCAGGGCCGGTCGCGCAGATCCTCCAGGCTGGCACAGATCAGGCGTTCCGGGGGCAGCCCGAAGGCCGGCAGTTCCTCCCGGCCGATGCTGATCAGGGACGGGCTGTAGTCCAGCCCGTAATATTCAATATTCAGCCCGCGCCGGAGAAAGGAATGCCAGAGATAGCCGCTGCCGCAGCCGGCGTCCAGAAGGCGCGGCGGCTTTTGAACCGAGCGGATAAAGGGCGCCAGAACCTCGGCGGCCTGGGCCGAGGCGTCCATCTCCTCCTCCCCCCTGGCCCGGCGGCGGTAAAGATCAAGCACGTTCCGGGAATGCTCCCAGATATTTTCTCGGGGGTCGGGAATCAAAAGCGGCTCTCCTCGGTCACGCCCAGGGCCTCGATGGTGTCCGAGGCCAGACGGTTGTAGTGGGGGCCTCTTTTTTTCAGTTCCTCCAGGAACCTGGCCCTTTTCTCGTCCGACTCGAAGGACAGGGCCACCAGGGCCCGGCCCACCTGCTCCCCGGTGTGGACGTAATTGAAATAGGAGATGGTGCCCAGGGGCGACATCCATTCCAGAAACTCGGTCAGGGACCCGGCCCGCTCCGGAAAGTTGAAGATGGCGGCAAAGGGCCGTTTGAAAAGGGCCGGTTGGAAAGGCGCCACCCGGAAACTCAGATCGACCCGGTCGGAAACGTCCCGAAAGTCGTAGCCGGCCCCGGCCAGGACCAGGGGCAGCTTTTCGGCCCGCTTCCGGGGGCCGTCCAGGCCCAAAACAGGATAGGCCGCCTGGTGATGGTTCTGCCCGACCATCAGGTAACTGATATTCAGCCCCAGCGGGGCCAGGGTCTTCATCAGGGTCAGCATGGCCCCGGGCCGCTCGTCGAGGCGGATCTGATAATAGGCGCGAGACTCCATACCCGCCCCGGCCCGGCGGGAGATCTGGGCCAGCTGCCGGAAATCCAGGTTGGCCCCGGTCAGGATGATGCCCGCTTTCAGGCCTTTGAGCTGATCGCCCATCCGCCGGGCGGCGGCCAGGCCCAGCGCGCCGCTGGGTTCGGACAGGACCCGGCCCACCTGCCACAGTTTCTGGATGGCCGCCGAAACCTCGCCCACGCTGACCGTCACCAGGTCGTCCAGAAGATCCTTCAGCAAGTGGAAAGGCAGGGTTCCGGCCCGCTTGACGGCCGTGCCGTCGCAAAAGACATCCACATGTTCCAGGGTCACCGGTTCTCCGGCCGAAAGAGCGGCCTTCATCGAAGCCTGCCCCTCTTCCTCCACCCCGATGATCCTGACGCCGGGATCGTAAGTTTTGATGGCCGCGGCCAGCCCGGCGGCCAGGCCGCCGCCCCCGATCTGGACGAAAACCACATCCGGCCGGTGGGGGCCGACCATCAGTTCGTCGCCCAGCACGCCCTGCCCGGCCATGACCAGCACATCATCGTAAGGCGGCACATAGAGAGCGCCCCCGGTCCGGCAGAAATCCAGGGCCGCGGCCGCGGCCTGATCGTAATTGTCGCCCACCTGGCTGATCTCCACCCAGGAACCGCCCAGCCGGGCGGCCGATTCGACCTTCAAGCGCGGAGCCGAACGAGGCATGAACAGATGGGCCGATATGCCCAGCCGGGCGACCGACAGGGCCACGCCCTGGGCGTGGTTGCCGGCCGAGGCCGCAGCCACCCCCAGGCGGCGGGCCTCGGTCTCCCGGGCTTTCAGGAAATTGAAGGCCCCGCGCCACTTATAGGAATGGATGGGGGAAAGATCCTCACGCTTCAAAAGCATGGTCCAGCCGCCGGACATGTCGTAAAGCTCCAGCGGGGTGGCCTCGGCGACCTGGTAAATGCGGGTCCGGGCCTTCATGATCTGGCCGAACAGCTCTTCCTGACTGACGAAATTAGAGACCATGCTCTCCCTCCCGGCGATAAAAAAACAGCCTGGCCAAGTTTCGCACAAAGCCGCCCTGACGACAAGAGGAAAGCGCGGGCGGCCCGGGCCGGCCTTTTTACTGATTTTTAAATGGGCAGCCCTTTGGCGGCCGTTTTTTGTTATGGACATCGGAAATAAAGAATACTATGATAAAAGCGTTAACCCGGGGCCGCCGCTGACCGCCAGGAAAGGAAGACCAAATGCCTTTCTATGATCCGGACCATCAATCGAAAATATTTCTTTACGCCCTGTCCACCTGCGTGCACTGCCGGGCCGCCAAAAAACTTTTGGCCGAATTGGGCTGCGAATATGACCAGGTGAACGTCGACCAGCTGCCGGAAGCCGAGATGCAGGCCTGTCTGGCCGAGATGTCCAGATATAACCCGGCCGAGACTTTCCCCACCCTGATCGGAGGCGGCAAGGTCATTGTCGGCTGCCGGGAGGAAGACATCCGCCAGCTGGCGGACAAGATGAAAGGCCGGAAATGACCGCCGAGGAACTCTACGCCCTGCTGAAGCCGACCCAGGAAAAAAAGGGCTTTTATTTCAACCCCGACCATGATTGGACACTCGATGTCCTGAACGGGATCCTGACCAATAAGGAGCGTTACGGCTACGGGTCCTGCCCCTGCCGCCTGGCCACCGGCCAGCGGGAAAGGGACCGGGAAATAGTCTGCCCCTGCGCCTTCCGCGAGGAGGACACGGCCCGCTACGGCCGCTGCTACTGCCTGCTTTATTGCGATCAGGCGGCAGCCGAAGGCCGGAAAAAGGTTCCGGAAGTGATTCCGGAACGCTGGCTGCGCGCCTGAGTCGGGACCAAAAGGGAGCGACCTTTTGAATCTGGGGGCTTTGTTCATAGAGCAGGTGGGGTTCGGCGCGGCGTTTACGGCCGGGCTGCTGGCTTTTTTTTCACCCTGCGTGCTGCCGCTTATTCCGGCCTGGCTGACCCTGGTCAGCGGCCTCAGCCTGGGCGAAATGAACGCCGAAGAGCCAAAGAGCTTCGGCTTTCCGCGTCTTTTCGCGCCCACGCTCCTTTTTGTGCTGGGCTTCAGCGTGGTCTTCTGCGCCCTGGGGGCGGCCGCCGGCCTGGCCGGCGCCTTTCTGGAAAATTACGGCCGCCTTTTGCGCTATCTGGCCGGGGCTTTGATGATCTTTTTCGGCCTTTATCTGGCCGGGCTGCTCTCGCCCTCTTTTCTGACGAGGGAAATAAGGGCCGACCTGCGCCGCCGCCCCCTGGGCCTGGCCGGTTCCTTTGTGGTCGGCCTGGGCTTTGCCGCCGGCTGGACGCCCTGTGTGGGGCCGGTGCTGGGGGGCATTCTGGCCCTGGCGGCGGCCGAGCAGTCCAGCGGCCTGGGCCTCAGGCTCCTGGCCGTCTTCTCCCTGGGCCTGGGCCTGCCGTTCCTGATTTTGTCGCTGAGCTGGGGGGCGGCCTGGAAGGCCCTGAGCCGGCTGCGCCCGGTGCTCAAATGGTCGGGCCGGGTGCTGGGGGTCCTGATGATCGCCCTGGGCCTTCTGCTGATCGCCAACCGTTTAAATCTGACCCTTTAGAAGAACGAGATCCGCCAATGAAACGACTGTTCCTGGCCCTGTGCGCCGCCCTCCTGTTTTTTCTCCAGTCCCTGTCCGCCCAGGCCGCGGGGCTCTCTTTCATCAGCTATGACCAGGCCCTGAAACAGGCCGCGGACGAAAAAAAGCTGGTCATGGTCTTCTTCTGGGCCGACTGGTGCGGCTACTGCCGCATGCTGCGCCAAGAGGTCTTTTCCCAGGACCAGGTGCGGGAGGTCTTCGAGCGCTCCTTTGTGGGCGTCTCGGTGGACGTGCAGAACGATCCGGAAGAACTCTCCCGGAAACTGCGGGGCTCCACGGCTCTGCCGACCGTCACCTTTCTGAAGAGTGACGGCGAGCCCCTGGGCTATTTCGACGGGGCCACCGACGCCGAAACCTTCATCAAAATTCTGGAATACGCGGCCGCCAAGCCTTAATGGCCGCCCAGACCTTAAAAACAAAGGCCGCCTTTTTAATCGATCTCAAAGGAGAAACCCGCCATGAAAGGCTTTCCGTACCCGGGCCCTGCTCTGAAATTGCTCCTGATCTCTTTTATGGCCCTGGGGCTGGCGGCCTGCGCCACCGTGCCGGGCACCGGCCGCAGCCAGTTGAGCCTGGTGGGCGATTCAGACCTGAACGCCGCGGCCGCCACCCAATACCGGGAGATGCTGCAAAAAGGGCCGCTGTCCGGCGACCAGAAGTCCACCGCCATGATCAAAAGCGCGGGGGCCAGGATCAGCCGCGCGGCCGAAACCTATCTGAAAGAACACGGTCTGGCCGACGAAATCCCCAGCTACAACTGGGAATTCAACCTGATCGAATCCCAGGACGTCAACGCCTTCTGCATGCCCGGGGGCAAGGTGGCCGTCTACACCGGCATCCTGCCCTACTGCCGGGACGAGACCGGGGTGGCGGTCATCATGGGCCATGAAGTGGCCCACGCCATCGCCCACCACAGCCGGGAGAGGGCCAGCCAGCAGCTCATGGCCAATGTCGGCGGCACCCTCCTGGGCGTCGGTCTGGGAGTGGGCGGAGCCTCGGCCCTGACCTCCGACATGGCCATGGCCGCCTATGGCCTGGGCAGCGAAGTGGGCATACTCCTGCCCTATTCCCGGGCCCACGAGAGCGAGGCCGACCGCATCGGGCTCTCGCTGACGGCCATGGCCGGCTACGATCCCCAGGCGGCCGTGGCTTTCTGGGAACGCATGAGCCAGGCTTCCGGCAAGAGCGGCTCGGACTTTCTCTCCACCCATCCTTCGGATGAGAAACGCATAGCCGACATCAAAAAATTTCTGCCGGAAGCCGAGGCCCGCTACCAGCAGGCCAAATCCGCCAAATAGCCGGGCAGAGCCCGGCTCCGGCTCCGGCGCCTGGTCGGCCGTTGCAACATAAGCGTGATCAAGAACCCGCCGCCCCGGCGGGTTCTTTTTTGGCCTTTTCCGAGGTCAAGCTAAATCAGCCCAAAAGAATGTAATTAAATTGATTTAGATCATAATATATAAATATTTTATATATTAGTTTACGATTTACTATAATTATATATAATAATATTATAATTCAGACCAATCTTTTCGGCAGTAATCGCTTGAAATATTCACGGTTTAAAGGTATCATACCGGTGGGCCATTGCGGCGTCATGGGCAACGCCGCTCCCGGGTAGGTAAACGGTTTGAAGGGCAAAACTTGGGCGCTTTTTGAACTGACGGGCCGGCCTCTCAGAATGAAAGGATTTTTAGCACTATGTCTATTTCCAAGCTGCTGACCGGCCTGGCGGGCCTGAGCCTCATTTTGTTTTTGCCGGGTTGCGCCGATAACTCACGGGCTAAGATCAGCCGTCCGCCGATGGCTCCCAGCCCTGTGCCGCAAACTATTTTCGGGGAAGCCACGCTCTTGCCCGACAGCGACCCCCAGGCGCCCCTGGATGTTCCGGCAGCGCCCGACCGGGCCTTGACCCTGGAAGAGTGCCTGGCTCTGGCCAATAAGGTCAGCCCCCTGCTCGACAGCGCCGATCAGAGCCAGGTGGGCGCCATGTGGACCCGCTGGGAGGCCATCACCGCCTTCCTGCCCACGGCCTCCACCGCTTACAGCGCCACCAGATACAACGACCTGGCCCAGGCCAACCGGCGCGGGGCTGTTGACCTCAGCGGCCGTCCTCTCGAGGGAACCGCCCAGTATGTCTGGCAGACCCAGATCACCCAGCCCCTTTTCACCGGCGGTAAAAACCGGGCCAACTATCTGCTGGCCGAGCTGGGCACGGATGCCGCCGAGATTCAGAAAATTCAGACCCGCGAAGATCTGATGCTCTCGGTCAAGCAGGCCTATTACAGCATCCTGGCCACTGAAAAAGCCCTGGAAGTGGCCCAGACCACGGTGGTCAACCTGGAAAGCCACCTGAACGTGGCCCGGAATTTCTTTGAAGTGGGCATGGCGCCCAAGAACCAGGTTTTGGAGGCCGAAGTGGAACTGGCCCGGGCCGTTCAGAACCAGACCGACCTGAGCCGGGATCTGACCGTGGCCCGCACCCGGATGAACATTCTTCTCCGCCAGTCGATGGAAAACCCCATCCGGGTGGTGGATACCCTTAAATACACCCGCTTTCCTCTGGGCATGGCCGAATGCCTGGAGTTCAGCCTCAACGAGAGCCCGGAAATGAAGCTGGGCCGCAACCAGGTGGAAGCCAGCACCAGGAACATCGACGCGGCCCGTTCCGGTTACTACCCGCAGGTCGGGGTGACCTGGACCAACAATTCCATGGGCAACTCGGCCAAGGCCCACGGCGGCTGGAGCAACAATGACGCCGGCTGGAACGTGGCCGCGGTGGCCGCCTTCGACTTCTGGGAATGGGGCCGCACCAAGGCCCAGGTGGAAAAAAGCAAGGTCGAGCACAACCGGGCTATCAACAGCCTGACCAGCCTGGAAGACAACACCAAGCTGGAGGTCACCACCAATTACCACAATCTGATTACGGCCGGCAAGAACATCGACGTTTCGGCCAAGGCCGTGGTTTCAGCCACCGAGGATCTGCGCATGGTCCGGGAGCGTTACCTGGAGCAGGTGGCCACCAACACCGAAGTGCTGGACGCCCAGACCCGTTATTCCAACGCCCAGTATGACCACTATCAGGCCCTCTACGACTACAATCTGGCCTGGGCCACCCTGGAACGCTCCCTGGGCCGCCAGGTTCTGCCCAGCGGGCTGGCCCCGGCCGTTTCCGCCGGGAGCCGGACCTGACAACGGTCAAGGCTCACCATTGAACCATGATTGTCAAGATATTTCTGATAAACGCCTTCACCGACGGTCTCTTTTCCGGCGGCAAAGCCGGGGTGGTCATTCTGCGCCACCTGGGGCAGGAGGTTTTCCTTCAGGCCCTGGCCCAGGAAATGGCCCTCCCGGTGACGGCCTATGTTCTGCCGCATCATGACGCCTTCATGGTCCGCTATTTCACCCCCCAACGGGAGATTGAAAGCGCCGATTACGGGGCCCTGGCCACGGCCCAGGCCCTTTTCGGGGCCGGCCTGGCCCCGGACACCCGCCCGGTGGAACTTCTGGGCCGCGGCGGGCGGCGGCAGGTTTTCCGGGTCGGTCCCCGGGCTGACGGGCGCCTGGGCCTGTCTCTCCCCCAGCCCAAGGCCGACCGTTTTTCCCCGGCCGGTGAAAGCCGCCTCTCGGCGACCCTGGGTCTGGCGCCCGAGGAAGTTCTGGCCGCCTTCAGCCTGGGCAGCGAGCAGGTTCTGGTCTGCTGCCGCAGTCTGGCCGGCCTCAAGAAGGTGGGCAGCGGTCTGGCCGCTCTGGCGGCCCTGGCCCCGGCCAGCCGCCTGACCCTGAGCGCCGCCCTGGACATCGGCGGCCGCCCCGGCTATACGGTGCGCGGCTTCGATTCAACCGGGGAACTGGAAGAGGCACCGCTTAATTTTGAACAGCACGCCATCCTGGCCCCCTTCTGGTCGGCCCGCCTGGCGGCCCCTAAAATGGAAGTCCATCATCAGGCCGCCCGCCCCTGCCTTTTATGGGCCGAAATAAGTCCCCCCGGCCCGGTCCTGGTCAGCGGCCATCTCAACACCATTTTCAAGGCCGACCCGACCTTGAGCGAACTGACCGACGATCAGCCGCCGGAACTGATGAACTTTTAGGCTCTGTCAATAAATAACAGATTATTATTTTGAAAGTACCCGGCAATGTCGTCGTATTGCGCTTTGCTCAAGTTTGGCAGTTGTTCATAAACCTCCGACATGAAAGCGGTGGTCTGGCCTTGCTCGACGGCGTTTTTAATGGCACTGGGTCCGGTCAGAATATCAATGACGCTCCGTCCGGCCACAATGCCGTTGAGGGCCTGAATCTGGCCGTTATTGGAATTTTTGACCGCCGCTATTTTGTCTGGCAGAGACATGACCGCATTATACAGACTGACCACCGGCCCGGTCAGCCCGGCATCCAGGGTCAGGCCGGTGAACTTGCTCCAGGTGCGGCTCTGCGAGCCGGTGGCCAGGACGGCCATTTCGCCGGCCCTCACCAAAGGCTTGAGCGATAAGGCCTCCATAACCTTAATTATCACCC
>JAISFR010000120.1 GCA_031263565.1 Candidatus Adiutrix sp. | reverse complement strand
GTGCCGTTGCCGGGGTTGCCGGGGTTGCCGGGGTTGCCGGCGGTGCCGGCGGTGCCGCCGTTGCCGTCGGTGCCGCCATTTCCGCCATTGCCGCCTTGGCCGGTTTCAACATTGAAATTGCCCTCAAAAACAACTTCCTGAGTGGTAGTCGCATTGCTGCCGACGATCAAGGTCACATTCCCGGCATCGCCGCCTTGGCCACCGTTGCCGCCCTTACCGCCTTGGCCACCGTTGCCTCCGGCGCCGCCAGTGTTGCCGGCGCCGCCAGCAGTGCCATTATAGACGCTATCATTATTGCCGCCGTTGCCGCCGTTGCCGCCGTTACCGCCAGTACCGCCAGTGCCGCCCTGGCCGCCAGTGCCGCCTACGCCGCCGATTTCACCGCCCAGCGTAGTCAGCGAGGTGTTGCCGTTAACCGTAATTTTATTATAATAATTATTGGAAATAGAGTATTCCAAATTCTGGCCTTTATTGCCGTTGCCTCCCAGACCGCCACTACCGCCCACGCCGCCGGCGCCGCCCGCGCCGCCGGCGCCGCCCGCGCCGCCGGGGTTGATCGCGTGAGCGCTGTTGGAAGCGCTGCCGCCGTTACCGCCGGCCCCGCCGCCGCCGCCCTGGCCGCCGATGCCGCCAACGCCGCCGGTACCGCCGACACCGGCCGCGCCGGCTAGGGAACCAGTCAGGCTCAAGGCGGTGCCGGTGCCGTCACCAATAACTTGATCCGTATTTGTAATCTTATGAGCCGTCGTCAATGCTGCGCCGTCTCCGCCTTTTCCGGCCTCGCCGCCTGGGTCGCCGCTAACGCCGCCGGCTGAGCCCGACCCGCCGGGGTTTGGCCCCACAGCTCCGCCGCCCCCGGCCGCAGTGCCGGTATTGGCGTTGCCGCCCGCGCCGGCCGTGCCGCCGCTGCCGCCCTGGGCCCCGCTGGGGATTGAGGTCCCCTGGCTGCCGGAGGAAGAACCCGGATCGCCATGCCAGCCCACTGTGCCATTGCCGCCATTTGTTCCGACCCCAGGATTGGCGCTGGCCGAGTTGTTTCCGCCTTGACCGCCGGCCCCGCCGGTGCCGTTGCCGCCGGGACCCGTACCGCCGCCGCCGCCGCCGCCGGCGCCGCCGCCGACGCCCTGGCCGGCCGTGCCGCCTTCGCCGCCGCCCGCGCCGGCGTTGCCGTCAGCGCTCGAATCACTGCTAAGATCGATATCCACATTAGCCGGCGTCTGGGCCTGGGCGTAGCCGGCTGGCGCCAGGGCCAGGGCCGCCGCGAAGAAGAGGGCGCCCAGGGCCGCTTTTGGGTCAGGGCGCTTGATGCTCTTGTCTTTTTTCATGTTAAACTCTCTTATTTCCTTGGTCTCGGGATTTTTGGCGCCCGATCGGCTTATTGGCTGTCCCGGAAATCCTGATGGGGGTCCGGTCTGGTGGCGGATGAAAGTCAAAGTTAAAATTTAAACAAGTAAATTTGGTTGACTCCGCGATCAATCAAAAATTTCAAGATTCATATTCTTTAAGAACGCATTATAATCTTTTACCTATACTTTAGACTAGCTTAGACTATAATTACTGTCCGTTATTTTACACGATATTTCAGATAAATACAATAGAAAAAAACAAAAGCCCTTTATCTGGAAGCTCTTGAAATATAACGACTTTATTAAACATGTCTAAAAAATGATAGATATCGGCGGCAAAAAAACAGCCGGAACCGGCTTGTCTTCCTTCATAATTTTTTTAACTTACTTGAACGGGCCGCCGGCGGCCAAACCTGAATAAAATCTTGAGATTAAATTAAAATTCACCGACAGACCCCGGGGCGGCCTGAAGTTCAGGCCAAGAAAATCCCCACCCGATAACTAGATATTGGGTGGGGATTAGTTGACAGGGCATTTATCTTGAGAATCCCCCGGGGCGGAAGGCTATTCCACCACGACCTCGTCGCGGCTCTGCCCCTCGCTGCCGGCGAAATGCACGTTGACCAGTTCGTCCAGGCCGGTGGCCACCCGGAAGGGGGCGAAATCGGCGTGGATGGGCATTTCCCGGTGGCCCCGGTCCACCAGCACGGCCAGCTCCAGGCGGGCCGGCCGGCCGAAATCGGCCAGGGCCTCGAGGGCGGCCCGCACCGTGCGGCCGGTGAAGAGCACGTCGTCGACCAGCACCACCCGCCGGTCATCCAGCCGGAAGGGAATCTCGGTCTTGCCCACCTTGGGCAGCTCCCGGGCCCGGGTCCAGTCGTCCCGGTAGAGATTGATGTCAATGACCCCCTGGGCCGGCGGACGGCCCAGCTTGGCCTTGATCAGGGCGGCCAGCCGGTCGCTCAAGACGAGGCCGCCCCGCCGGATGCCGATCAGCGCCGGCTCCCGGGCGTCGGCCGCCAGGATGTCGGTGGCCATGATGGCCAGGGCCCCGGCGATTTCCTTGGCTCCATAGATTTGTTTGCTCATGATGTCCCTTCCGGCGTAAATAGGTCAGGGCTCCAGGCCCCAGGCGAAAATGGCCCCGTTGGGCACGCCCTCCAGAAGGCGTGAGCCATAGGCCAGGGCCTGTCTTTCCAGGGTCAGGGGCGGCCAGGGGCCGAATTCGGCGCCGGCCCCCTTCAGCAGGGCCAGGCCGGTGGGGGTCACGGTCTCGCCCCGGCTGGCCAGGCCGACCACCGGCACCCCCACCAGAAGGCGCAGCACGGCCGGGGCCGGGGAGGGGATCAGGCCGTGCCGGCAGCGGATGACCCCGTCGCAGACCGGCAGCGGGCCGCAGATGAAGCGATCCGGGGCCAGGCGGTCCAGCAGGAGGGCGGCCAGGCCGATATCCAGGAGGCTGTCGAGGGCCCCCACTTCGTGGAAGTGGACTTCTTCCGGCGAAAGGCCGTGCACCGCGCCCTCGGCCTCGGCCAGCAGACGGAAACTTTTCCGGGCGATGTCCAAAGCGCCCGGGCTCAGATCCGTCCGGCTGAAAAAATTCTCGATGTCGCGCAGGTTGCGGTGCTCGTGCTCTTCGGGCAGGTCGACCCTCAGCCCCACGCCGGCCACCTGGTTGACCTGCCGGCTTTCCAGGGCCACCCGGCCGGGCAGCTGGTCCAGTTTCAGGGCCCGCAGCATCTGGTCCAGCTCCTCGGCCCCGGCCCCGGCCAGGGCCAGGAGCCCGGCGGCCATCATGTCGCCGGAAAGGCCACTGTTGGGCCGGATGACCAGGATCTTCCGCCCCCCCGGCCCCGCCCGGCGGGGGGCCGGTTCCCGGCCCTCGGGCGGGCCGGGCCGGGGCTGACTTTCGGGGGGCTGCTCATGGTGGTCGCTCATTTTGGGGAACCTCTCGGGCTTGATAATTCCAGCTGGGGGGATTATAATCAAATTTTACTGTTTCGGCAATGCCCAAAGGCGCCCGGATTTGGCGCGGCCGCCTTCATCGGCCGGGGGGACTATATGTCAGTCAAAGGTTTTCTGTCGGCGGCGGTGGCCGCCGATCTCCGGTACCACGGCCGGCCGGATCTGGGTCTGATCCTGGCCGAGGCCCCCTGTTCCTGGGCCGGGCTCTTCACCCAAAGCGTCTGCCGGGCCGCGCCGGTTATCTGGTCCCGGGACCGGGCCGCCGCCGGCCTGGGCCGGGCTTTCCTGGCCAATTCCGGCCAGGCCAACGCCCAGACCGGGGCCGAAGGCGAGCTCAACTGCCGCCGGTCGGCCGAGCTGGTCGGCGGGGCCGCGGGCTGCGCGCCTGAGGAGGTCATGCTGGCCTCCACCGGGGTCATCGGCCCGCAACTGAACATGAAGGCTCTGGCCCCGGCCGTGCCCAGGCTGGTCGCCGCCCTGGGGCCGGACCGTCTGGATGATTTCGCCCGGGCCATCCTGACCACCGACACCCGTCCCAAGACCGCCGGGGAAAGCTTTGACCTGGGCGGCCGCCGGGTCACGGTCTGGGGCTGCGCCAAGGGCTCGGGCATGATCGCCCCCCACCTGGCCACCATGCTGGGCTTCCTTTTGACCGACGCCCGGCTGGAGCCCGGCCTTCTGCGGGCCATCCTGGCCGAAGGGGCCGAACTGAGCTTCAACCGGGTCACGGTGGACGGCGACACTTCCACCAACGACAGCCTGATGATCATGGCCTCCGGGGCTTCGGGCGCTCCGGAGATCCGGTCCGGGGAAGCTTTGGAGAAATTCCGCCTGGCCGCCTTCACGGTCATGAAGTCCCTGGCCCGCCAGATCGCCCGCGACGGGGAAGGGGCCACCAAGCTGGTGACCGTCCGCCTGCGCGGCGCGGCCAGCGAGGAAGAGGCCAAAAAAGCGGCCCGCACCGTGGCCGAATCTCCCCTGGTCAAAACCGCCTTTTTCGGCCAGGACGCCAACTGGGGCCGCATCTGCATGGCCCTGGGCCGCAGCGGGGCCGTCTTCGACCCCTACGCCGTGGATATCGACCTCGACCAGGTGCCCTGGATCAGGAACGGCCTCGACAACGGCCGGGAAGAGGCCGCCACGGCGGTCATGAAGAAGCCGGAATACGTGCTGGACATCAATCTGAACGCCGGCCCCCACGGCTGCGAAATGCTGACCTGCGACTATTCCCACGACTATATCAGCATCAACGGCTCTTACCGTTCTTAAAATTGGACTGGAGTACAAAAAATAGACCCAATTCGGTTTCTATTTTTGAACCTGGTTCAAAAATTTGGGCTGATTGCCGGAAGCCGACTGGCCGCCGCCAGGCCCCTGGATCAAAATAAATCAATGATTACAACGATTAATATAAAGTTAGAAAAGTTTTTAAAAACTGGCACACGGCTTGCTCTGTTACTCGGTAAAGGTCATGCCCAAGACCATAGCTAAAACTCCAATTATTCTCCTTGTTGTTAGAAACCGAGACTCCGCCTAAGTCTCGGTTTCGTTTTTCCGGCGCCTCAAAAATATTTGGCCGGCCCTCAGCCGCCGTGGCCTGGGGGGCCGGCCGCCCTGAATTGTCCCGGCGCGGCCCCGCGCCTTTCAGCCGGTTCTCCGGCTCATCACCGTAAATAAGGAGAAAATTGTGGACTTCATGGAACTTTGCCTCAAGCGTCAGAGCTGCCGCGATTTCGCGGACCGCCCGGTGGAGCACGACAAGCTGGTCAAATGCCTGGAGGCGGCCCGTCTGGCCCCCTCCGGCTGCAATTCCCAGCCCTGGAGCTTCGTGGTGGTTGAAGACCCCAAAATCGTCCCGGAAGTGGCCAGGTGCAGCCAGCAGTTGGGCATCAATGCCTACATCTCCGGCGCCCGGGCCTTTGCCGTGGTTCTGGAGGAGCATGCCGTGCTCATGCCGGCCCTGCGCAAGATTATCGACAGCCAGTATTTCGCCAGGGGCGACTTGGGCGCGGCCGTGGTCACCTTCTGCTACGCGGCCGAAGCCCAGGGGCTGGGCACCTGCATCCTGGGAATTTACGATCGGGAAAAAATGGGCGAACTCCTGAACATCCCGATTGACAAGAAATTCGGCGGCCTGATCGCCATAGGCTACCCGGCCGCCGACAAAACCCGCCCCAAATCCCGCAAGCCCCTGGAGGAAATCGCCCGCTTCGTTTAAGACGGATTAGCGCCATTTTACAGTGCTTTGGCCGGCCGAGCGGCTGCTTTGGCCGGCCAGGCCGTCCCCTGCCGGGCCAAAATTTCATTTTTTGCTTTGCTTTAAGCTGATTATATAAAAACAAGTCACATGCATTAAGTTTGGGCTTGTTTTTTTCGGTCAATCAATATAAAATTAATGTTTAACGTTATCGGCGTACGTGAATTCAGCGGCTCCGCCGGGAAATCGGGGGGAGAATGGACATCGGCGACAGGATCAGGAAAATCCGAGGTAGACATTCTCGTGCCGAATTCGCGGAGGAACTGGGCATCCACCCTCAAACCCTGTACATGTATGAAAAGGGCAAGAGGGTGGTGGATGTTGAATTGGTGCGGGGAATTTGTGAAAAATTCAATGTTTCGGTGGAGTGGCTGATTTTCGGCGACCGTGAACTCCAGTCCCTGCGGGAAACCCCTGTTCTGGAAGGTGAAGCCGCCTATCCGGCTGAAAGGGCCGACAAGCCGGATGTGGCCCCGGTGATTGCCGAGAAGGACGCCCGGATTGAAGAGCTGAAAAGTGAATTGATCGCCGCCCAGGCCGGCGCTCTCAAGGCTTATGAATTGGCGGTGGAAGTCATTCAGCAGGGGGCGGAATCGGGGCTGAGAAAGAATGCCAAATCTCCGCTCCGGGGCTGGGCCAAGGAAACAGCGCCCAAGGAGGCCCGGTCCAAATAAGTCAAATAAAATGTCAGGTTGCTTTAAGGCTCTGTCAATAAATAACCTATACATCATTCTGAAACTGGCCTCTCCAGAATCAGTCTGGTCCGGAGATGGCCTGATAATAATCTTTGAGGTTTGCGGCCATAGGAAAGATTGCCGACTTCCGGGTGCGGTGCTTCACGGCCCGGGCAACGTCGTCGCTTAAGGAGAGTATTATGCAAAACCAGGTTCGCGTGGCCGTCGTCCAGGCCGGGAGCATCCTCATCGACAAAGAGGCCAATATTGACAAGGCCGTCAGTTTGACTCGCGCGGCTGCGAACCGGGGGGCGAAAATCGTCTTGTTTCCCGAAGCTTTCATCCCCGGGCACCCTCGGGTGCTCAATTTCGGACTGAAAGGCGGTCAGCCCACCGCCGAGGGCCGCCGCCTGAGGGATTTGTATCGTCAGAACTCTCTGTCGGCGAACGACCCGGCTCTGGCTCCCCTGGCCAAAGTGGCCGCGGAAACCGGGGTTTTCCTGGCGGTGGGGCTGACGGAATGGAGCGGCGGAGGTCGCTTTTATTGCAGCCTGTTCTTCTGGAGCCCAAAGGGCGATTTTTTGGGCCAGGACCGTAAAATTAAACTGACCGGCACTGAGCGCCAGGTCTGGGACCAGGGCGATTTCAACGTTCTGACTGTCTTGGAGACCACCTATGGCAAAACCGGCACCATTCTCAGCGGGGAAAACTACCTGCCCCTGATGCGGGCGGCCCTGTACGCCCGCTGGGTCAGCCTTTACCTGGCCCCCACCTCCGAGGCCAAGCCCACCTGGCAGTGCACCATCCGCCACATCGCCCTGGAGGGGCAGTGTTTTGTCCTTTCCTGCAACCAGTATCTGAGCCGGGAAATGATCCCGGAAGACTTGGGAGCCGATTTCGAGGCCACCGAACGCGAACAGATCTGCCAGGGAGGCAGTGCCATCGTCGGCCCGTGCGGGGAATACCTGGCCGGCCCCCTCTTCAACCAGGAAGGCATTTTAACGGCCGACCTGGATCTGGCCCAGATCGATGAAGTTCGCAAGGAATTCGATCCCTCCGGTCATTTCGGGCACCGCAGCCAGGCCAACTGAAGTCCGAATACAATTTTTCGTTGGAATAATATCAAAATTCAAGTGACAGCCCGGGAAAAGATCGAATCGGCCGGCCCGATCCGGTCTTTTTCCTCAGGCCGGTGCGCGGAGAGCCGGAAGTCAGCCCAGATTAACCTTGACGTAATCGCAAATTTTGTCCTTCAGAACCCGGCCTTCAGTGATCATGTCGGCCACCTTGGCCATGGTTTCGGCCACGAATTTTTCATCCTTGATGGATGGCAGGTTGATGCGAACGTTCATCACCGCCCCCTCCAGGCCGGTCAAGGCCTCCAGGGCGGCCACCCCGAAATCGCTCAGGGCGTTGGGATTAAAACGGCCTGTCAGGCGGTCGGCCAGGCGCAGCACTTCCAGGCACTCGCCGGCGATGCCCAGGGGCGACTGCGCCGCCTCCTGATAGCCGGCCAGGATGGCCGCGCTTCGGGCCTTCTTTTCTTCTTCGCTGCCCTTGGGCATTTTAAAGGCGGCCATGACCCGGTTGAAAGCCCCGGTGTCCAGGTCCACTCTCTTCAGCAGGCTGGCGGCCAGGGCCTGAACCCGGTCGAGAGTATCGTTCAACTGCGGCTGCCATTCGCTCAGATCGGCTTTGCCGAGACTGAGATTGCAGACCATCGACAGCAGTTCCGCCCCCAGGGCCCCGGACAGGGCCGAGACGCTGCCTCCGCCGGGAGCCGGAGAATTGGAGCCCAGTATTTTATTGAATTCCTCGACTGTGGATTTGACCAGCATGATAAGGCCTCATTGATCCTTTCTACTTGCTGTAATTTAAAAGGACAGGGGCCGGGCCGGGGCAAGCGCCTGACAAGATGATGCCAGGAACTGAAGCCCTGGGCCCCTTATTTTTTATAATCAGCGATCTGTTGCTGCGCTTTTTCCACGAAAGCCACTTGTTCCGCCGTCGGCTTGGTGAAGCGGTTGACTATAAACATAGTCGAGGTTGAAACGATTAAGCCGATGATGACGGGGTCGGCAAAGGTCAGGTTGGTTTCCGGCATGAAGATCATCATGAAGGCGACTACGACGCCGGAGGTCACCATGGACCAGAGGCAGGAAGTGGAAGTCGTTGATTTGGAATAGAAGGCTGCGGCACAGGCCGGCAGGACCGTCGGTACGAAGATGCGGTAACAGTTATAGGTCAGGTCCATAAAACCAGGCAGCTTCAAGGCCAGCCCCATGCCGGCGACGCCGACGAAAAAGGTCAGCCATCTGGAAACCTGCAGCAGCTTTTTTTCATCCGCTTTGGGGTTGAGGAACCTTTGGTAAACATCCCTGGCCAGAATGGACGAACAGACGACCAATTCGGGCACGGCCCCGGAAATAGCCGCGGACATCAAGGCGACCAGAACCAGCCCCGAGAGACCGTGGGGCAATAAGGTCTGCACCAGCCAGGGCAGGGCCATTTCATGTTCCATTTCGGGAACCATAATTCTCGCGGCCATACCGAGCATGACCAGGACGAAGGCGAAGATGGCCACGAGTAAAGCGGTGATCAACAGGGTATTTTTGGCGGTTCGGTTGTCCTTGGCGCACCAGACCCGGATAAAAATGTCCGGGGCAATGACGCCGGTGGGCGCGGTCAGGATCAGGGTGGCGACCACATACCCCAGGCCGGTCATCATGCTCCCGTCCATAATCGGGATGAGGGAATTGTTTTCCGCGGGCATGGCCGCGAAAAGAGCCTCAAAGCCGCCCACGGCATATATGCCGACCGGAAAGACGATGACGAGGGCCGCAATGATGATGACGAACTGCACCAGGTCGGTCATGGTGACGGCCCACATGCCGCCGACGCTGGTATAGATGGTGAATAAACCGGCGGTGACTAAAATGGCGAAGGTGAAATCCCAACCCAGGAGAGCTTCCACGACGCGGGCGCCGGCGATGATGAAGGCGGCGAAGAAGAAGATCCAGGAGAAGAAGGTAATAATGGAAGAGACAATGCGGCACCGTTCATCGTACCTGATGGAGAAGATATCCGATACCGTATATTGATTCAGGGCGCGCAGGGGAACGACAAAGGTCACCGCTAAAATAACGAAGCCGATGCTGTAGGCGAGATAGTACCAGACGCCGCCGATCCCGTAGTCGTGCCCCATGCCGGCGATGCCGATCGCGCTGCCGCCGACAAATAAGGCGCACATGGTGCCGACGCACAGCGTGAGACCTAAACGGCGGCCGGCCACAAAAAAGTCGTCAAACGTTTTGATAAAGCGGACGCAGTATAAACCCAAAGCCATCATGGCGCCCAGATAGATAAACATGATAATGGTATCAAGATTAAAGGTAACCATTGTTCTCAACCCCCCATATCGTTGCCTCTAGATAAATACGGCCGCCGTCGTTTATTTGAGCCGGAAAAGGGGAAGAGAGCCGCAAAACTCGTTTCTTCCCCCTGACCGGATAGCCTGTGGATATCAGACGGCGATGTTCACACCGA
>JAISFR010000125.1 GCA_031263565.1 Candidatus Adiutrix sp. | reverse complement strand
CTCTCACTCTCACACCCTACCACTCTCTCACTCTCGCTCGCACTCGCTCACTATCACTCACTTCTAATAAAATTTAATACGGGGGCGCCCGGCCGGCCGCCGCCACTTGAGGCTGAAAGTTCTCCACCGGCCCGACCAGGGTAACTGTCGGCTGGACGGCCGGGCGGGAAGTCCGATATTTTCAAAGCCCGATACTGGTCAGGCCCTATTATGACTCAGCTATTTCGGACTATTTTTCAGATATTTGCTCCAGGAACGCTCAAAGGTCAGGAGATTTGCATGAGCTACGTAAAAACAAAAGCAAAGTGGATCAAGCGGTTGATAAACAGCTTGAATTTTTGGCGGCCGCTGGCTCTTTCAGGGCTGGGCGGATTATTGTTGATGGCGTTTCCCGTAAGCCCGGCCGGCGCGGCTCCGGTTGCCACCGAAAGCGAACTGCAAGCCGCGGTTGACGCGGCCAATGACGGAGACCAGATCACCTTGAGTCCGGGGCTCACGATAAACAGCGATGGAACCATCAGACTGCCCAATAAAAATCTGGTCATCAACGGCCAGGGCGGGGCCATTGTCGGCGTTGGCGCTCCGCCTCATATTCTATTAGACGTCACCGACCCGTTGAATGTGACCTATTATCATCTCGGCGGCCTTAAAAACATAACTTTTGAAAACGGCTATTCCGCCCAATGGGGCGGCGGCGCCGTGCGGGTTGGCGGCGACCTTTCAGGGGGCCTGGAGAAAGTTTCATTTGTGGGCAATAGCGCTGAAATAGCCAGCAACAACAGCGGCGGCGGGGCCGTTCGCATAGGCGCCGTTCTGTCCGGCGGAATCAGCGATTCGGTTTTTAAAGACAACACCCTCACTCAGGTGGGCGCCGGCTTAAACAATACGGGCGGGGGGGCTTTGTATGTCCACAATAAATTCACGGGCGGCCTGAGCAGAAGCAGCTTTGAGGGCAATCAGGCCAATGGCGTGAATATCGGCGGCGGAGCGATTTTGCTCATGGACGATTTTGAAGGCTCCATCGCCGATTCCATTTTCAAAGACAACCGCACCACCGCCTTCGGCGGGGCCCTGGCCATGAACGGCGATTTTAAAGGCGACGTCATCCGGAGCACGTTTGAAGGCAACCGGGCCGTCGCCGCCGGCGCTTTGTGGATCAACGGCCACTTTAACGGCGATATCCGGAATTCAACTTTTACCGGTAACGTGGCCTCTACCTCCATGGCCGGGGCCGTAAAAATTTACTATGACCTGACCGGCAACATCGTGGATTCGAATTTTACCGGCAACCTCGCCGACGCGGACGGCGGCGCCGTAAATATCGGCGGCCAGGCGGGTTACGGTTCGCTTAAGGGCGGCATTTATAATTCCACCTTCAGCGGCAATATAACCACTTTACGTTACGATTGGTCCGGCAGCGGCGGCGCCGTTTACGTGGACGTCGACCTTGAAAGCGGCATCCGGAATTCCGTATTCACGGCTAACCTCTCCGGCCTCAGCGGCGGGGCCGTATATGTGCGCCGGGATCTTCAGGGGGGTATTGCCGGTTCCTCCTTCACCGACAACAGCGGCTCCGCCGAACAAACCGGGTCCGGCGGATTCGGCGGCGCCGTCTCCGTCGGCCGCGATCTTTCCGGCGGGGTCAGCGGGACGGTTTTTTCCAACAACAGCGTCAGGCGTTCAGGCGGAGCTCTCTATGTCAGCGGCAGCCTGACCGGCGGCCTTAAAGGTTCCGTTTTCCAGGGCAATTATACCACCAGAGAGTTTGACCATGCCGACGACGGCAACGGCGGGGCCGTCAGCGTCACCAACCTGTACGGAGGAATCGTCGATTCCAGTTTTACCGGCAACAAAACGGTCCGGCGGGGCGGGGCGGTTTATGTGGCGGGCGCCTTCACCGGCGGAATCAGCGGTTCGGTTTTTGAAGGCAATGTGGCTGACGGCAATTTGAATCAGAGTGGCCGGGTCGCCCGGGGCAATGGCGGGGCTCTTTATGTCGGCGCCTTTGAGGGGCTGATCGAGAACAGTTCGTTTCGCGACAACCGGGCCGTTCAATATGGCGGGGCCGTCTTCTTCGATACCTCCAGCGCCGGCGACAACCGGGTCGAATTGTCGGCCGGGGCCGGCCGGAGCACCGTTTTTTCCGGAAACACAGATTCATCGGGCGCCAACAGCCTCCATTTCGGGCGCTATATCGTGAGTTCATTCGCCACCGCGCAGGATGCCCCCAATGACTCGATTTCCGACGCTTACCTGACCGTCAGCGGGGAGGGCCTGGTGGCTCTTTATGACCCCCTTGCGGTCAACATGAATAACGGCCGCTCTTTCCAACTGACCAGAAGCGGCGGCCTGGACAGCGGAGGGCATTTCATCTGGGGCGGCCTTAACAGCATCAAAACCGGCGGCTCAGGAAGCTCAAGCGCCATAGATCTAAGCAGCGGCTTGACCACCCTGACCAGCGATTTCAGCCTGGTCAACGCTTCCGACCAGTACTCGCTGACTTTGGGGGCCGCCCACCGGCTGGCCTTATCGGGGGAAGGGCGCCCGGAAAATCTGGCCGCCTTTGATCTGGGAAGCACGGGCCGGCTGACTGTGGAAAACGGTTCGGTCATCACCGCGCCCCACACCTTGCGGGCCTTCAGCGGTCGCTATCTTCTGGTCGATAACGACAGCGATTATTTAAGCAACATCAATGAATTCAGCCTTAACAACACCCATCAGTTCCGGGCCGGCCTGGACGCCGGCCAGCCCGGACAGATCAATATCAACATTGATTACGATCCCTTCAGGACCCCGGCCGGCGGTCTGGTCAACCCGAACGTGGCCGCCGCTAAAAACGCCCTGGTGCAGTTGTTTGATCAATCGCCGAACCTGGCGGGGCTTAGTGACCGGCAATTTCAGGCTGTCCTGGATAATCTGCCGGCTTTGACTCCCGAAGCGGCGGTAAGCGCGGGCTTGTCCGGACTGTTCGCCAATGGCCGGGTCATGGATTCGGCCCAGGCGCGAATATTGGCCGCCAGGCCGGTCAGAAGCGGAACGGCCGGCGACGATTCCAGCCGTAGCCGCAATTTTTGGGTCGGATATCAAAAATATTGGCTGGATATCGACAGCCAGGACGCTTACTCCGGCCTGAAGGCCAAGGCCGACCTCTTTTTAAGCGGCGTCGGCTTCGATCTGAACGATCACTGGGAGTTCGGCGGCTGGATCGGGTTTTCTAAAAGCGAGGCCGATTATGACCTGTTAGCGGCCAAAAGCGACCTTGACGGGCGGCACTTCGGCTTATACAGCCGTTTCGCCGCCGGGAGCGGCTTCAGCGCCACCTTGAGCGCCAGCCGGTCCGCCATAAAGGCCGATCTGTCGAGAATGCCGGCCGGTCTGGTGACCAGGGCCGATATAGACCAAAAATTTCACAATGTCGGGCTTCTTTTGGAACATGAATTCATTTTCAGGGAACAGGGCCGGCTGACTCCTTTCATTGACGGCCGTTTCACCCGAATGAAACAAGACGCCCTGACTGAAACCGGGCCCCTGGCCGCTTATGTGGATGAAATTAGCGCCGATTATTTTTCCACAACCGTGGGGGTCAATTTAAGTTATGATTTTGACGTCTCAGATAGCCTGAGCTTGCGGCCCCGCCTCAGTCTCGGCTGGGCGCATGATTATAGCGACAGGCATTTAAGCGCCGGGGCTTATTATTCGGGCCTCGCCGATCCGATTCATTTTACGGTCAGCTCCCCCGAAAATGACCAGGACGCCTTAAAGATCGGCCTTGGCCTGGAAGCCCAGGTCCAGGCCGGGACCGGCAAGGAATTGAATTTTATAGCCGATTACGTTCTGGAGGCGAGTGCCAATCAGCGCGGGCACAGTTTTTTTACCGGCTTGGAGTATAAATTTTAAAGCGGCCGTAGCCGGCTTACATTTATTATATTCCCTAAAAAGACCGGGCTGATTTTTTCAGGCCCGGTCGAAATTTTTTTCGATCCAGTGCCGGTCGATGAGTTGAACCGAGCGCCGGCCGTGGGGGCAGAAGGCCCCGTGGGGGGTAACGGCCATTTCGCTTAAAAGGCTCTCCATTTCTTCCAGGGACAGGCGGCGCCCGGCCTTGATGGCCGCCCGGCAAGCCAGGCTGTAGAGCCAGCTGTTGCTGAGCCTTTCCAGCGATTCGCTTAAACCGGCGCCCTCCAGGCCGCGCAGCCGGCCCTCAACCGTGCCCAGAATCTCCATCAGCGGCGGCCAGGGGTCCTGGTCGCCCAGGATGGCCGGGGCGGCCTTGAGAATGAAGCTGCGCTCGCCGAAGGGCGAGAGGTCGAAACCCAGGCGGTCCAGGTGGGGGATGAGTTTTTCGGCGGCCAGAGCCTCCCGGGGCGACAGTTCCCGGCTGTCGGCAAAGAGGCGCTTCTGGCCGGGCAGGCCTTCCCGGGCCAGGCGGTCCTTGAGCTGGTTGTAGATGATCCGTTCGTGCCCGGCGTGCTGATCGATCAGGTAGAGCCCCCTTTGGCCCTGGGCCAGAATGTAGCTGTCGTAAAGTTGGGCCAGGGGCCGCAGCCCGGCCAGGTCGGCCTGGGTGGAGCGTTCTGGCCGCTCCTCTGGCCCGGCGCCCGGCTGTTCCAGGTCGGGGCCGGCCGGCTCCGGGGCCGGGCCGGAGCCTTCGGCCGGGGGCCGGGCCGGGCTGGGCCAGAGCCACGGCGGCGGCGCGGCCGGTTCCGGGCGGCGGGCCGGTTCCGGCCCGCCGCCGGCCCTCGGGGGCGGGTCAGGCCAGAGCCCGGGCGGCCCTTGGCCGGGCGTCGGGAAGTCGGCCGGTTCCGGCGGCCGGACCGGGGGGATGGCCTGATTCCGGCCCAGGGCCCGGGCCACGGCCCGGGACAGGTTGCCGAAGACGAAGTTCGGGTCCTTGAAGCGCACTTCAGCTTTGGCCGGGTGGACGTTGACGTCCACCTCCTCCGGGTCCAGCTCGATGAAGACGACCGCCGCCGGCCACTGCCCGGCGGGCAGAAGGCGGCCGTAGCCCTCGGCCAGGGCCCGGTGGATCAGGCGGTCGCGGATCGGGCGGCCCGACACATAGGCGAAAATATGGGACTTGCCGTGCAGGCTGCGCTCCGGAGCGCCCAGCCAGCCGGACAGTTTCAGGCCGCCGCTCTGGTGTTCAAAGGGCCTGAGGCTTTCGGCCGTCTCCCGGCCCATGACCCGGTAGACCCGGGTCGGGAAGTCGTGCCGGGCTTCCACCGAGAGGAGTTCCCGGCCGTTGTCCCGGAAGCTGAGGCTCACGTCCGGCCGGGACAGGGCGTAGGACTGGGCCACGGCCAGAAGGTGCCCGCTTTCGGTCTGGGCGCTTTTCAGGAATTTGCGCCGGGCCGGCACGTTCCGGAAAAGGTCGGCCACTTCCACGGTGGTGCCCCGGTTGGCCGGGGCGGGCGCCAGGCTCTGGTGAATTCCGCCGCGCACTTTAAGGACATGGCCCTGGCCGTCCGCCGCGGCGCTGGTGATGCTCAGGCTGGAGACGGCGGCGATGGAGGGCAGGGCCTCGCCGCGGAAGCCGAGAGTTTCGATTCGGCTGAGATCGTTGTCTATAATGGGCTCCAGCTTACTGGTGGCGTGGCGTTCCAGGCTCATATAAAGGTCGTCGCGGTCCATGCCCCGGCCGTTGTCCCGGACCCGGATCAGCTTTTTGCCGCCGTCGAGGATTTCGATCTCCAGCCGGTCGGCCCCGGCGTCCAGGCTGTTTTCCAGGAGCTCCTTCAGCACGGCCGCCGGCCGCTCGACCACCTCGCCGGCGGCAATGCGGTTGATGAGCTGATCGGGCAAAAGCCTGACGCGCCGGGGGCCGGCCTCGGCCGGCTTTTCAGCGGCGGGGCGGTCGGGGGAGGGGTCGTTCATCAGTTCGGACACGGGCTGGACCTTTGGGCCGTTAAAATATATAATACGCCCGGCGGGATGGGCGTTTGTCTTTCCCGGCCGGGGGCCGGCGCTCCGGCTTTCGGCGGCGGCCCTGGTGGTGCTTGGCCGCGCCGGAGGCGGGGAGCGCCGCGGCTCCGAAGAAGCCGCCGGGCAACCGTTCACCAGTATAGAGCCGGGCCGGCCGCAAATCAAGTCCGCTCGACAAGTCCGGGCCGGCTGTCTTAAGGAAGCTCTAAAAGGGGAGATCCGATCATGCGCTTCGCCGTCGCACGCCGACGCAGTCACCGCGGAGAGGCCGCCGCCAAAGTCCTGCCGGTCTTTCTCTTTCTGGCCGTGGGCCTGATCATCGCCTGGCTGCTGGCGGCCCTCAAGTTCATCTTTCTGCCCATGCTGCTGGCCCTGTTCGGCGCCTTTCTCCTCAACCCGCCGGTGGACTGGCTCCATCGGCGGGGGCTGCCCCGGCCTCTGGCCGTCCTGGCGGTCGTGGCCGCGGCGGCGGTCGTTTTCTGGCTGGGCGGCCAGTATATCTCAGCCAGTTTTGTGGCCTTTCACGACGGTTTCCCCAAATACGAGGAACGCATTCAGGATCTGATCGGGCAGGCCAGGGCCCTGACCGACCGTTTCCCCTTCCTCTCTCCGGACCGCCTCAGGGAAGCCGCCAATGAAATTTCCCTGAGCGGCCTGGTGGGCAACACCCTCAACTCCTTTGTCAGCGTGATAAGTTATGTGCTCATCACCCTGATCTTTTTGATGTACTTTCTGCCGGCCCTCCCCGGGCTGCCGGAAAAAATAAGACGGGCCTTCCCCGATGAACGCGGCCCCGTTCTTCGCCGGGCGGTGGAGGGCATCGGCCGTCAGGTGCAGAGCTATGTCTGGGCCAAGACCTTCACCAGCGTCATCACCGGCCTCGGGGTGACCGGGCCCTGTCTCTTCTTCGGCGTTGATTTCGCCGTGACCTGGGGCGTCTTTGCCGCGCTTTTGAATTTCGTGCCCACCATCGGCGCTTTTCTGTCGGTCATTCCCCCGGTTCTGGTCTGCTGGCTGCAGCCGGATCTGGGGGGGCTGTCCACCGCCCTCTGGCTGGCCGGCCTTCTGGTGCTGGTCATGGTCCTGACCGGCAATGTCCTGGAGCCCCTGATGCTGGGGCAGAGCGTCAACCTTTCGCCCACGGCCTCGCTTTTGGCCATTTTTCTCTGGGGCTGGCTCTGGGGCGCGGTGGGCATGCTGATCGCCGTGCCGGCCATGGCCATGATCAAGCTCACCTGCGACAATATCGAAAGCCTCAAGCCCGTCGGGGTCCTGCTGGGCAATTAGGGAGGCTTTCAAGATCATGAATTCGGCCGCCCGCAACGCCGCCGTCAACCTGGCCCGGGACATCTGCCTGAAGCTGCTGGAACACCGGGCCATCGCCCCGGAACAGCTTGGCGGGGCCCTGCTTCTTCTCAGGGGCGCGGCCGAGAAATTGCTCGGGGAATTGAACGACGGCCACGGGCTGTGGCTGCTTCGCCTGGCCCGCGACCTGACGCTGAAATTGATAGAGCGCAACCTGATTGCCAGCGTCTGGAGCGCGGCTCAGAATTTGAACGAAAACGGGCGCTGGCTGGCCGCCCTGGCCGCCCGCCTGGAACCTGAACTGGCCCCCACGGCCTTGGCGGCGGCCCGGGACCTGACCCTGAAGCTCTTGGAGACCGGCCGCCTGAGCCGGGCCGGGCTGCCGCCCCTTTTCGAGGAACTGGCCCTGAACCTGGCCGGGCGGCCGGAAATAAGATGCGAGGCCTGAGAGTGCGGAACTATATATATTGCGACCGGAAAAAGAACCGGCCGCCCCGTCCGGGCCGGCGCCTGACCGGGATTCTGGTCCTGGCGCTGGCCGGGGTGATTCTGCTGGAGCTGGGCCTCATGGCCCGGGAACTCAAGTCCCGTTACGGCGCGGCTCCTGGCGCTCCGGTGGTGGAAGTGCGTTCGGCCTCCGCGTCCGGGCCGGCGCCGCCCGCGGCCGGACCGGAACTTGGCAAAAAAGACCTGGCCGAACTCATCGGCGCCCGGGATCTGCCGGCCGACGAGCAGCGCCTCTTCAGCGTCACCGACCGCCGCGGCAATCATTTATACGTGCGCACCACCATCCTCCCCGAACTTCAGGCCCTGGGCGATTCCTGGGTCAAGGGCAGCCGGGCCCACCAGGCCGCGCTGGTGCTTCTGGACCCTGACAGCGGCGAGGTGCTGACCCTGGCCGGTTACAGCGAAAACGAGGGCGACCCCCATCCGGCCCTGGCCGGCTCCTTTCCGGCGGCCAGTCTCTTTAAGATCGTCACGGCGGCCGCGGCCGTGGAAAAGGCCGAACTGTCGGCCGATTCCCGCCTGGCCTACGACGGCGGCAAACACACCCTCTTCAAAAACAACGTGGCCAAGGAAGCCGATGAGGGGCGCCGGGCCACCACCCTGAGAGAGAGTTTCGCCGACAGCATCAACAGCGTCTTCGGCAAGCTCGGGGCCTCCACTCTGGGGTCCGGGGAGCTGGCCGACTTTGCCGCCCGTTTCGGCTTCAATCACGAAATAGATTTTGAAATGCCGGTGGAGGCCTCCAGCTTCAGCGTCGACGACGACGACGCTTTTCACCTGGCCGAGCTGGCCTCGGGTTACAACCGCGCCACCAAGGTCTCGCCCCTGCACGGCGCCCTGATGGCCGCGGCCGTGGCGGCCGGCGGCAATGTTTACGACCCCAGCCTGGTCCGGGAGGTTTTCGACCGGGAGAACCGCATTTATTATCAGGCCGGCCGGAGCGGCGGCCGCCAGGTCATCAGCCCGGCCACGGCCGGGGAATTGAGCCGGCTGATGCTTTCGGCCGTGGAAGAGGGCACCGGCCGCCGCACCTTCGGCAACGCCTCGGCCCACCCGGTTCTTTCGCGGCTGCTGATCGGCGGCAAAAGCGGCACCATCAACAACGATCTGGGCCAGAAAGTGGACTGGTTCGTGGCCTGGGCCCAGCCCCGCCCCGGGGAGGCCTGCCCGGACCGCCTGGCCCTCAGCGCGGTGGTGGTCCACAGCGGGGCCACCAGGACCACCAGCCAGCGTCTGGTGCGCGACGCCCTCGACGCCTACTACCGGGAACGCCTGGATGCCGGGAATTCCCCGACCTCCAAGCCCGGGGGGGCAGCTTTTTCGGGCCGGATGGGTTATAATGGAGACGATTAATTTTTAACGGCCCTGAAAACGGCCGTGGGCCGTCTTGGCCCACTGGGAGCTTAAGCCATGAGCGTCAACAGCAGCAACATTATCTGGCAGGGCCATGACAGCGTCCGCCTGGCGGGGCGGCGGGTCGTTTACTTCGATCCCTGGGAAGTCCAGGGGCCGCCGGCCGACCTCATTTTGATCACCCACGACCATTTCGACCATCTGGACGTCCCCACGGTCAAGGCCTTGTCCGAAGCCCGGACCCAGATCGTCACCGAGGCCTCTTCGGCCGCCCGTCTCAGGGAATCGGGGGTGGAAAACAATATCACGGTCATGGAACCCGGCGACGAAATCGAGGTTCTGGGGGTCGGGGTCAGAGCCGTGCCGGCCTACAACCTCGACAAGGATTTTCACCCCAGGGCCAGGAACAACCTGGGCTTCATCGTCAACCTCGACGGCCTGAGCGTCTATCATGCCGGCGACAGCGACTTCATCCCGGAAATGAAGGACATCCGGGTCCAGGTGGCCCTGCTGCCGGTTTCCGGCACCTATGTCATGACCTGGGAAGAGGCCGTCCAGGCCGCCCTGGCCATCGGGCCGGAGCTGGCCATACCCATGCACTACGGCAAGATCGTGGGGGATCCGGCCATGGCCGAAAAATTCGCCGCCCGGCTCAAGGGGCGGGTGGAGGTGGAGATCAAGCCGGCGGCGAAGTCGGCGTGAGCCAGGCAGAAATCGCATTTTGGCCTGGCGGTCCGGGGTTTTAAATTTAGCCGCTTTGCGCGGAATTTAAAGCGGCCTGAGGTACTGAGGCTCAGTCAGGGAGGTCTTGTTATGAAAGTGTTGGCCATCAACGGCAGCCCCCGCCAGGGGGGCAATACGGCCATCATGTTGGAATGGGTGGGCGAGGAACTGAAGAAGGAAGGTCTGGATTTCGAGGCGGAACGAATCGGCGGACAGAGCGTGCCCGGCTGCAAGGCCTGCAACGCCTGCTTTAAAAACAGAAACCTGGCCTGTGTCCAGAAAGACGATCCGGTCAACGGCCTGATCGCCAGGATGGTCGAGGCCGACGGCCTGATCCTGGCCTCGCCGGTCTATTTCGCCGATATGAGCCCGGAACTGAAGGCCTTCATCGACCGGGCCGGTTTCGTGGCCCTGGCCAACGGCCGTGTGATGAACCGCAAGGTGGGGGCGGCCGTGGTGGTGGCCCGCCGGGGGGGGCAGGTCCACACCCACGACTCCATCAACCACTTCTTCGGCATCAACGGCATGTACAGCGTGGGCTCCATCTATTGGAACATGGGGGTGGCCCTGAAGCCCGGCGCGGTCCGCCAGGACGGCGAAGCCGAGGAAACCATGCGGGCCCTGGGCGCCAATCTGGCCTGGATCCTGAAGAAGATACACGCCTGAGGCTCTTTTGGCCTGCTTGAGCCAAGGGCGCCGCTATTTTGGAAACAGGCCTTGAGCCGGGAGATTTTTATGGAAATCATGGGCCTTGAGGCCAGTCTGTTCTGGTTCATCCTGGGGGTGGTCTTCCTGGTTCTGGAAGCCCTGACTCCCGGCTTCTTTCTGATGTTTTTCGGCCTGGGGGCCTGGCTGGTCAGCGCCCTGACCTGCTTCGTGCCGCTGGGCCGGAACTGGCAGTGGCTCATTTTCATCGGGCTTTCGGTGGCCGGCCTCCTGATTTTCCGGCGCCGGCTGAAGTCCGTCTTCCGGGGCCGCCCGGCTGAAGACGCGCCTTTGGACGACCCCATTTTCATCAATCAATACGTCGGCCGGGAGGTGGTGGTGCTCAGGGACGTCGTCCCCGGCCGCCCCGGTCTGGCCGAACTCAACGGCAGCAACTGGCAGGCCCGCACCGAAAATCAAAACATTGCCGCCGGCCAAAGGGCCCGGGTTCTTCGTCTGGAAGGGCTGACTCTGGTGCTGGAGCTCTTGCCCGGTCCCCCGGACGGCGGCCGAATCAAGGAGACCTGAGCCCATGTTCAATTTCGACTCTGACAGTTCCACCCTGCTCGCGCTGGTGATCGCCGCCGTATTCCTGATTTTCATCTTCGTCAAATACGTGCGCATCGTGCCGCAGAATGAGGCCTTTGTGGTCGAGCGCCTCGGCCGCTACCGGGGCACCCTCCTGTCGGGCTTCCATCTGCTTTTGCCCTTTTTTGACCGGGTGGCCTACAAGCACAGCCTCAAGGAGAGGGTCATCGACGTGCCGCCCCAGACCTGCATCACCAAGGACAATATTGCCGTGGACGTCGACGGGGTGCTCTACCTGACGGTCATGGATCCCCGTAAAGCCAGTTACGGGGTGGACAACTACTATTTCGCCTCCATCCAGATCGCCCAGACCACCATGCGCAGCGTCATCGGCAAGCTCGAGCTGGACCGCACTTTCGGCGAGCGCGAGAGCATCAACGCCGACATCATCGAGGCCGTGGACAAGGCCTCCGATCCCTGGGGCATCAAAATCAACCGCTATGAGGTCCGCAACATCACCCCGCCCAAAAGCATCAATGAAGCCATGGAGCAGCAGATGAAGGCCGAGCGGGAGAAGCGGGCCGAGATCGCCCGCTCCGAAGGCGAGCGCCAGGCCGAGATCAACCGGGCCGAGGGCGAGAAGCTGGCCAAGATCAACATCTCCGAAGGCGAAAAGCAAAAGCTCATCAATGAAGCCCAGGGGCAGGCCGAGCGGATCCGCCTGGTGGCCGAGGCCACGGCCCTGGGCCTGAAAGCCGTGGCCGAGGCCATCGGGCAGCCCGGCGGCACCGACGCGGTCTCCCTGCGCATCGCTGAAAGCTATCTGAATGAATTCGGCAAACTGGCCAAGACCAACAACAGCATGATCATCCCCAGCACCCTCAGCGACGTGGCCTCCATCGTGGCCGTGGGCCAGCAGGTGCTGCAGGCCAACAAAAAATAACGGCCCTCCGGCCGGCTTGTAAAAGTCATTGAAAACAGCTTTTACAAGCCGGCCGGGCCGGCCCTTCTCAGACGGCCAGGGCCTCCCGGGCCGACAGCATTTCCCTTTTCACTTCGCCGTCCGGTTCGCCGTTTAAGGCCGCCTCCAGCGCGGCGGCCGATTTTTTTCCGCCGATCTTCCCCAGGGCCCAGGCCGCGTGGCCCCGGACAATATCGTGCGGGCTGCCCAGAGCCCGGACCAGTTCGGGGCCGGAGTCCGGGTCGCCCTGGTTGCCCAGGGCCACGGCCGCGTTGCGCTGAAAATACTTGGGCTCCTGAATATAGTTGTACATGATGGGCCTGATCCGCTTCTCAAAGAATGATTCCGGCATGGCCAGGACCCGGGACAGGGAAAAATCGTCGTCCAGGAGCTTCAGGAACGGATCTTCCGGAAAGCGGTCTTCGACTTTTCGGCGGTTGCGGGGGCAGGCCGCCTGGCAGAGGTCGCAGCCGTGAATGTGGGCCGCCATCTTCTCCCTGATCGCCGCCGGAATGTAGGCCGAAATGCCGTTGCCGGTGGCGGGCTGGGTTTTCCAGGCGTTAAAGGCCAGGCAGAGAAGCGGCTTGAGGATGAAGGGGGCCGCCAAAGCGCCGGTGGGGCAGGCCTCCTGGCAGGCCCGGCAGTCGGGCGGGCACCTGCTTTTTAGCGTGGGCCGGTCATAGTCCAGTTCCTTATCGAGCAGAAAAGTGTAGAGAACGATGAATGAGCCGTGCCGGCCGGCATAGGCGAAGGTGTTGCGGCCGAAGTCGATTATTCCGGCCCGGGCCCCGGCCGGCCGGGCCGGCACGGCCTGGCTGTAATTGACTTTCAGGCCCCGGCCGCTGAGGAAGCGGCCCATAAGTTCCAGCCGCGCCCCGTTGAGACTGTCGGCCGGCGGATTGTAGCAGCGGGCCTGGTAGATCCGGCCGACCATGCGGCTGAGCTTCTCCGGAAAAGCCACCCTGGCGTAATCCAGGGCCAGCACGGCGATGGACCGGGCCCCGGGCATGATCCGCCGCGGGTGGCAGTCGCTCAGGGGCAGGCCCGGGCGGTGGAGATGAAAGGCGTAATCATCGCCCCGGCCGGCCGTTTCCCGCAGGTGATCGGTGAAATCGTCGGCCGGGCAAAGGCCGGCTCTGGTAAAGCCCAGGTTGAGGGCGTACTCTTTGATGTCGCTGGACAGGCTCATTGCGGCTCCCCCTAAAAATAGGATGATAAGTGTATATACACGATAAAAGATCCAAGCCGCGCCTTCCGGTTATAACGAAAAGTCAGGCCTCTATGTTTTCCAGCCTGGACAGCCATTCGGTCAGGGTCTGAATCCGTTCCGGGCCCAGGCAGATTTCAAGGCCCCCCTGGGCCCGCTCCCAGAGCGGGCGGGCCAGGCTCACGCTCTGCCGGCCCTTTTCGGTCAGCCGCAGAAGTCGCCGCCGGCTGCCCGCGGAGGACAGGTCCTCTATCAGCCCGGCTTCCAGGAGGGGTTTGAGACCCCGGACCAGGGTTGTCCGGTCCAGCCCCACCTGGCGGGCCAGGTCGCTGACGCTGCCCTGCGCCAGGCGGCCCAGGTTGGCCAGGAGCGAATACTGGCTGACGGTCAGGCCCGAGGGCCGGAGCCGGCGGTCGTAGTATTCGGTCACGGCGTTGGCCGCTCTGCGGAGGTTTATGCAGTTGCAGACGCTTTTTCGCGCTTTCATCTCATTATCGTGTGTATGCACTGTTACCCGTAAGCATAGCCGCCCGCCGGCCGGATGTCAAGCGGAAATTTAAAGCGGCCTGAGGTCAGAGAAGAGGTGAGCGGCCCGGCCGAAGGCTCATTCCCGGCTTTCGGCCGGAAGCCTTTTCCGGCGCCCGGCCTCGTATATCCGCCGGCGTCGGGCCAGCTCCTCTTCGGCCGCCCGGCGGCGGACCGGGTCCAGCGGCTGCCGGAGTATTTTTTCCAGGGCCATGATCCGGTAGCGGTCCAGGGCCGGCCCGGCCGAGAGCTGGTCAGGCCGGCCGCCGTGCCGGATCAGCAGCTCCCGGTCGATCAGGTGGGCCGGGTAGCGCGCCAGAACCCTCAGCCAGAGATCGTAATCTTCGGCCGCGGCCAGGCGTTCGTCAAAAAGGCCGACTTCTTCCAGCAGGGAACGCCGCAGCATGACCGCCGAGGGGCTGATCAGGCAGAGGGCCAGCGAGTCGATGAAAAGGTCGCCGGCTTTTTTGAGATGCCGCCGCCCGGGGTTGACTCGCCGCCCCTGCCGCAGCCAGCGTTCCTGGGTCTGCACCAGGACCGCTTCCGGATGATCGCGCAGATATTTTTCCTGGGCGCTGAGCTTGCCGGCCAGCCACTCGTCGTCGGAATCCAGAAAAGCGATCAGCGGACCCCGCGAAGCCCGAATACCGGCATTGCGGGCCGCGCCGACCCCCCGGTTGGGCTGCCGCAGGCCGGCCAGGCGGCCGCTCTCGACCCAGGGGCGGAGCAACTGCCGGGTTTCATCCTCGGAGCCGTCGTCGACCACAATCAGTTCCAGGGGGCGATAATCCTGCTCCAGCACCGAGTCGACGGCCCGGGCCAGGCACCAGGCCCGGTTGTAGGTGGGGATGATGACCGAAATCAAGGGCCGGTCCTGGCTCACCAGAGGCTCCAGAGCAGGGCGGCCAGGCCGCTGGCCGGGAGTTGGCCGTAGAGCGCGGCTTCGAAAATATAGCCGCTCAGGGCCGGGTTTCGGTTCTGGTCGGCCCGGGCCGAGTCCCGGCCTTCGGCGGCCCGAAAAAGCGGCTTCAACAGAAAATGATTATAAAGCGGACCGCTGAGGATCAGGCCCAGGGCCAGAGGGGGCAGGGCCCCCAGGGCCCGGCCGGCGGCCAGGGCCAGGGCCCAGACCAGCAGCCAGACTTCCATCAGCCGGCGACTGCTCTTTTCGCCGAAAACCGCCAGAAGGGTCGGGCGGCCGAAGATCAGGTCGCCCCGCACGGCCAGTATTTCGCCCATCAGCTTCAAGGTGAAGATCTGGCTGAAAACGGCCCCGGCCGTAAAAAGGCGGCTGAGGGAAAGCAGATCGGCCGGCCGGGCCGCCAGGCCCGGCTCCGGGGGATAGGCCGCGCTGATGGCCAGGGCCCAGCCGCCGGCCAGCAGAAAGGGCCCCAGAAGGGTCCGGACCAGGGTGGGGCGAAATCCGGGCCGGGGGGCGAAGATATGGATCAGGGCCCCCAGCCAGATGGCCGGCTCGAGCGCCAGGAGCCGGGGACCGCCCAGTTGGGCGGCGGCCAGGGCCATCAGGGCGGCGCAGAGGCCGAAGGCGGCCAGCGGCCGGCGGTACTTGGCGAAAAAGGCCGCCCGGTCCGGGTCGTTAAAACGCAGGGCCTGGCCCTGGCTGCGGTCGCGGGCCCGTAAAAAGTGCCGGAACAAGTGCAGGGCGGCGGCTTGAAAGAAAAAAAAGCTGAAGAGAACGGCCGGGGGCCGGAAGCCGCCCAGGAGCCCGGCGCTCATGGCCAGAGAGGCCAGACCCAGGGCGGCCAGAAGGCCGGAGAGCACCGAGACCCGCAGGAGGCGGGGCAGGAAGGCGCCGAAATCCCGCCGGGAGCGGGCCATGGCCCTGAGCGCCGACAAGGTCTGGGCGATCTGCCAGTTGGAGGTGGAGGCCCCGGCGGCCACTCCGACGCTGTCGAAACCTGAAAAGTCGGCCGGGTCGAGTTCGTCGGCGCTCTCCACCAGAAAAACCGGGCGCCCCGCCCGCCGGCCGAGGTCGGCCAGACGGGCGGTATTGCCGCTGTTGCGGCCGCCGACGATGACCAGGGCCTCAACCTCTTCGGCCAGACCGGCCAGGGCTTGCTGGCGCAGTTCGGTGGCCTCGCAGATGGTGTTCCTGATCAAGGCCTCCGGCCAGCGGGCCTGAACCGCTTCGACCATCCGGGGCCAGCGCTCCAGGTCCTGGGTGGTCTGGGCCACCAGGAGAACCTCGTCCGCCTCCGGCAGCCCGGCCACTTCCTCCGGCCCGGCCACCACCCGGGCCCGGTCCCCGGCGTGCCCCGTCAGGCCCACCACTTCGGGGTGGGCGGCTTTGCCCCAGATGATCACCAGGCGGCCCCGCGCCGCTTCCCGGGCCACCAGCGACTGGACTTTCCTGACCCGGGGGCAGGTGGCGTCCCGCAGCGAGAGCCCCGTTTTTTCAAGGGCGGCCAGTTCCCGGGGCGGCAGACCGTGGGCCCGGACGATCAGCCAGCCCTCGGTCTCCCCCCGCCACAGCCGCAGACCTTTGGAGGCCAGAAGCTCCAGGGCCGGGGCATTGTGGATCAGTTCGCCGTGGCTGAAGACCGCCCGATCCCGTTGGGAAAGGCAGGCAAAGGCCGTGTCCATGGCCCTTCGCACCCCGGGGCAGTAGCCCAGAATTCCGGCGGTCTTGATCTTCACGCTTCCCCCGCTTTTTTCATCAAATCGGCCTAAGTTTATCAAATCGGCCGGCCCGGGGCAAGCCGGGATATTCCGGGCGGCAACTACATTTAGCGGTTAAAGCCCCGCTTGACCCATACATAATGTATACTATTGAAATTACAAAAAAATTTTTATAAAAACCGTCGAATAAAGTTGACGGGCTTTGATGAATAGAGTAATATACATAACTGTATTTTAATATAATTTGCTATGAAAGCTGATAACTATTACTCACTGAGACGAACGAACAAGGCGGACAATCGGCGGCAAGGCTTTTCGCGCCGCAGATCAGGAGGAGATGATGAGTCGAAAAAGAGTTATACTGCTTATGGTCCTGGCGGCCTTTCTGCTGCTGCCGGCCTTTGGGCTTTGGGCTCAGATCAGTGACTTCGGGCCGGCCGAACCCTATGTGGTCAGGAAGGGGGATTCGGCGGCCAGCATTGCCCGGCGCTTTTACGGCAAATCCTCGCTGGGGGCCAAACTGTGGGAGGCCAACAAGAACCTGGTGGCCAACCCCAGGCGGCTGACCGCGGGCGACACCATCTACCTGTTCCCGGAATCGGCTCTTTTGGCCGGCAAAGCCACGGCCGTGCCGCCGCCGCCCCAGGAAAAGGCGCCCGACTTATATGACCTCGGCCAGCCCCTGCGCGCCAGCTATCCCAAATATTTCACTTTCCTGGCCGACGGCCGGGGCCTGGGAGAAGCCGGCAGCGTCAGGGTCAAGACCAGGAAGGCCGACCCGATCTCCGGGGAGGTCAGCGAAGGTCTCTTTGAAGTTCGGGAAGTGGGCGAGATCGTGGCTTCCAGCGAGCACGGCGGCATGTATTACCGCGACGGCGCCGAGAGGGCCCAGAAAGCCGGCAAGACCTACCTGAGCACCAATGACGAGATCATTGTCCGCTTCAGCGAGGATCTGGCCAAGATCCTGGATTCCGAGACTTACGGGCAGAGCGACCCCTATTTCCGGGAATTCGCCATCTACGGCCCCTCCTATCAGAACCGCGAACCGGGCCAGGGCCGGGTCGACCGGGGTCTGGTCACCGGCGAACTCTATCGTTACAAGGGCGTCTGCACGGTGGTGGCCCGGGTGGACGGCCTGGCGCCGATTCCCGAGCCGGTGGCCACCAAATTGAAGCGCCGGAAAAGCGTGGCCAAAAATCAGGGGGTGGAGCCGGTCTCCTATGTGGCCCGCATCAATTATGTGGTGGACGCCGTGGAACTGACCGACCAGATTTTCGTCTTCATCCCTCTGGAGCCCGGGCCGGAACGGCAATTGGAGCCGCCTTACGTGGAACCGCCCGACAGCTACGTTTCCCTGGGCGGCTGACCAGAAAGGACAGAGGCCATGATAAAACGCGTTATTCCCGTATTGTTCCTGGCGTTGATCGTTTCCGCGGCCGCCTGCGCCGATCCTCTGAAGCAGAGCGGCCGCAAGATCTCCCCCTGCCTCAGCCCCACCACCAAATTGCGGATTGTGCCCTATCCCCGGGAAGATCCCAATACCTGCGCAGTGGCCGTCGCCCCCTTCGATCTGGGGGTCTGGACCGAGGCGCCCATGAACTCTCATATGATCCGGGGCGGGAAGCGGATCCAGTTGGGCTGCAAGCCCTTGTCGGCGCCCGCCGACAATTGCGACACCTGCGGCCTGCCGGGCCATTCCAACACTCTGGTGATGAATTTCGATCCCTCGGTCTATCCTGAAGATCTGACCGTCCGCCGGGCGGTCCTGGCCGTCTGGTCGCCCGACAACCCCAGGGCTTTAAACGATGTCCAGTTGCGGGGCCGCCTGGGCGTGGGCAACGAAATGCAGAGCCTGGCCCGCCAGCGGGAAGGTATGCTTCCGGCTTCCGGCCGGTCGGCCGAGGGCTGGATATTCTTTGACGTGACCAATTTTGCGGCCCGGGCCATCAACGAGCGCCGCAATTCCATTCATTTCGAACTTTCCGTGCCCTGCCAGACCCCGGCCGACAACCTGGTGACCGTGGGGGTGACCGAAAAAGAACCTCACCTGGTGATTGAGTACTTTTAATTTTTCGCGGGCGTCGCCCGCCGCCCGGAGATGATGATGAAACGACTGCTACTTTTCACTCTGCTGATCGCGGCTCTCTGCGGACCGTCCCCGGCGCCGGCCCAACGGACGGTGGACCCTGAGGTTCTTCTGGCCCGCCAGGCCACGGCCGATCAGGCCCTGTTCTTCGCCCTGGCCAGGGGCGACATCCCGGCCATGGTCACTCTCAGGGCCGAAGGGGCCAACCCCAACACCAGCCTCTCGATGCTGGGGCTGAAGGTCAAGGACGTTTTCGGAGACGAAGAGCCCATCATGAACCAGCCCTTTGACCCCACCGGCTGGCCGATTCTCCACTGGGCCGTGTACAAAGGCGATCTGGAGGCGGTCAAGATGCTGATCAGGGCCGGAGCCCGGGTCAACACCCCGGACATCTACGGGGCCACCGCTCTCCACTGGGCGGCCTGGGGCGGACGCCACAGCATTGCCAAGCTGATTTTGAACAACGGGGCCAGTTGCCGGGCCACGGACATCAAAAAACGCACGGCCAAGGATTGGGCCATCATGATGGGCCAGAACGACCTGATCCGTCTTCTGGCCGGCCGCACCTGCCGGCCGGCGCCCATTGGCGATTCCGACCTGGACGGCGTGCCTGACGATCAGGATCTCTGCCCCAACACCCCCTACGGCGCGCCGGTGGATGATCGCGGCTGCTGGGTGGTGGCCTACGCCACGTTCTTTGATTTCGACAAGTCCGTGGTCAAGGCCAAGTATCTGCCCTACCTGGCCGATACGGCGGCCGTCTTGAAAAATTATCCCGATCTGGCGGTCGAGGTCCAGGGCCACACCGACTGGGTGGGCCCCGGGGAATACAATCTCAAACTGGGCCAGAGAAGGGCCGAGGCGGTCAAAAAGGTGCTGGTCAACAACGGCGTCCGGGCCGAACGTCTCTTGACCTCCTCTCTGGGCGAAAGCCAGCCCATCGCCGACAACCGCTCCTCAGGCGGCCGGGCCCGCAACCGTCGGGTGGAGATTCATGTCAACCAGCCCGGCGGCCCTTACGCCGCCAGCCCGGCGGCCGGCGGCCCGCCGCCGCCCGAGACTGTCGAAACCTATAACGGGGTTCCGGTCGTTCGATAGAGCCGGGGGCTTGAAACCGCCGTTATCAACGGCCAGGGCGGCGCTTGACTATCAGGCGCCGCCCTGGCTTTTTCGGCCGGTATAAGGTTGCCGGGCTGAAGCTCAGCGTTCCCCGAACAGGGCGCTGCCGACCCGGATCAGGCTGGCCCCTTCTTCGATGGCCACCTGAAAGTCGCCGCTCATGCCCATCGACAGCCCGGGCCGCTCCGGGCAGAACCGGTCCCGCAGCCGGCGCAGGGCCGCGAAGTGGGGGCGGGAGGCCTCCGGGTCGGGATCATAGGGCGGCATGGTCATCAGGCCCTGAAGTTCCAGGGCGGGGAAGGCGGCCAGCGCCTTGAGGAAGCCGGGCAGCTCCTCCGGGCTCAGGCCGCTTTTGGAACCTTCCCCGGAAACGTTGACCTGGGCATAGACCTGGAGTCTTTTGCCCAGATCCCGGGCTCGGCGGTCAAGCTCGGCGGCCAGTTCGATCTGGTCCAGGGAGTGAATGGCGGAAAAAAGCTCGGCGGCGTATTTGGCTTTGTTGCGCTGCAGATGACCGATGAAATGCCAGTCCGGGGCCGGAGAGCAGGCGGCCAGTTCGGGAATTTTCTCCCGGGCTTCCTGAATGTAGCTTTCACCGAAACGGACCTGCCCGGCCGCCAGGCAGAGACGCACCGATGCGGCCGGAAAAGTCTTGCTGACCGCCAGGAGGGTGATTTCCGAAACATTCCGGCCGGCCCGGCCGGCGGCTTCGGCCATGGCCGAACGGACGGCCCGGAGTCGGGCCCCGGCTTCGTCCGGGCTCAGGGCGGCTGAGGTAAATGGCGGCCCGGGCTTCATTCTTTGGGCGGGTTGAAATAATAGGAGGTGTCGATGCCGGTCTCGTCCCGGGACAGGACTTTTTTGATCTTCAGCCCGCGGGCCTCGCTTGCGTTGTTGAGGTCCATGAGCTTGGGCCGGCTGTAAAGCATGCCGGTGGGGTCGGCGATCAGCTTGACCAGGGGGGCGTGAAGGGCGTTCTGGTTGATGTCCATGACCACGGCCGTCTGTTCGCTGTTGAGCTGCACCAGGGTGCCCGGAGGGTAGATGCCCACGCTCTGCACGAAGCGATCCACCCATTCGGCCTGAAAGTGAGTCCCCCGGAGGCTGTAGATGAATTTCAGGGCCTCATGGGGCGACCGCCCCTTGTGATAGACCCGGTCGGAAGTCAGGGCGTCATAGACGTCGCTCAAGCCGCAGATGGTGACCAGGGGCGGGATGGCCCCGCCTTCCAGGCCGTCGGGGTAGCCGCTGCCGTCAATGCGTTCGTGATGGTGCCGGGCGATCTTGTAGACCAGATCCTCCACCTGGAGGTGCTGTTCCTGGATGATCTGGCCGCTCAGGGCGGCATGGTTGCGCATGATGACGAATTCTTCGTCGGAAAGCTTGCCGGGCTTGTTGAGAATGTGCCCGGGGATGCGGGCCTTGCCGAGGTCGTGAAACATGGTGCCCATACCCAGCACTTTAAGATCCTTGTCGCTCAGGCCCAGGGATTTGCCGGTGGAGATGGCCAGAACCGAGACGTTCAGCGAGTGGGTGTAGGTATAGTCGTCGAAGTGCCGCAGTTTCATCAGGGCCATCAGGGCGTCGCGGTTGCGGCTGACGCTCTCCACCAGTTCGTCGACGTTTTCCTGGACAGCCTGGAGTTCGATTTTTTTGTTCATCCGGCAGGCGGCCACCAGGGCTTTGGAGGTATCCAGGGCTTTGTTGTAGGCCTTGCCGGCTTTGGGCAGTTCCATTTCCACGGCGCTGACCGCGTCCGGCGCCGGGTGGAGCGGCGGGGCCTTGGGGGCCGGCCTGGCTTTGTTCGGGGCTGTCCGGCCGGCCTTGCCTTCCGGGGTGACCCCCTCGCCGGTCTTCCCCGGGGCGCTTTGGCGGGCGGCCGCGTCCGTCTCGGCCGCGGACTTGTCGGTATCCACCACCACCTCGGTGATGCCGTAATCCAAAAGCTCCTTTATTTCATCCTGGCTGGTGATCAGTTTGCTTTTGGTCTTCCAAGGGTGATTGAGCCAACTGCGGCCCACATCGGCCACATACATTCCCGGGCACAATTCTCTGGTTGGCGTTTTTTTTAGCATCAATCCGTCCCAGGTCGAAAGCAGCCGCCGCCCGCCCCGGCTGATGGGCGAAAATTGAAGCGGATTTTGACCTGTCAGATCAAAATCAGCCTAATTCCATTTTAAACATACCGGCTTTAAAGTCAAGCGGGATATCCGGCCGGGCGGCGATTCCCGGCGGTCGGCCGGCCGGATTTGGGCATTGCGGTCAGGGCGCTGATTCCCCTCCGGCGTTTTGTGCTTGCCTGTAAGCTGTAACCAGGTTCGTGGAGAAGGCTGGACACGGAACGGCCGCTGACCGGCCGCCCCCATTTTCGCATTTCTTTCGTGAGAAGACGAGCGCTTTTGCATGTCCATCGCAGCGGAGAGTCCGGGTCGCCACGCGTTAAAGGCTCCACCAGTGACTTCGACTTTTCCCTGATGCCGGGATGCCTATCTTGAAGCGCTTTGGGGCCGCCGCCAGGATTCCTAAACTTTGGGGAATTACGCTGAAAATTGCGCTTGACGGTAGTCCGGGTTTTAGTTAGATTAAATTCAAGCCCATTGGAGAAGGCGATTTATCGCCGCATATTAAAGGTTCCTTTATAACACGTGGAGGTTACAGGGATATGAATAGATTCAACAAAATCGTTGTTATTGCTGTTAATTTTATTTTGTTACTGGCAAATATCTCCCAGGGCTTTGCCGATGATTCTGTAATGCTAGCTAACCCCATGCAACTCATGGAGGAATTCAGAGAAAATGCCCTGGCCCTGGAAATGAAATACGCCGGCAGACAAATTGAAATATCTGGCGTTATTACAGAAATTAAAAGGGATAAGAGCGGCCTGCCAATTGTCAGGCTTGTAAATCCACCCAACCACATTGCTTTGGATAGTCCGTTTGGCATTAGTTATCCTCCTCCTCTGGGCCAGGCAATTACTTGCCAATATAAAGAAGACCAAACTGACGAGCTTATAAAGCTGAAAAGAGGCCAACAAATCGAGGCTCTGTGCGATAATCTGAATACAATGGACAGCTCAGTGATGCTTGCAAATTGTAAGTTTATTAAACTCCAATGAGGTTCAATATTGTCTATCTTAAGTAATAAATTTCTGCTTTGGGCTTGCGTTCTTTTGATTTGGGCCGGGGTTATAGCGGGAACTCTTTGGAGCAAAGGCTATCAACCCCAAACCAGCCGCAGGTTCACAGATGAGGAAATGATCCGGATAGCGGTTGCCAGAGCGATACAGCGAATGCAGTCAGATCCTCCCAGATTTTTTCAGGCTTCAAGCGAAAGCGATTCGGGCTATGAATTATTCGAGCCCGCTTTCGTCGTTCCTTATCGAGATGTTGATCATTTTTTAGAAAAAAACCCTGAATGTTGTGAAGTAAGAGGCAACCTGGGATATGGGGTAAAAACCGTTTGGGTTCATGGGGACATGCTATACAAGGACAGATCGGGACAAGTTCATTCTGAGAAGGTCTCTTTAGGTCAACGTTTCCCAGCGGGTGGTATACGTTATTTGCCATAAACAATGGACTGAACGGTATGAAGATTTATTCTATCTTGGCCCTGCTGATCTTAGTCGTCAGTGCGATCTATTTGCCGAAAGCGATGCTTCTTTTTTCCGGATATTGCTTTGAGAAAGAACGCTATCTCAGCACTCAAGAAAAATTCGATATTGTGGTTGCAAAAATTATCAATGAAAAAAGCAAGCGGGTTCCTTTTACAGTGAATGAAGCGGGCGGAAAGATTTTTCCGAAAAGAGGGACGGATTATGCTGAAGAGCATATTGAAGCATACAGATATTCCGGATTAGAAGATTTTTATAAGCTGAATTCAAACTGCTGTGAACTAGTTGAAACAATTAATATACCTGATGGTGATGTTTATGGCCTTACTGTTCCACCTGGGGAGAGATGGTGCGGTCGTTTTAATATATTTGTGCGTGTCTTTTTTTTTTTTGT
>JAISFR010000122.1 GCA_031263565.1 Candidatus Adiutrix sp. | reverse complement strand
AACGTGCGCTTCGTGGTGACCATGATCATGCCGATCGCCATGGAAAAGGAACTGCGTTTCGCCATCCGCGAAGGCGGCCGCACCGTGGGCGCCGGCGTCATCTCCGAAATCATCGAGTAAGCGCTCCCCGGAATGATTTCGGCCTGAATCAAGGGCGCCGGGCCGCTTTCAGGCGGATCCGGCGTCTCGTCAACCAAGCGGGAGAATCAAGATGCCCAGAGATATAATTCAGTTGCAGTGCACCGAGTGCAAACGCCGCAACTACTCCACCACCAAGAACAAAAGGCGCCTCCCCGGTCGTTTGGAGATAAGCAAATATTGCCCCTTCGACCGCAAGCATACTCTTCATCGGGAATCAAAATAGGCTTCCGGATTGTATCGGGGCAGACAGGCCAGTAGCTCAATTGGTAGAGCACCGGTCTCCAAAACCGGGGGCTGGGGGTTCGAGTCCCTCCTGGCCTGCCAGACAGCGCCGAGCTCCAAATATTTTTTCGGCCTACGGCCTACGGCCGACAAATCCCAGAGATAAGCCGGGGTGCTCTCCACTCCGGCTTATCCCGCTGTACAGATTCGCGGCCTGGCCCGACGGCTTTGGCCAGGGAAGGGAATATTCGCGGACAAGAACATGAGCGACAAACCCGAAAGCATCGTGATCCCGACTTCTGAGGTCAAAACGACTCTGACCCGCAGCGGGCAGCGCAAGAAGAACCGGCAGGAAGGCCGCCACCAGAAAAAGGCCGACGGCGGCGGGAACGCCGGCGCTTCTTCTCCTAATATTTTTGTCCGGGTCTATAACTTCTTTGTCGAAGCCAAGCAGGAACTGGGCAAGGTGGTCTGGCCCACCCGCAAAGAGACCATTGACTCCACCTGGCGCCTCCTGATTCTGGTGATCATCGCCGGGATCTACCTGGGGCTGGTGGACGGCCTTCTGAGCCGGCTCGTCGGCCTCATACTCTAGCACCTTAAGAAGAACTTTAAGTGTTATGAAGAACCAGTGCTTCGTAACATTTCAGGGGGACTGGCTAAGTGGCACAGCGTTGGTATGTGATTCACACCTTTTCCGGCTATGAAAACCGCGTCAAGCAGACGCTGGACGAGGCCATCAAAAAGCAGAATCTTTCCGAACTCATCACCCAGGTGGTGCTGCCGATGGAAAATGTGGTGGAGATGTCCAAAAGCGGCAGCCGCCGCACCTCCTCGCGCAAGTTTTTCCCCGGCTATCTTCTGGTGCACATGGAACTCAACGACGTAACCTGGCACCTGGTCAAAGACACCCCCAAGGTCACCGGCTTTCTGGGCGACAAAGACGTGCCCACCCCCATTGCCGACGAAGAGGCCGCCCGGGTTTTGACGCAGATGGAAGAGGGCGTCAAGAAGCCCAAACCCAAATTCCACTTCGACGAGGGCGACGAGGTCAAGGTCATTGAAGGCCCCTTCACCAACTTCACCGGCACGGTTGAAGAAGTCAACGAAGACAAAGGCAAGCTCCGGGTTCTCATCAGCATCTTCGGCCGGGCCACTCCCGTGGAGCTGGAATTCGTCCAGGTCAATAAAGTGGGTTGAATTTGAAGATCGGGGCAGGCGCCGGCGGGGAAGCCCTTTTCTGGAAAAAAGGCTTCCCCGCCGGCGCTTGAGAATTGCTGTTGACTTGTTCGGCTATTTGTGATTCAATGAACAATTTATCCGGCCGGATCATCGGCGCCGGACCGGTCACCGCCGCGGCCCTGGCGGGAGTGGCGCTTTTCAGCCCCACGAAAGCAGGGACCCTGTCAGGGTCCCGGAGATTTGAGGAGTAGAAAATGGCCAAAAAAGTCGTCGGCCAGGTCAAACTGCAGATTCCCGGAGGGCAGGCCACTCCCTCGCCCCCGGTGGGCCCGGCCCTGGGTCAGCACGGGGTCAACATCGTCGAATTCTGCAAGGCTTTCAACGCCCGCACCCAGAAGCAGACCGGCACCATCACCCCGGTGGTCATCACCATATATTCCGACCGCTCTTTCACTTTCATCACCAAGACCCCGCCGGCCTCGATCCTTTTGAAGCAGGCCCTGAACCTGAACAGCGGCTCGGCCGCCCCCGGCCGGGCCAGGGTGGGCCAGGTGACCGAGGCCCAGCTGGAAGAAATCGCCAGGCTGAAGATGGAAGACCTGAACGCCAACGACCTGGAGGCGGCCAAGAAGATCATTGCCGGCACGGCCCGCAGCATGGGCCTGGAAGTGGCCGGATAAATTCATTGCCGTCAACGCTCTGATCGCGGAATTTTTGGCCCGGCCGGTCTTTTTTACCAGTCTCCGGTTGGGCGGCGGCGGCCGGGGCCGCCCCGGGGCGCTATCGGGGAGCCTTCTTCATCCAAACCCGTGGGAGAAATCAAATGCCTAAATATGGGAAAAAGCAGATCGAGGCCCAATCCAAAGTCGACCGCCTCAACCGTTATACTTTCCAGGAGGCCGCCCGGCTGGTGGTCGATCTGGCTCACGCCAAGTTTGACGAGTCGGTGGATATCGCCGTGAAGCTGGGCGTCGATCCCCGCCACGCCGACCAGATGGTCCGCGGCACCTGCTCCCTGCCTCACGGCACCGGCAATGTGGTGCGGGTGGCGGTGTTCGCCAAGGGCGAAAAGGAAAAAGAGGCCCTGGAGGCCGGGGCCGATGTGGCCGGCGGCGATGACCTGGTGGAAAAAGTGCAGGGCGGCTTTCTGGGTTTCGACAAGGCCGTGGCCACCCCGGACATGATGGGCGTCGTCGGCCGGCTCGGCAAGATTCTCGGCCCCCGGGGCCTGATGCCCAACGCCAAGCTGGGCACCGTGACTTTTGACGTGGCCCAGGCCGTCAGGGAATTGAAGGCCGGCAAGATCGACTTCCGGGTGGAGAAGAGCGGCATCGTGCATGCGCCCATGGGCAAGGTCTCCTTTGGCCTCGATAAGCTCATGGAGAACGTGGCCGCTTTCTTCGACGTCATTCAGCGCCTGAAGCCGGCCACGGCCAAGGGCGCTTATATCAAGACCATCTGCCTGTCCTCGACCATGGGCCCCGGCGTCAGGATCGACCCGGCCCTGGTCAAGGATCTCCGGGAACTGAACGCCTGAGCCGCGAAGATGGTCGGCGCCCGCGGCTGTTGGTCCGGGGCGTTGAAATAAATCACGCCCGCAGGGTCTATGTCCCTCGGCGTTGAAGGGCCGAAGACAGCCGGTTGCCCAGCCCCTGGGCGCTAAAGGCCAAAGCCGCCGGTCGAGGTCGGGGAAGCAGTTTCTGCGTTCGCCGTTTCTTAGGGCCCTCTCCGCCGGTCATCAGGACCGGCCAGCCTTAAGAAAGGAGGAAGAGGCAATTATGGACCGCAGCAAAAAAGAGCAAGTCGTCGCTGAACTCAACAGGAGCCTGCGTGAAGCCCAGGCGGTTTTCGTAACCGATTTCAAGGGCATCGGCATGGCTCAGCTGAGCGATTTGCGGGTCAGGATCAGGGCCGCGGGCAGCGACTTTAAGGTGGCTAAAAACACCCTGGTCAAGCTGGCCGCCAAGGATACGCCCATGGACCAGTTGAGCGGCCAGATGGTCGGCAACAACGCCCTGGGCTTTGCCAAGGGCGACCCGGCCGCTCTGGCCAAGGCCTTGAGCGATTTCGCCAAGACCAATGACAAGTTCGTCATCAAGGCCGCCGTTCTGGGCGACAAGATTCTGAACCCGGCCCAGGTCAAGGCTCTGGCCAATCTGCCGAGCCGCGAAGTCATGCTGGGCGCCCTGTTGGGCGCCATGAACGCCGTGCCGGCCGGTTTCGTCCGCGTTCTGGCCGCCGTGCCGCAAAAACTGCTTTACGCCCTGGCCGCCATCCGCGACCAGAAGGAAGCCGCCTGAAGCCCTTTGACGATTTGGACCGTCATCGCGCCGCGCTTTCCCGAAACCAGGGTTTCAATTCGGCCGCCAGTCCGGCCGATGGAAATTTAGCCGGGCCTGACCCGAAAGGATATTGAAAAATGAGCGTTTCCAAAGCTGATGTTATTGAATTTCTGAAGAACATGACCGTTATCGAGCTCAGCGAGCTCATCAAGGAACTGGAAGAGACCTTCGGCGTCTCGGCCGCCGCCCCGATGGCCGCCATGGCCATGCCCGTCGGCGGCGGGGAAGCCGCTCCGGCCGCCGAGGAGCAGACCGAGTTCACCGTGGTGCTGCTGGATGCCGGCGCCAAGAAGATCGACGTCATCAAGGAAGTCCGGGCCATTGTTTCCGGTCTGGGCCTGAAAGAGGCCAAGGACCTGGTGGAAGGCGCCCCCCAGAACGTCAAGGAAGGCATCTCCAAGGAAGAGGCCGAAAAGTACAAAAAGCAGCTCGAGGGCGTCGGCGCCAAAGTCGAGCTCAAGTAGTTTTTTCAAGGCGGGGGCCGGGCGAATCGCCGCCGGGCCCCCTGGATTCATCCGCATTTCAAGTTCGGCCCCCGGCCGCCTGGCGTTGCCCTTCAGATCCTGTCCTGTGGAGAGGCTTGATTGAGAAGGGCTTCAGCCCGCCGGCCCCGTTAATTTGCCCCGGCCCGATGGGTGGTCTTTCTAACCGGGGTTTTGCCAAAGTTAAAGAACCCTATTGAAGTATATACCCTGATCGGGAGAAAAATATCTGCCAGCCTGGCGTGATTCTTTCATGCCGGGCCTGTTTCGTTGCTAATGGCGTCAATTGAATGAGGGGGAAAGCATATGCCCAGCCGTTTCAGCAATCTGCGTATCCGCAAGACTTTCGGCAAGACCGAACAGATCACGGATATGCCCAACCTGATCGAAATGCAGCGCCGCTCCTACGAGCGCTTTCTGCAGAAAGACGTGGCCCCTGAAGAGCGCGCTATCCAGGGGCTCCAGGCCGTCTTCAGGAGCGTCTTTCCCATCCGCGACTTTTCCGGGCTGGCCAACCTGGAGTTCATCTCCTACAGCTTCGACGAAGTCAAGTATGAGGTGGACGAATGCCTGGCCAAGGGCATGACCTATGAGGCGCCGCTGAAAATCCGGGTGGCCCTGGAAGTCTACGACCAGGACAAGGAGACCGGGGTCAAGACCATTCGCGGCGGGGTCAAGGAGCAGGAAATCTATTTCGGCACTCTGCCGCTGATGACCGCCCAGGGCACTTTCATCATCAACGGCACCGAGCGGGTCATCGTCTCCCAGTTGCACCGTTCCCCGGGCATCTTCTTCGATCACGACAAGGGCAAGACCCATTCCTCGGGCAAGATTCTCTATTCGGCCCGCATCATTCCCATGCGGGGTTCCTGGCTGGATCTGGAAATGGACCCCAAGGACGTCATCTACGTCCGCATCGACCGCCGGCGCAAGTTCCCGGTGACCCTCTTGCTGAAGGCCCTGGGCTACACGGCCCAGGATCTTCTGGACTATTTCTACGATAAGGACATCCTGCGCTTCCGCGACGGCCGGGTCTACCGCGACGTGGCCCCGACCCTTTTGATCGGCCAGAAGGTGGAGGCCGAGATCACCGACCCGGAAACCAGAAAACCCCTGGTCCGCAAGGGCAAGAAAATCACCAAGCTGGCCGCCCGCCGCCTGGAGGAGCTGGGCATCCGGGAGACCGAGGCCAACCTGGACAACTTCTTCGGCCATTACGCGGCCCGGGACGTCATCAACCCCGAGACCGGGGAGATCATCATCGGCCTCAACGAGCCCTTCACCGAAGAGGCCTGGGAGAGCCTGACGGCCGCCGGCATCAGCGAACTGCCGCTTTTGTTCATCGACAATTCCAATATCAGTTCTTCCTTCCGGGACACCCTGACCCTGGACAAGGTGGAGACCACCCAGGAAGCCATTTTGGAGATCTACCGCAAGATCCGGCCTTCCACCCCGCCCACGCCGGAGGTGGCCCAGACCTTTTTCGACAACCTCTTCTTCAACCCCGAGCACTACGATCTCTCCCCGGTGGGCCGCCTGAAGCTGAATCTCAGGCTCTTTGAGGACAGCGGCAATCTTCTGGGCGAGCCGGCCGATCTTTCGGTCCAGGTGCTGCGGCCGCTGGACATCCTGGCGGCGGTCAAGGAACTGGTGCGCCTGAAAGACGACCCCACCAGCGAAGTGGACGACATCGACCATCTCGGCAACCGCCGGGTGCGGGCCGTGGGCGAGCTTCTGGAAAACCAGTACCGGGTCGGCCTGGTGCGCATGGAGCGGGCCATCAAGGAACGTATGAGCCTTCAGGAAGTGGACACTCTCATGCCCCACGACCTGATCAATTCCAAGCCGGTCTCGGCCGTGGTCAAGGAATTTTTCGGCACTTCCCAGCTCAGCCAGTTCATGGACCAGAACAATCCCCTCTCGGAGATCACCCACAAGCGCCGCCTGTCGGCCCTGGGCCCCGGCGGCCTGACCCGCGACCGGGCCGGTTTCGAGGTGCGGGACGTCCACCCCACCCACTACGGCCGCATCTGTCCCATCGAGACCCCGGAAGGTCCCAACATCGGCCTGATCGTCTCGCTGTCCACCTACGCCCGGGTCAATGACTACGGCTTCATCGAGACCCCTTACCGCAAGGTGGTCGACGGCCTGGCCACCGACGAGGTGCGCTATCTGACCGCGCTGGAGGAAAAAGATCTGCCCGTGGCCCAGGCCAACGTGGCGCTCGACGCCCGGGGCCGCCTCCAGGGTGAGCAGATCCCCTGCCACGTCAACGGTGAATTCATGCTGGTGCCGCTGGAGGAAGTCAAGCTGATGGACGTCTCCCCCAACCAGCTGGTTTCGGTGGCCGCCTCCCTGGTGCCTTTCCTGGAGCACGACGACGCCAACCGCGCCCTGATGGGCTCCAATATGCAGCGCCAGGCCGTGCCCCTTCTGCGCACCGACGCCCCCCTGGTGGGCACCGGCATCGAGTCGGTGGTGGCCCGGGATTCCGGGGTCACCGTGGTGGCCAAATATGACGGCGTGGTCGAGGACGCCGACGCCTCCCGCATCGTGGTGCGCTACACCGACGCCGAGGCCGACGAAAGCGGCCAGTGGGTCAACATCTATAAACTGACCAAGTTCCAGCGGACCAACCAGAGCACCTGCTTCAACCAGCGGCCCATCGCCAAACCCGGCGACCTGGTCAAGAAAGGCCAGATCATCGCCGACGGGCCGGCCACTGAAATGGGCGAACTGGCCCTGGGCCGCAACGTCATGGTGGCCTTCATGACCTGGGGCGGCTACAACTTCGAAGACTCCATCCTGGTTTCCGAACGCCTGGTCAAGGAAGACGTCTTCACCTCGGTGCATATCGAGGAATTCGAGACCGTGGCCCGCGACACCAAGCTGGGGCCCGAGGAAATCACCCGCGACATCCCCAACCTGGGCGAAGACTCCCTGGCCAACCTCGACGGGGCCGGCATCATCCGCATCGGGGCCGAAGTCAAGCCCGGCAACATCCTGGTCGGCAAGATAACCCCCAAAGGCGAAACCCAGCTTTCGCCCGAAGAAAAACTCCTGCGGGCCATCTTCGGCGAGAAGGCCTCCGACGTCAAAGACACCTCTCTTCGGGTGCCGCCGGGGGTCGAGGGCACGGTCATCGACGCCCGGGTCTTCTATCGCAAGGGCGTGGACAAGGACGAGCGCAGCCAGCAGATCGAAAACGACGAGATCGCCCGCCTGATGAAGGACCAGGAGGACGAGATTCACATCATCACCAAAAATACCCAGAAACGTCTGGGCGAATACCTGATCGGCAAGACCCTGGCCTCCCAGGTCTCCGACGGCCGCAAGAACAGCCCGGTCCTGAAGAAGAAAGACGCCGTCGGCGCCGGGGACGTCGACCGGATCGCCCCTTCGGCCTGGAGCGGAGTGCAACTGGCCGAAGACAAGGCCGGGGCCATTGTCGAGGAGATCAACAAGGTCGTGCTCCATTACGAGGAACAGGTGGAACTGATCCGCCTGGTCTTTGAAAAGCGCGTGACCAAGCTCAAGAAGGGCGACGAGATGCCCCCGGGCGTCATCAAGATGGTCAAGGTCTATGTGGCCATGAAGCGGAAGCTTTCCGTGGGCGACAAGATGGCCGGCCGTCACGGCAACAAGGGCGTCGTCTCCCGGATCCTGCCGGAAGAGGATATGCCCTTCTTCGAAGACGGCACTCCGGTGGACCTGGTTTTGAACCCCTTAGGCGTTCCCAGCCGCATGAACGTGGGTCAGATCATGGAGACCCACCTGGGCTGGGCCGGCCGGGAACTGGGCCGGCAGGTCGGCGAACTGGTGGATAAGGCCAATCACGCGGCTCTGCGCCAGAAGTTCAAATCAGTTCTGGGCGAGCGCGATTTCCAGAGGTGCTGCGCCGGCCTTGACGACGGGGACCTCCTGGAACTGGCCGAACGCAGCGCCAAGGGCCTCCACATGGCCACCCCGGTCTTTGACGGGGCCGAGGAGCATGAAATCAAGGCCATCCTGACGGAAGCGGGTCTGCCGGACATCGGCCAGACCGTTCTCCGCGACGGCCGCACCGGCGAGCGCTTTGAAAACGAAGTCACCGTGGGCATCATGTACATGCTCAAACTCCACCATCTGGTGGACGACAAGATCCACGCCCGGTCCATCGGCCCCTACTCCCTGGTCACCCAGCAGCCGCTGGGCGGCAAGGCCCAGTTCGGCGGCCAGCGTTTGGGCGAAATGGAAGTCTGGGCCATGGAGGCCTACGGCGCGTCCTACAGCCTCCAGGAGTTCCTGACCGTCAAGAGCGACGACGTGGCCGGCCGCACCCGCATGTACGAAAAGATCGTCAAGGGCGACAACGTCCTGGAGGCCGGGCTGCCGGAGAGCTTCAACGTGCTGGTCAAGGAACTGCAGTCCCTGGGCCTGGATGTGGACATGGAAGGCGACGAGCCCGAGGCGATGACCGTCGAACAGGCCAATATCGCGGCCCTGCCCGAGCCCCTGGCCGAGATCATGTCCGCCCCCCCGACCGAGTCGGTGATGGAAAACCAGTAGACAGCCGGGCTTTGAAATGGGGCCGGGCCGCCTTTCAAATCCCAGGGGGTCCGGGCACTGCTTGATTGTCTCGCAATCAGCCTTTCAAATCACGATTTAAACCTTGACGGTGTACAAGGAGGTTCCCCTCGTGGAAGATATTCTGAGCTATTTTCAAAAACCGAAAGATCCCCTGAGCTTCAACAGCGTGCGCATCGCCCTGGCCAGCCCGGACAAGATCCGCAGTTGGTCCAAAGGCGAGGTCAAGAAACCCGAGACCATCAACTACCGCACTTTCAAGCCCGAGCGCGACGGCCTTTTCTGCGCCAAGATCTTCGGACCCACCAAGGATTACGAGTGCAACTGCGGCAAGTACAAGCGCATGAAGCACCGCGGGGTCATCTGCGAGAAGTGCGGGGTCGAGGTCATCCAGTCCAAGGTCCGCCGGGAAAGGATGGGTCATATCGAGCTGGCCTCGCCCGTGGCCCACATCTGGTTCCTCAAGAGTCTGCCTTCCAAGGTCGGCAATCTTTTGGACATGGCCCTGAAAGACCTGGAAAAGGTGCTTTATTTCGAGGCCCACGTGGTCATCGACCCCAAAGAGACGCCTTTGTCCAGGGGCCAGGTGCTGACCGACGAGCGCCATCGCCAGGCCGTTGAGGAATACGGCGAGGAGGCCTTCGAGGCCGGCATCGGGGCCGAGGCCGTGCAGAAGATGATCAAGGCTGTGGACTGCGCCCGGCTCTCGGCGGAACTGCGCAAGGACCTGGCCGAGACCTCCTCGGAAGCCAAGCGCAAGAAGATCGTCAAGCGTCTGCGCATTGTCGAGGCCTTCCGCGACAGCGGCAACGACCCTTCCTGGATGATCATGGAGGTCATCCCGGTCCTGCCGCCGGACCTCAGGCCCCTGGTGCCCCTGGAAGGCGGTCGTTTCGCGACCTCCGACCTGAACGATCTCTACCGCCGGGTCATCAACCGCAACAACCGTTTGAAGAGGCTGATGGAACTGGGGGCGCCGGAGATCATCATCCGCAATGAAAAGCGCATGCTCCAGGAAGCCGTGGACGTCTTGTTCGACAACGGCCGGCGCGGCAAGACCATCACCGGGCCCAACAAGCGGCCGCTGAAGTCTCTGTCGGACATGCTCAAGGGCAAACAGGGCCGCTTCCGTCAGAACCTTCTGGGCAAGCGCGTCGACTATTCCGGCCGCTCGGTCATCGTCATCGGGCCCGACCTGCGTCTGCACCAGTGCGGCCTCCCTAAAAAGATGGCCCTGGAACTCTTCAAACCCTTCATCTACCACCAGTTGGAAAAGAAGGGCTACATCACCACCATCAAAGCCGCCAAAAAGATGGTGGAAAAGGAAACCGCCGAGGTCTGGGACACTCTTTCGGAAGTGGTGCGGGAATACCCGATTCTCCTGAACCGGGCCCCGACCCTCCACCGCCTGGGCATCCAGGCCTTTGAGCCCATTTTGATCGAAGGCAAGGCCATTCAGCTTCACCCGCTGGTCTGTTCGGCCTTCAACGCCGACTTTGACGGCGACCAGATGGCCGTGCACGTGCCGCTGTCGATTGAAAGCCAGATCGAGGCCCGGGTGCTGATGATGAGCACCAACAATATCCTCTCCCCGGCCAACGGCGAGCCGGTCATCGTGCCCAGCCAGGACATTGTTCTGGGGCTCTATTACATGACCAAGGAAAAGCCGGGGGCCGTCGGCGAAGGCCGCCTCTTCTCCGGGCCCGAGGAAGTGCGCCGGGCTTATGACGCCGGGCAGCTCGATCTCCAGGCCAAAATCCAGGTGCGCCTGAAAGTCAACGAGGCCGGCGACGTCAAGCGGGTGGAGACCACCTGCGGCCGGGTGCTGCTGGCCGAAACCATCCCGGCCAAACTGGGCTTTGAAATCATCAACCGGGTGATGAAGAAGGGCGAACTGCGCAACCTCATCTCCCGCTGCTTCCGGGTCTGCGGCATCAAGGACACCGTGCTCCTGGCCGACCGCCTGAAAGACTTCGGCTATCAGTTCGCCACCCGCGCCGGCATCTCCCTGTGCATCTCCAACATGATCATCCCCGACGCCAAAAACGAGATCATCGAGGTGGCCCAGGGCGAGATCAACGAGGTGGAGCGCCAGTACAAGGACGGCCTGATCACCGAGGGCGAAAAATACAACAAGGTGGTCGACATCTGGACCCGGGCCTCCGACGAGGTGGCCGCGGAAATGATGCGCGAGATCCAGATCACCAAGCTCGACGGCAAGCCCGCCGAAATCCAGGGGCCGGCCGGCTTCAACCCCATCTATATGATGGCCGACAGCGGGGCCCGGGGCTCCAAGGACCAGATGCGGCAGCTGGCCGGCATGCGCGGCCTGATGGCCAAGCCCACCGGCGAAATCATCGAACAGCCCATCACCGCCAACTTCCGCGAGGGCCTGACCGTTCTTCAGTACTTCGTCTCCACCCACGGCGCGCGCAAGGGCCTGGCCGACACGGCCTTGAAGACGGCCAACTCCGGCTACCTGACCCGCCGCCTGGTGGACGTGGCCCAGGACAGCATTATTCTGGAAAAGGACTGCGGCGCCCGCGACGGCATCGAGGTGGAAGCCCTGCGCGAGGCCGGGGAAATTATCCAGCCCCTCTCCGAACGTATCCTGGGCCGCACGGCCCTGGGCGACGTGCTGAGCCCGGCCGACGGCAGCATTCTGGCGGCCGACGGCCAGGAAATCGCCGAAGATGAGGCCGTGGCCATTGAAAAGGCCGGCATCGACCGCCTGATGATCCGTTCGGTGCTGACCTGCCGGGCCAGGCGCGGGGTCTGCGCCAAGTGCTACGGCCGCGACCTGGCCCACGGGAAACTGGTGGAGATCGGCGAGTCCATCGGCATCATCGCCGCCCAGTCCATCGGCGAGCCCGGCACCCAGTTGACCATGCGTACTTTCCACATCGGCGGCACCGCCTCCCGGCGGGCCGAGCGCCACGTCATTTCCTCGGAACTGAAGGGCACCGTGGAATTCACCCCGGACGTGCGCCTGGTGCGTTCGGCCGGCGGCGACCTGGTGGTCATGAGCCGCAAAGGCGAACTGATCATCCGCGACGAAAACAACCTGCCCCGGGAAAAGCACGAGCTGATCTACGGGGCCCACCTGCGCCTCAAAGCCCTTAACGGGGCCGCCCGCCCGGCTATTGAGGCCGTTCCGGCCGGCGAGATCGCGGCCTCGGATCTCCCGCAGTACGCCAGGGAACTCAAAAGCGGGGCCGCCCGCCTGGCCGACCTGATGGGCGACAAAAAAGCCCTGACCAGGGCCCGTGAAGAATTGCGGCCGCTCTACGAGCGGGTGCAGAGCTGGGCCGTGACCCGGGGCATGATGAACGCCGACGGCCTGATGCAGGACGACGAGGGCGCCGACCCGGAAATCGGGAAGCTGGCCGCCGTCTGGCCCGGCGTCAGCGAGGTCATGACCCGGGCCTCCCAGGCTCTGGACGAATACGACCTGAAAAACGAGAGCGACCGGGGCCGCCTGGGGGCCGATTATCGACTGGACATCGACAAGCCCGGCGAATTCGTCGACTGGGATCCCTTCACCGTGCCCATCCTGACCGAGGTCTCGGGCTTTGTGGCCTTTGAGGACATGGAAGAGGGCAAGACCATGATCGAAAGGGTCGACCAGGTCACCGGCAAGTCTTCCAAGGTCATCATCGAATCCAAGCAGGCCGATATCCGTCCGCGCATCAGGGTGCTGGACGCGGCCGGCCGGCCCCAGGTGACCTCCAAGGGCGGCCCGGCGGTCTATCAGCTGCCGGTCAACGCCATCCTGATGGTCGAGGAGCGCGCGAGGGTCCACGCCGGCGAGGCCCTGGCCAAGATCCCCCGGGAAACCACCAAGACCAAGGACATCACCGGCGGTCTGCCGCGCGTGGCCGAGCTTTTTGAGGTGCGCAAACCCAAGGAGGTGGCGGTCATCAGCGAGATCGACGGCATCGTGGCCTTCGGCAAGCAGGCCAAGGGCAAGCGCAAGGTCATCATCACCCCGGAAATCGGCGAGGCCAAGGAATACCTCATCCCCAAAGGCAAGCACGTCACCGTTCACGAAGGCGACTTCGTGCGGGCCGGCGAGCCTTTGATGGACGGGGCGGCCAATCCCCACGACATCCTCTCCATCCGGGGCGTCAAGGATCTGGCCAAGTATCTGGTCGACGAGGTGCAGCAGGTCTACCGCCTCCAGGGCGTCAAGATCAACGACAAGCATATCGAGGTCATCGTCCGGCAGATGCTCAGGAAGGTGCGGGTCAAGTCGCCGGGCGACAGCGAAATGCTCAGCGGCGAGTCGGCCGACCGCCTGAAGTTCGAGGCACTGAACGAACAGTTGATGGCCGAGGGCAAAACCCCGGCCACGGCCGAGCCGGTGCTCCAGGGCATCACCAAGGCTTCCCTGTCAACCGAGAGCTTCATTTCGGCGGCCAGTTTCCAGGAAACCACCAAGGTGCTGACCGAAGCCGCGGTGGCCGGCAAGACCGACCAGTTGGCCGGCCTCAAGGAGAACGTCATCATGGGCCGCCTGATCCCGGCCGGGACGGGTCTGCCGAAGTATTTAGGCGAATTCAACAAAAAACAGCGGGCGGTCAGCGTCGGCTGACCGGCCTCATTTAACCGGGGAGGGAGCCCCGGCCGTCAAAGCGGGGGCTCCTTCTTCAGGCCTTAAGGCTTAGTAAACTAGTAAACTCTTCTTCATGGACAGGCCGGCCGTAATGTTGTATAATCCGCGACCAGGGCCGAAAAGGCTCAGAGACGATCCATCCTGACCTTAAGTTGATGATATTGCAGCATAACTATCGAGGTTGCCCGGTGGGCTCTCCGCTGACTTCCATATCCGCAATCCTTATCGCGGCGCTGCTGACGATCGGCCCGACCCTCCCGGCCGGGGCCCAGGAATCTTCGGCCCAGGGTCCCTATGCCTACCAGGGCGAGTTTAAAGACGGCCGGCCGCATGGTTTGGGGGTTCTGACGGCCGTCAACGGCGAGCGCTACGCCGGCGAATTCCGCAACGGCCTTTATCACGGCCTGGGGGTTTTGAACAGCCCCAACGGCGATCAGTATGCCGGCCAGTTTCAGGACGGGCAGTACGGCGGGCTGGGGGTCTTCAGGGCGCCGGACGGTCAGCGCTATGAAGGGCAGTTCCTCAAGGGGGATTACAGCGGTTACGGGGTTTTCAGTTTTCGGGGCGACGTCTATTCCGGCGAATTTCAGCACAGTGATTATCACGGCTACGGCAGCTATCGTTTCGCCGACGGCGCCCGCTATGACGGCGAATTCCGCGACAGTCTTTATCACGGCTACGGGGTCCTGACTTCTCCGGGCGGGCCGCTTCGGAAGGGCGAGTTCAAAGACGGCGATTTTTTTGAGTAAGGCTCTGAAATAAGCTATCGGAAAGAGCATGACGGAAAAGAAAGACCACAACGGTAAAAAGGCCTCGGCCTGGCAGATATTCCAGGAATACGCCCAGGCCATTATTTTGGCCGTGGCCCTGGCCCTGGTCGTCCGCTCTTTCGGGCTGCAGGCCTTTCAGATTCCTTCCGGCTCCATGATTCCCACCTTTCTGGAGGGCGACCGGGTTCTGGTGACCAAGTTCGCCTACGGCATTCGCAATCCCTGGAACAACAAGGTCTGGATCGAAATCGGCCGGCCTGAGCGCTGGGATGTGGTGGTTTTCATCTATCCCGAAGATCCGGACAAGGATTTCGTCAAAAGAGTGGTGGGCCTGCCGGGCGAGACCGTGGCCCTGGTCAACGGCGAACTCTTCATCAACGGGGTCCGGACCGAAGACCCCCACGCCCGTTACGACCCCCGGGCCAACCCGGCCGGCCGGACCTTTCCGCCCACCAAGGTGCGCCCCGGGCAGTATTTCATGATGGGCGACAATCGCGATCATTCCAGCGATTCGCGCTACTGGGGCCAGGTGGACTCCTCGCTTTTGAGGGGCAAGGCCTGGCGCCTGTATTGGTCCTGGGATTCCGACGACCCTGGCAAGAGCTTTACGGAGCGCTTCAGAGGCTCCCGCATCGGCCAGAAAATAGAGTGATCAAGCCACCCGGCCGGGGTGGCTTTTTTATGACCGCATTACCGTTGACAGGCAGGCAGATTAATGAGCGACATTGTCCGCACCTTTCCCAAAGATCTTATCGACCTGGACCAGTTCAGCCCCGAACAGCTGACCCATATTCTGGACACCGCGGAAAATTTCAAGGAAGTCTCCGAACGCGAAATTAAAAAGGTGCCCACCCTGCGCGGCAAGCTGGTGGTCATCTTCTTTCATGAAAACTCCACCCGCACCCGCCTCAGTTTTGAGGTGGCCGCCAAGCGCCTGTCGGCCGACACCGTGGCCCTGTCGGCCTCCGGCTCTTCGCTGTCCAAGGGCGAAAGCCTTCTGGACACGGCCAGGAACATCGAGGCCATGCATCCCGACGCCCTGGTCATCCGGCACGGGGCCTCGGGGACGCCCGGCTTTTTGGGCCGCCGTCTCTCCTTCCCGGTCTTGAACGCCGGCGACGGGGCCCATGCCCACCCGACCCAGGCCCTCCTGGACATGCTGACCCTGCGCGAGGTCAAAGGCCGTCTGGACGGTCTGCGCATCGCCATCATCGGCGACATCGCCCACAGCCGGGTGGCCCGTTCCAACATGATCGGCCTGAGCAAAATGGGGGCCCGGGTGGCCGTGGCCGGGCCGCCTTCCATGATGGCCGTGGAATTGGCCGAAACTTACGGGGTGGAGGTCTACAACCGCCCCGAGCCGGCCATTGAAGGGGCCGACGGGGTCATGATGCTGCGCATCCAGCTGGAGCGCCAGACCGGAGCTCTCTTCCCCGGCAACCGGGAATACGCCCTGGTTTACGGCTTGTCCAGGGAACGGCTGAAGCTGGCCAAAGAGGACGCCGTCATCCTCCACCCCGGCCCGGTCAACCAGGGCGTGGAACTGTCGCCCGAACTCTATGAGGACCGCCGCTCGGTAATCCTGCCCCAGGTCACCAATGGCGTGGCCGTGCGCATGGCTCTGCTCTACCTGCTGATCGAACGCCCCGGCCAGGCCGAAGCGGCCTGAGATTTCCATTCCCCGCAATATAGACAAGAGGCCTTCTTTATGACTTCCCTTCTCATTAAAAACGGCCGGCTCATCGATCCGTCCCAGAATATCGACGCGGAACGCGATCTTTGGCTGGCCGGCGGCCGGGTCAAAGCCGTGGACCGGCCCGGGGCCTTTTCTTCCGGGTCGGCCGAGAAAAATATCGACGCTCAGGGCCTTTGGGTGCTGCCCGGCTTGATCGACATGCACGTGCACCTCAGGGAGCCCGGCCATGAATACAAGGAAACCGTGGCCAGCGGCCTGGCCGCCGCCGCGGCCGGGGGCTTCACCGCGGTGCTGGCCATGCCCAACACCAGCCCGCCCCTGGATAACGCCCAGGAGGTGGCCGCCCTTCTGGAGCGGGGCCGGGCGGCCGCTTCGGCCCGGGTCTGGCCGGCGGCGGCCATGACCAGGGGCCGCCGGGGCGAAGACCTGACCGAGTATCAGGATTTGAAAAACGCGGGGGCCGTGGCCGTGACCGACGACGGCTCCTGGGTCAGAAACCCCAAGGTGCTGCGCCGGGTTCTGGACTATGCGGCGGTCTGCGGTCTCCTGCCCCTCTGCCACGCCGAGGACCATGACCTGGCTGAGGGCGGGGCCATCCACGAAGGCCGGGTCTCGACCCGCCTGGGCCTTCCGGGCATTCCGGCCCAGGCCGAAATCAACGCCGTGACCCGGGATATCAACATGGTCGAACTTTCCGGCCGGCCGCTCCATTTCTGCCACATTTCCACCAGGGGGGCCATCGAGGCCATCGGCTCGGCCAAGGCCAAGGGACTCCCGGTGAGCTGCGAAACGGCCCCCCATTATCTTTTCCTGACCCATGAAGATGTGGGCGACTACGACCCGAACGCCAAGATGAATCCGCCCCTGCGCGGCGAGGCCGACCGGGACTCCCTGTTGGCCGCCCTGGCCGACGGCACGGTCGACGCCCTGGCCACGGACCACGCGCCCCATTCCAGCCTGGAGAAAGACGTGGAGTTCATTGACGCCGCCTTCGGCGTCATCGGCCTGGAATCAGCCCTGCCCCTGGCCCTGGAACTGGTTCGCCGGCGGCTCATCAGCCCCTCCCGCCTGGTGGAACTGATGTCGCTCAATCCGGCCCGGCTGCTGAACATTCCCGGCGGTTCCCTGGCCCCGGGTCAGCCGGCCGACCTCACTCTGGTCGATCCCAATCTGGCCTTTACCCTGCGGCCGGAAGACTCCCGGTCCCTGAGCCGCAATTCCCCTTTCTGGGGGCGGGACTTTGTCGGCCGGGCGGTCAAGACCCTGGTCGGCGGGCGGGAAGTCTGAAATTTTCCGGGGCCCCGAAAATAGAAGCCGCCGCCTCGCGGGAGACGGCGGCTTCAAAATGGTCGCCAGATAAGAGGAGTCAGGTGGATGGGCGGTTATAAGACGATAGGACATTTTGCCGGTTGACCGGCGATTCTTTGAACTCTCCGGGATGGTCTGGCGAAAAGGGAGTTCGATTAAAGTCGGGCGGCGGAGGCCGCCTTTTTCGTTTCCCGCCCCGGCCGCTGAGCCGGAAGCGGGGAAAAGGTTGCCGATTAATAGTTGACGGCCATCGGCGCCGGAAGAACCTGGCAGTGTTCTTCATAAGTTCGGCGGGCGAAGGCCAGCACCTTGCCCAGTTCATCGGCCGACAGGCCCCAGGCCACATCGTCATCGGCCGGGCAGAGATAGCCGGCCAGCACCTGGTTGCCGCAGAACTGTTTTTTGATGCCCCAGACCGTTTTGCGGACCCGGGCCGGGTCCACCGGGCCGGTCAGCACGGCCACAAAGGCCACCTTTTGGTCGCGCAGTTCCCGGTAGAAGGGCACGATGGGGGCGAAAGCGCCGTTGCGCACGCTGAAAACCGCCAGAATTAAAGAATCGTCGTCGGCCCGGGCCTGACTGACGCTGGCGATCCGGGCCTCGGTTCTGGGCAGGCTGCGGTATATTTCCTTGGCCAGGGTGGCGGCCACCGGCTGCTGGCCGGGCTCGGTATGGACGATCTGGATTTTCATGGCCCCTCCTGTTGTTGCAATTGATTCTTAGTAACATTAACCGATGGGCCGTCTCTTGTCAACTATTTTTTTACGGTCGGCTAAATTTTTTTGCGGCTGAACCGGGAAGCGGCGGCCGTTCCCGCGCTGAAGGCCCATTTATATATAATTGCCCGTTGGACTGTGCTATATTGGGTTCATATCTGAGTCGGCAGGTCTTGTTTTGTTTGAAAATGCCGGTCAGGTCTTGACAAGCCCTAATCAACGAGGATCAATTTGTTCAAACCGCCGGCGAGCTATAACTTGAGACGAATGGGGCGGGGTCTGGCCTTGGGCTTGGGCTTGGCGCTGCTGGCCGTGCTGGTCATGGTGTACAGCGGCGCCTGGTTCCGGGCGGATGGCTCCCCTGAGTATTATGCTGATAAGATCGCTGAATACCAAGCCCGCAGGTTTGCCTACAAGCAAAAATTAGAGAACAGTTCCACCTTTGAAGATTTGGCAAGGCTTATTATCGATAAGCAAAAAGTGACAAACAATTGGACTCCTGACGAAGCTGAAAAACAGCTTGAGCTACTACTTAAAACCAAACCTGCATTTATACGGCGAGTGTTGATTGAGTTCGACAAGGGTTACCTGAAAAAATTTGAGGAATTTCATAACGGCTTAAATATGTCGCAAACAGTTGACGAAGAATAGATAGAGGTTCCCTGGCCGCCAACTCTTTTTCATGTTTTATGACAGGACAATAAGGATGGTAATTAAGGACTGGATTATGGCTGATCAATTTCCGCAAAAGCGTGGCGGGCTTTCTTTCAAGTTGTGGGGCACACTGTTGCCGCTGATAGCAGTTTTACTGCTTTGTACCATCCCGGCCACTGCGGCTATGGAAGTGCCTGACAGGCAAACCGAAGCAGCGGACTTATGCGATCCTTTGTCAGTCAAGCAGACGTCAGAGAACTACCTTTTTATTGGCTGCGCTATTCGCGGCTTACTTGATGAAAACAAATTAAACACCCTGGCTGAAACAATTCATGACAAATATAAGCATCAAAAAATTAAAAATGTGTTTATGTTATTGACATTCACCGATCCTGAAAATAATTCCCCAACATCTAAGGCGTTTAC
>JAISFR010000085.1 GCA_031263565.1 Candidatus Adiutrix sp. | reverse complement strand
GGCACTCGGCCACAAAGTGCTCGGCCGTTTTCGGGTTGGCCAGAAAATGCAAATGGGGGTAGGAAGCTAAAACCTTGCGGAGGATCAGACCGCCGGGCCAGCTGCGGCTCTCGCTTTTGCGGGCGGTGAAGGCATAGTCCGGCTCCGGGCCCGCCAATCTGGAATGGTGAAATTCATGAGCCCTGACGAGGCTGCCGGCCGGACCCAGGATATTGTCCTTTTCAAAAGTCAACTCAACATAGCCGAAATTCTGAAGCTTTTTGGTCATGATTGTTTCCTGCGGGAAGAAACCTACCATCCGGTGGCCCCGGCCTTCAAGATCGACCAATCTTTGCCCCAGATACATCAGCCCGCCGCATTCGGCGTAAGCCGGCAGCCCCCCTTCCAATAATTCCCGTATTTCCCGCCGCAAACTCTCGTTGGCGGCCAGTTCGGCGGCAAAAATTTCAGGGAAACCACCGCCCAGGTAAAGGCCGTCGAGATCCGGGGGCAGGGCCTGATCGGCCAGGGGGCTGAAGGGAATCAGGTCGGCCCCCAAGTCGTTTAAGAGATCCAGCCCGTCCTGGTAATAAAAGTTGAAAGCCTTGTCCAGGGCCAGCCCGAGACGCACCCGGCCCTCCGGCTCGGGGGTGGCAAGCCGGGCCGGTCCGGAAAGCTCCGGGGCGCTTTCGGCCAGGCTGATCAGGCCTTCCAGATCCAGGGTCTCTGCCACTTCATCGGCCAGGATTTTGAGGCGCCTGCTCAGGTCGGGCACTTCCAGGCTGGGCACCAGGCCCAGATGGCGGCTGGAGAGGGCCAGGTTCGGGTTTTTTCGCAGATAGCCGAAGCAGGGCAGCCCGGCTTCTTTTTCGATAAAAGCGCGCAGAAGCTCATAGTGGGCCGGACCGGACAGCCTGTTGACAATGACCCCGGCCAGCTTCAGATCGGGCTGAAAGCTGTTGAAGCCGTGCGCCAGGGCGGCCGCGCTGCGGGCCATGGCCGCGCCGTTGATGATCAGCAGGACCGGCGCCGCAAGTATCCCGGCCACATGGGCGGTGGAGCCGATATGGGCCCCCTGATGGCCGTCAAAAAGCCCCATGACCCCTTCGATGATCGAAAGGCCCTGGCCGGAATCCGGAGCCTGACGGAGGAAGAGACCGCGCAGCGTGTCTTCCCCGAGCATCCAGGAATCGAGGTTCCGGGATTTGCGGCCGGTGACGAAGTCGTGAAAGGCCGGGTCGATATAGTCCGGCCCGACCTTATAGGGCTGAACGTTCAGCCCCCGGCGGGTCAGGGCGGCCATGATTCCGGCCGAAATCGAGGTTTTGCCGGCGCCGCTGTGGGCGCCGGCCAGCACCAGGCGCGGCTTTTTCATAAAGAACCTCAGCCAAAAAGAAAACCGGAGCCCGTCCGGTTTTGGGATTGTCGATAAACAACCTTTCCATCTCCCTGGATGATGTAAAGGTTGTTTATTGACCGGCCCTTAGCGCATCCTTCTGGCGACCAGTTTGATGCGGGTGGCGGCTCTGTTCAGGCTGGCGGTGGCCCGGCTGATGTCGGTCAGCCTGCCTTCCTCGGCGTCCCTGGCTTCGGCCCTGGCCCGGGCCAGGCGTTCCTCGGCCCGCTTCAGGGCCCGCTGGGCCCGCTCGACATCGATATCGTCCAGATATTCGGCGCTGTCGGCCAGAACGTGGGCCTGATCCGGCGTTATTTCGATGAAGCCCCCGGAGACGGCCAAGTCCCTGGTCTGGCCTTCGCGGCGATACCACAAGAGGCCGGGCTTAAGGTCGGTCAGAAAGGGCAGGTGGCCGGGCAGGGCCGTGAAGGCCCCTTCGGAACCCATGGCCCCCACAGCCTCGACCGGGGCGTCGATCACTACTTTGTCCGGGGTGACGATGCGCAGTCGTATCCGTTTATCACTCATTGACATTCACCTTGAAAACGACAGATTGAGCGCCGAAGCAAGTCAGGCTTGTTTTGGCGCTTGGACGTCAAGCGGCGTCTTTGCCCAGGCGTTCGGCCTTTTCCAGGACTTCCTCAATGCCGCCGACCATCTGGAAGGCCTGTTCGGGCACCTCGTCGTGCTTGCCGTCGAGAATTTCCCTGAAGCCGCGGACCGTATCCTCGACCTTGACGAATTTGCCCGGGGAGTTGGTGAAAACTTCGGCCGAGAAGAAGGGCTGGCCCAGAAAGCGCTGCGCTTTACGGGCCCGGGCCACGGTGACCTTGTCGTCTTCGGAGAGTTCTTCCATCCCCAGGATGGCTATAATATCCTGAAGATCCTTATATTTCTGCAAAGTCTGCTGGACGCGCCGCGAAGTCTGGTAATGATCGTCGCCGATGAACTGGGCGTCGAGAATGGTGCTGGTGGAGTCGAGCGGGTCGACGGCCGGATAGATGCCCAATTCGGCGATCTGCCGGGATAGAACCACCGAACCGTTCAAGTGGGCGAAGGTGGTGGCCGGGGCCGGGTCGGTCAGGTCGTCGGCCGGCACGTAGACGCACTGCACCGAGGTAATGGAACCCCGGGTGGTGGAGGTGATGCGTTCCTGAAGCTCGCCGAGGTCGGTGGCCAGGGTGGGCTGGTAACCCACGGCCGAGGGCATGCGGCCCAGGAGAGCCGAGACTTCGCTGCCGGCCTGGGTGAAGCGGAAAATGTTGTCGACGAAGAGCAGCACGTCCTGGCCTTCCTCGTCGCGGAAATATTCGGCCGCGGTCAGGCCCGAGAGGGCCACCCGGGCCCGGGCCCCCGGGGGTTCGGTCATCTGGCCGTAGACCAGGGCGGCCTTGTCCAGAACGCCGCTCTCCCGCATTTCATTGTAAAGGTCGGTGCCCTCGCGGGTCCGCTCGCCGACCCCGGCGAAAACCGAAATGCCGCCGTGGTGCATGGCGATATTGTGGATCATCTCCATCATGATGACGGTCTTGCCCACTCCGGCGCCGCCGAAGAGGCCCATTTTACCGCCGCGGGGGAAGGGCACCAGAAGGTCGATAACCTTGATGCCGGTCTCCAGAACGCGCACCGAGGTGTCCATCTCGGTGAAGACCGGGGCCGGGCGGTGAATGGGGTAATACTTGCCGGCCGTGACCGGGCCCTTGCCGTCCACGGGCTTGCCGACCACATTGAGCACCCGGCCCAGAACCTCTTTGCCGACCGGCATGGCAATGGGCCCGCCGGTGTCTTTGGCCGCCATGCCCCGGACCAGGCCGTCGGTGGTGTCCATGGCGATGGTCCGGACCACGTTGTCGCCCAGGTGCTGGGCCACTTCGATGACCAGGTTGTCGGGCTGGTCGTTGATGGCCGGGTTGGTCACCAGAAGCGCGTTCAAAATGTTCGGCAAGCGCCCCTCGGGGAAGGCCACGTCAATGACCGGGCCGATGACCTGGATTATTTTGCCCTCGTTCATCAGATTATCCTCCAGATTTTATCGTATCAATAATATAAAAATATAAAAGATCCGGCGTGGCTTCAGTCGGTCTCTTCACGGACGATAAGCAAGCCAGGGCGCCCGCGCCCTCAGGCCGCGGCCAGGGCTTCCGAGCCGTTGACGATGTCCAGCAGTTCATTGGTGACCGCCGCCTGGCGGAGCTTGTTGTAGACCTGGGTGAGGTTCTCGGTGATTTCCTTGCAGTTCTTGCTGGCGTTGTCCATGGCCTGCATGCGGGCCGCGTTTTCGCTGGTGACCGATTCCAGCATGGCCTGAAAAACGGCGATGGCCAGACTGCGGGGAATCAGGCGGCCGAAGAGAGTGGCCGGGTCAGGCTCGACAAGGTAGCCGTAGCCTGGGCCGAGGTGGTGATGATCTTCATCGCCGGTCAGGTCGGCCGCTTCGTGGACCAGGGGCAGAAAGGGGCTCAGGGTGACCTCCTGCTTGGCCACGCCGTGGAAGCGGGTGGTCAGGACCCGGATCTCCCTGAAATTTCCCGCCAGGAACTCCCGGGTCAGGGTTTCGGAGATTTCCTGGGCCAGAAGATAGTCGAAATGGCCCATGACCCCGCTCATGGCGTGACTGATCGCCACCTGGCGGCGCTGGTAATATTCGCGGAGCTTGCGGCCCACCAGAAAGAGGGAAACTTCCAGGCCGCTTCGGCGGATTTCGGCTATCTGGCGGTCCAGTTTCTGGAAGATATTGGTATTGAAGCTGCCGCAGAGACCCCGGTCGGAACCGAAGGCCAGGATTTCGATCTTCCGGCCTTCCTGGTTGGTCTGCAAGAGGGCGTGCTCCACGCCCCTGGACTGCTGGCCCAGGGTATCCATCAGGCGGTGATGTTCGTCGGCATAGGCCCGGAAACTTTCGGTGCGGCCCTGGGTGGCGCGCAGCTTGGCCGCCGCCACCATATTCATGGCCTTGGTCAGCTTCTGGGTCTGTTTAACGGCCCCGATCTGCCGTTTAATGTCTTTCAGGGAGGCCATGGCTTCACCTAATTATTGTTGGCCGGGCTGAAAACGGCGGCGAATTCGTTCAGGGCCTCTTTGATCCTGCCGTCCAGTTCCGGGGAAATATCCCTGGCTTCTCTGATCTCGTTCAGAATTTCCGGGCACTTGCTGTCCACGAACTCAAACATCTGTTTTTCATATTCCAGAACTGAGGAGACCGGGTATTTGTCTAAGAAACCCCGGGTGCCGGCATAGAGGCTCAGAACTTCCCTTTCGGCGGGCATGGGCTGATACTGGGGCTGTTTCAGGAGCTCGACCATGCGCTGCCCCCGGTCGATCTGGGCCTTGGTGGCCTTGTCCAGATCCGAGCCGAACTGGGCGAAAGATTCCAGTTCCCGGAACTGGGCCAGGTCCAGGCGCAGGGTGCCGGCCACTTTTTTCATGGCCTTGGTCTGGGCCGCGCCGCCCACCCGGCTGACCGAGATGCCCACGTTGATGGCCGGCCTCACGCCGGAGAAGAAGAGGTTGGGCTCAAGAAAGACCTGGCCGTCGGTGATGGAAATAACGTTGGTGGGGATAAAGGCCGAGACGTCGCCGGCCTGGGTCTCGATGACCGGCAGCGCCGTCAGCGAGCCCGCGCCCAGTTCGTCGCCCAGCTTGGCCGAACGCTCCAGAAGGCGGGAGTGGTTGTAGAAAATGTCGCCGGGATAGGCTTCGCGGCCCGGGGGACGGCGGAGCAGGAGGGAAACCTGGCGATAGGCCACGGCCTGCTTGGAGAGATCATCATAGATGATCAGGGCGTGTTTGCCCCGGTCGCGGTAGTATTCGCCCATGGAGGTGCCGGCAAAGGGGGCGATATACTGCAGGGTGGCCGGGTCGGAAGCCGCGGCGCAGACCACGATGCTGTAATCCATGGCCCCGTGTTTTTCCAGATTGGCCACCACCTGGGCCACGGTGGATTTTTTCTGGCCCACGGCCACATAGATGCAGATGACGTCCTGGCCCTTTTGATTGATGATGGCGTCCACGCAGATGGCCGTTTTGCCGATCTGGCGGTCGCCGATGATCAGCTCCCGCTGGCCGCGCCCGACCGGGGTCATGGCGTCAATGGCCTTGATGCCGGTGTACATGGGCTCGTGTACGCCTTTGCGGGCGATGATGCCCGGGGCCACCACTTCGATACGGGCGAATTCCTCGGCGTCAATGGGGCCCTTGCCGTCGATGGGGGCGCCCACGCCGTCCACCACCCGGCCCAGAAGGGCGTCGCCCACGGGCACCTGGGCAATGCGGCCGGTGCGCTTGACAGTGTCGCCTTCCTTGATGTGTTCCACATCGCCCAGAACGGCCACCCCCACATTGTCTTCTTCCAGGTTCAGCACCATGCCCAGAATGCCGTGCGGGAACTCCAGAAGCTCCATGGCCATGGCGTTTTCCACGCCGTAGACTTTGGCCACCCCGTCGCCTACCGAGAGTACGGTCCCGGTTTCGGCCAATTCCACCTGGCGGCCGTATTCATTGATTTGCGATTTGATGATTTCAGAAATTTCTTCCGCTCTAATGGCCATGCTTTTCATTCTCCTTATAAAATAGCTCGGAGCGCATATTCGTCAAGCCGGAAGGGCGGCTGCCCGGCCGCCCCCGGCTTCATCTTCACTTATAGGGCGTTCAGAAGTCCGGACAATTTGTTGATCTGGGTGCGGACGCTGCCGTCTATGCTCAGGTCGCCTAAGTGGGCGATGAGCCCGCCGATGATGCCCGGGTCTTCCACGGTCGTCAGATTCACTTGCCGCCCGGTGTATTTGGCCAGGGAATCGCGGATGGATTCCACCTGGGCCCCGTCCAGGGGCGTGGCCGAAACCACCGTGGCCCGGATGACCCCCCGGAGAAGGTCGGCCAGAAGATTGTAAGCCCGGGCAATGTCGCCCAGGTCGCCCAGACGGCCTTTGTCCGTCAGAAGGCGGATGAAATTGTCGACCATTCGGCTCAGGGCGGCTTTTTTTAGAATGCCGTCCAGCATTTTCCGGCGGAGGCCTTCAGGAAAGGCCGGGGAAACCAGAGCCAGGGCCGGGTCGCCCACTTCCGCCAAAAGCCCGGCCATCTGCTGAAGCTCCCGGCCGTATTGCTCGAACTGGCCGTCGGCCTGGCCTATTTCCAGGAGGGCCTGGGCGTAACGCTTGACAACGGTGTGATTCTTCATAATCCGTAATCCCCCGGGCTCAGTTGGCGCTTTTCAGCTTTTCGACCTGCCGCATGAATTCGCCGGTCAGGCGTTTTTGATCGTCGGCGTTGATGTTGTTCTTGACCAGATCAGTGGCCGTCTCGGTGGACAGGCGGACAATCTCGGCCAGAAGGGCCTGACGGGCGGCCTTGATTTCCAGGTCCATGGCCGCCTGGGTCTTCTGGATGATGCCTTCGGCGGCTCGCCTGGCCTCGGCGATGATACGCTCGGCCTCCTTCTGGCCCAGCCGTTCATACTGGGCCAGGATGCTGTCGCGTTCCGAGGCTATGTTGGCGATCTGCTTGTTCATAATTTCAGTCTGTTCTTCGAGGTTACGGGCCTGGGTTTCCAGATATTCCAGGTTTCGGGCGATGCCTTCCCGCCGGTCGCGGAAAAGCTTGGCCAGGGGCTTGCGCAAGACGCAGAACAAAACGGCGAAGAAAAGAGCGAAGTTCATGATCCGGTAAAGGAGGTCCCTGATCTGGGCTTCGCTGTAGTTTCCGCCGGCGGCCAGGGCCGGCGCGGCCGAGAAAAGCAGCATCAGGCCCAGCCAGGCCGCCGGCACGAATCTTTTCATATCTTCCTCCCCAGAATCTTTTCGGCGATTTCCCGGGCGATGCTCTTGGTTTCCTGGGTCAGGGCGGCCCGGGCGGCGGAAACCGACTGCTGCAGCTTGGCCCGCCCGTCGGAGAGCTGTCGGCCGGCCTGCTCGTGGGCCTCGGCCAGCAGAGTCTTTTCCTCGGCCTGGCTCTTGGCGGTGATTTCATTTTTAAGATTCAGGGCCTGCCGGAGGGATTCGGCGTTCAGACGGGTTTTCTCGGCTTCGCCGTTTTCCAGCTCGGCTTTGGCCTTGGAGGCCTTGTCCCTGAGCCGGTCGAACAAGGCCCGGCGCTCGGCCAGAATCTGCCGGATGGGGCGATAAAGAAAGTGATTGAGAGCTAGAATCAGGAAAACGAAGTTGGCAAGCTGAATGAACAGAGAGAAATCAAGACTGATGCTGACCATTTATGCCACCTGGATACGTATTCAGAAAAAAGCTGTCCGGCGTTTAACCGGGTGAACGCCGGAGCGGAACACCTCAATTACCTAGCCGGAACAGATCGAAACACTGGAAAATAAGCCGTAGGTTTTCAGGTCCCCCCAGGCTTGGCGGGCAAAAATCACGAAATTCAAGCCTCGCCCAAATAAGCCCGATTAAGATATTTTACCCCCCCTTCGCCGATTGGTCAAGCCCATAATTTTTAAACTATTTTCGAAGCGGCCGGGGGTCGGGGATCTGTTCTGTCCGGCCCCTGTCTTCCTTCAAGCCGGGGGGCGGTAAAAAAGAACTTCACTTTCCGCGGCGCTTATTATTATAATTGGCCAGTCCCGGGCCGGGGCCGGTCCGCCCCATTTCGCGTTTTTAAGGATAAAACTATGGAACCGCTCAATTTGCCGCATCGGGTGGCCATCATCGGCGCCGGCTCCTGGGGAACGGCTCTGGCCGTCCACTCCGCCCGTCAGGGCCTGGAAGTGACGGTCTGGGCTCGCAAGGCTGAAGTGGCCGGACATATAAATAATGATCGGGAAAACCCGGCTTTTTTGCCGGGCCTGAAACTGCCGGCTTCCATCCGGGCGGTTTCCGATTTGGGGCAGGCCCTGGCCGGTCAGAAACTGGTGCTGGCGGTGGTGCCCAGTCACGTCATGCGAAGCATGGCCGCCGCTATGGCGCCTTTTGTGGAACGCGGCGCGGTGCTGGTCAGCGCCTCCAAGGGCATTGAGGACGAAAGCTCGGCCACTATGGTTCAGATTCTGGAAGAGGAACTGCGGCCGAAATACGGCCTGGAGCTGGGGGCCATTTCCGGGCCCAGTTTTGCCCTGGAGGTGGCCAGGGGGCTGCCGACGGCCGTTACTCTGGCCATGCGTTCGCGCCCCATGGCCAAGGCCGTGCAGTCCCTTTTGTCGGCCCCGGTTTTTCGCATTTACACCTCTTTGGATCTGGTGGGCGTGGAATTGGGTGGGGCTCTGAAAAACGTCTACGCCATCGCCGCCGGCATCTGCGACGGTTTTTCCCTGGGTCTCAACGCCCGGGCGGCCATGCTGCCCCGGGCCCTGGGCGAGATGAGCCGCATGGCGGTGGCCATGGGCGCCAACCCCCTGACCCTGATGGGCCTTTCCGGCATGGGCGACCTGATTCTGACCGCCACGGGCGATCTGTCCCGCAACCGCAAAGTGGGGCTGCGCCTGGGCGCCGGGGAGAAACTCAGCGATATTCTGGCCGGCAGCCGGGAGGTGGCCGAGGGTATCCGCAACGCCCGCTCGGTGCGGAACATGGCTCTGCGCCATCAGGTGGACATGCCCATGGCCCGGGAAGTCTACCGGGTCCTTTACGAGGACAAGGAGCCCCGGCGAGCCATGGTGGACCTCCTGACCCGCCGCCTGAAAGATGAGCTGGACCCCCGCTATCAAAGCTTCGGTCCGAACCGGGAAATGTCCGGATAGCACCGCTTTGAGCTAAATTGGCCGCCCCGGGCCCCAGATCGCCGTTTGCTTTTTCCATTTAGTAAGATACTTGAATCACGGGTTTTTTTTACCGAAAATCGGCCGGGCTTTTGCTTTCAGCGCTTTTTTGGGGCCGGGCTGAAGATTATGCTTGACCAAAGCCGCAAAAATGGGCAATATAACCTCTGCCCCCCCGGCCTTTCAGGCGGGCTTTCGTTCCCGGGCTCATTGATGGTCTGTTATGAACGGCCGCCAGAATCAAAAATTCGGCCCCGGGTCCGGTTTTTGCCTCGCCTCGTTTTATTATGGCGGGCGAAGCAAATAAAGATTAGCAAAAAAAGAGTCATAGTAAGGAAGGATTGACCATGACCAAAGCAGAACTCATCGCCAAGATCGCCGAGGAAACCGGCATCACCAAGAGCCAGGCCGACAAGGTTGTCAACACCCTGGTGGACGTGGTGACTGAGGAAATCAAGAGCAGCGGCAGCATGACCCTGGCCGGTCTCGGCAGCTTTACCGTGGTGCGGCGCGAAGCCCGCAAGGGCCACAATCCCAAAACCATGGCCCCTATGGACATTCCGGCTTCCAACGCCGTTAAGTTCAAGAGCGCCAAGGCCCTCAAAGACGCCGTCAACTAAGGAACGGGCGGGTTCCGGAAGTCCGAGGGGCTCCCGGAGCGGCTTGGCTTTCGAGTTCCAGATAATTAGTTTTCGTTATATGGAAATGGCCGGGTTTTGCGACTCCGGCCTTATTCCGTTATTTTATTCCCATTCTGTAAAAGATGAGGGAGGAAGGATTCTATGGCCCGGGTAACCGTTGAAGACTGTCTGGAGCAAGTGGAAAACCGCTTTGTGCTGGTCCATCTGGCCGCCGAGCGGGCCCGCCAGTTAAAGAAAGGGGCGCTGCCCTTAAGTGACCGTAAAAATAAAGAGGTCGTCCTGTCCCTGCGGGAGATCGCCTCCGGTCACATCACCCATGAGAACCTCAAGCAGCATGAGCCCGTATTTCTGGAACACGACGAGCCCATTGAGATTATTGACGACGAGTTGACCGGCGATGATTGATTGGCCCGGATTTTTCAGAGCTTCTCAGACGCCGTGACCGCCTTTTTGGGTCGCGGTTTTTGTCAAGGGGGATATTTTTATGAATCAATATCGGGCGGCGCTGCTGGTGATTTCCACCAGGGGGGCCAGCGGCGAACGGGCCGACCTGGTGGGGCCGGCCCTTAAACCGCGTCTGCTGGAAGCCGGCTATCAGGTGGAGCCGGTGCTCGTCATACCCGACGACCGGGAAGCCATCAGCGAGTGCCTGGTGGAAATGTGCGATTTGCGGAAAATAGATCTGATTCTGACCAGCGGCGGCACCGGCCTTTCGCCGTCCGACCTGACCCCGGAAGCCACTTTGGAGGTTCTGGACCGGCGCATTCCCGGCCTGGCCGAGGCCATGCGGGCCGCCGGACGGGCCATCACGCCGCATGCCGATCTGTCCCGGGCCGAGGCCGGTCAACGGCGGCAAAGCCTGATCATCAACCTGCCGGGCTCGCCCAAGGGGGCCCTGGAGAACCTGGAAGTCATCCTGCCGGCTCTGCCCCACGCCCTGGACAAAATCAAGGGCGACCCGACCGACTGCGGCCGATGAACCTTATTTTCGCCTCAGAGCCTTAAGCCGCGCCTGCGGCCGGCGGGCCCTGGCGCTTCCCTTGAAGCAGGACCACCCGCTCAGCTGGTGGTCCTGCTTTTCAGAACTTCCCTAATGGGCCGAAGCCCAATCCGGGCCCGAACCGACCTCGACTTTCAGGGGAACATCCAGAGGCCGGCCGCCGCTTAACGGCGGCCGCCGGGCCACATCGGCCATTTCCGCCTTCAGAAGGTCGCGGGCGGCTTTTTCCGCCTCCCGGGGCGCCTCCATCACCAGTTCGTCGTGGACCTGCATGATCAGGCGGGCTTCTGGCAGTTCCTGCCGCAACCGCTGGTCCACCTTGAGCATGGCCATCTTGATCAGGTCGGCGGCCGTGCCTTGGATGGGCGTGTTGATGGCCATGCGTTCGGCTTCCTGACGGGACTGATAGCCGCCGGAAAGTCCGCGCAGCCAGCGCCGCCGGCCGAACCAGGTCTCCACCCGGCCGCCGGCCCGAGCCGCTTCGCGGGTTTCTTCCATATAGCGCCTGACCCCCGGGAAGCGGGCGAAATAGCGTTCTATAAAATCCCGGGCCTGGGCCTGGGGAATGCCCAGTTGTTTGCCGAGGGCAAAGGCCCCCTGGCCGTAAACCACCCCGACGTTGAGTGTCTTGGCCTCCCGGCGAAGAGCCGGGCTGATCTGGTCCGGGGGCAGGTCGAAAATTTCGGCGGCGGTCTGGGCGTGGATGTCCTCGTCGTCGACAAAAGCTTTCAAGAGAGCCTGGTCACGGGAGAAGTGGGCCAGCACCCTCAGCTCTATCTGGGAATAGTCGGCCGACACGATGACCCGGCCCGGAGGAGCGATAAAGGCCGAACGGATGCGGCGGCCTTCCTCGCCCCGGGCCGGGATGTTCTGGAGATTGGGGTCGGAGGAAGACAGGCGCCCGGTGGCGGTCTGAGTCTGGTTGTAGCAGGTGTGGACCCGGCCGGTCTCAGAGTTGATCTGCCTGGGCAGCTTGTCGGTATAGGTGCTCTTGAGCTTGTCCAGGGTCCGCCATTCGCGGATCTCATGGGGCAGGGGATGGCTCAGGGCCAGTTCGGCCAGCACGGCGTCGTCAGTGGAATAGCCGGTTTTCTTGGCCGTCTTCTTGACCGGGTTCAAGCCCTGCTCGTTGAAAAGAACCTCGGCCAACTGTTTGGGCGAACCGATGTTGAAGGGGTGGCCGGCCAGGGCGAAGATTTTTTGCTCCATGTTCTTCAACTGCCCGCCCAGTTCGCGGGACAGCCGCCCCAGAGCCTCGGCGTCGATCAAGACGCCGATCCGCTCCATGCGGGCCAGGAGGGCTTCCAGGGGCAGTTCCACTTCGTCGTAGAGAGTCAGCAGAGCCTCCTCCTCTTTCAGCTTCCCGCGCAGCACGGCCCCCAGGCGCAGAGTCACGTCGGCATCTTCGGCCGCGTAGTTGCGGGCCGCCTCCGGCGACAGATCCCCGAAATTTTTTTTCGGATCGGGCAGCACATCTTTGAAGGCAATGGGCTGGTGCCCCAGAAGCCGGGCGCTGAGATGGTCCAGGCCGTGGCGGGCTTCAGGGTCCAGAAGGTAGGAAGCCAGCATGGGGTCGTCGCCGGGGGCGGGCAGATCCAGGCCGTAGCGGGACAGAATGAGCCAGTCGAATTTGGCGTTCTGGCCCAGCTTGGGCGGCCGGGGGGCGGTCAAATACGGGCCTATTTTGGCCTTCACTTCTTCCCAGTTCTGGTTGCGGGCATCCAGCGTGCGGTGATCCACCGGAATGTAAAAGGCCCGGCCCGGTTCGGCGCAGAGGCTGAGGCCCACCAGCCGGCAACGGCTGGGTCCCGGACTGTCGGTTTCCAGGTCCACCGAAAGGACCCTGGCTTCGGCCAGGGCTTTCATGAGCTCGTCCCAGGCCGGCTGATTGTCCACCAGCCTATACTGCTCATAAGTCACCGGGGGGGCGGCCGCAGCTTCGGAGTCCGGGGCGGCCGGCCCGGTCTCGGGCATCAGGTCCTTCAGCAGGCGGTTGAATTCCAGTTCCTGGAAGAGCTTGATCAGGAGAAGCCGGTCCGGCGGGGCCGGGCGCAGGTCTCCGGCTTCGAAGTCCACTGGATCTCCATGCCCCAGGCTGGCCAGAAGCCGGCTCAGATAAGCCTGTTCCCGGTGTTCGGCCAGGTTCTGCCGCAGTTTTTCCGGATAGACCTCGTCGAGGCGCTGGTAGAGCTGATCTAAGGAGCCGAACTGGGCAATGAGTTTCCGGGCGGTCTTTTCTCCGACTTTGGGAACGCCGGGGATATTGTCGCTGGAATCGCCCATCAGGGCCTGCATGTCCAGAAAAGCCGCCGGCTCCAGACCGTAACGCTCCAGAAAGGCTTCCCGGCTGAGGGCCGAATCTTTTTTGGGATCAGGGTCATACATGCTGATCCGGTCGCTTAAGAGCTGATAAAAATCCTTGTCCCCGGAGACGATGACCACTTCCCGGCCTTGGGCCGCGAATTTGCGCGCGGCCTGGGCAATGAGGTCGTCGGCCTCAAAGCCGGCTTTTTCCAGGCTGAAGAGCCCCAAAGCCGAGACTATTTGGCGAATCGGCGCCTGCTGGGCGGCCAGATCTTCATCCATGGGCCCCCGGTTGGCCTTGTAGGCTTCATATATTTCGTGGCGCCGCCCCGGTCCCCGGCTGTCGAAAACAATGGCCAGGGCTTCCGGTTTCTTTTCCCGAAGCAGTTTTGCCAGGGTGGCCGCAAAGCCGTAGACCGCCCCGGTGGGCTGCCCGCTTTTGGTGCTCAGGTTGCGGATGGCGTGAAAGGCCCGGTGGATGAAGGCGCTGGCATCCATGAGATAGACGGGCGGCAGGTTCTGGGTCATAAAAAAACCTCGTTGGGGCTTGTTTTTTAATGGGTTTCGGAAGCGCTCAGATCCTTCCGGGTGGCCAGCCAGTAGGCCAGCGGCAGGGAGGCCTGGGCCAGGGCGGTCCAGGTCAGGCTCAGGGACTGGCTGAGGGTCGTGCCCGGCCCGTATCGGTTCAGAGTGCCGTGAAGGGCGGCCAGATCACGGCTCAAAGGCGGGCCGGCGGAAAATCCCAGGAGAAAAACCATGGCCGTCAGGCCCTGCAGGTTGCCGGCATAGAGCAGAGACAGTTTGGCCCGATAATGAAGGTCGGCCCGGCGGCCGGCGGCGTCGGATTTTTCAGCCGTCTCGCGCATGATGTCCAGGGCCGTCCTGGTCAGGTTTTCCCCGCCGGCTGAACGCACGATCACTGCGGAAAGATTGATCAGGGCTCCGGAGAGAATGACCCGTTTTTCCAGATCGCTCTCCGGTTTATTGGAATGTTCGGTCAACTGGCGCCGGGTTTTCGCGTGGATTTTCTTTAAATCCCGGGCCAGGGGATTCTGTTGCCGCTCGGTGACCAGATAGAGGGCCACCTCGCGCAGGGCCTTGTAAAGCAGTTCCAGGGCGGCCAGGTGGCGGCTCTCCAAATCTCCGGCTGAATTGTTCCGGGCGGCCTCTTCCACGGCGGCCGCCTGGGCCAGCCATTCCGCCTTGGCTTCGGGATCGTCATTGACGTGGGCGGCGGCCAGGGTCCAGGCCAGGGCGGCGCTTTCCAGGGCCTGGCCAGCCAGGGCCTCCGGATCTTCGCTCTCTTTGACCTGGCTTTCAAAGCGGGTTTTGAGACGCAGATAGTCAGTTTTCAAATCGACGGCCCCGGAGCCGGGCTGCTCCGCCTGAATCTGGCCGGCCAGGAGCAGGAAACAGCCGACGAGGGCCACAGATAATTTATAGGTCAAAGCCTTCCTCGCAGCGATCTGTCGGCGTCAGAGCCTCCAGTGTTGGCCTGAGACGTGAAAGTCAGAGGCCGGCTTATTATAGCATAAAAACGCGGCCCGGCCAGCCGCCAGTAATTCTTAAAGTACGCCCGATTATAAAAATAGCCGGTCGCCCCGGAGAGGGCGACGGAGCGGAGCGACCGGTCAGGTTGGCCAATCCGTCCCCTGCCGGGCAAAAATCGCCCTTTTTGCCCGGCTACGACCAAACCACTTGAAGATGGAAAGCTACTTTGAGAATTGCCGCCCGCGGCCGCCCTTGTGGGATGTCGGCCGATATATTATAATATAAAATTCGGGTGCCGCTTTGAGGCGGCGGCCGGCCGAGGAGATGATCGGGTGAGAAGCATACTTGTTTCCCTTTTGGTCAATGTGGGCGACGTGGTCATGATGACTTCGGCTCTGGACCTCATTCGCCAAAAATTTCCCCGGGTCAGGCTGGCGGCGCTGATTCGTCCTGACGCCAGGGATTTGATGGAAGGCAACCCCCTGGTCGATGAAGTCATCGTCTATCCTTATCGCAGCGGCTCTCTTTTCCGGGGCCTGGGCGAACTGCGGTCGCGAATTGCGGCCGGTAATTATGAACTTTATTTTTCCCTGGATCGCCGGCCAAGGGCAGCGGCGGCGGCCTTTATCTCCGGGATAGGCCGGCGGGTCGGGCCGGATCTGCTTTTTGCCGGGGCCCGCCCCGAATTTTGGACCCGTCTGCTCTTCAACCAGGTCGTCAGCCTGAGCCCGGAGGAATGCCGGGGCAGCCTGGTGGAGATGTTTCAACTGCCGGTTCGCCGGGCTTTCCAGATCGAAGGTCGGGGCCGAATAACCCTGCCGCCGGTGAAGGCCGAGAGAGCCGGGCGGGTCAAGGCCTGGCTGCCGGCCGGGGACGGGCCCCTGATCGGTCTCTGCGTCAAAACCAACGACCCCGGCAAAACCTGGCCGGCCGCTGGTTTTTCTTTATTGATCCGGCGTCTTCAGGCCGACCTGAAGGCCCGCCTCTATCTGACCGGAGGCCCCGGCGACCGCGATTACGTGGAGGCGCTGCTGAAAGAGGCCGGGGCGGAAGCCGCCGTGAATCTGGCCGGCCTGACCGAACTGATGGATCTGCCGGCCCTGGCCGCGGCCTCTGATCTTTTCATCACCCTGGACAACGCCGCCGCCCATCTGGCCGCCAACAGCGGCCTGAAAAACATCATCTGCCTGCTTTTGGCCACCACCCCCGCAATATTGCTTGACTCCATGCCGCAAGCCGTGTTCAGGCCACTTTCCCCGATCGGCCCCCCGGCCGGCCAGGCCGTCCTGGCCCGGGAAGCCGACGGCATTTTCAGGGCGGCCCGGGAAATACTTGGAAAATAATTGATGTCAAACTACCTGAGACTGTTATCCTACATCCGCCCCTATCTCTTTCACTTTATTGTCGGCCTCATCTGCATTCTGGGCGCCAGCGCCTCCCAACTGGTCCTGCCGCTGATCATCAGGGACATCATCGACGAAGTGTTCATCAATAAAGACATGGCCATGCTCAATATCATAGCCGGGTCGCTTCTGGTGATTTACCTGTTGCGCGGCCTTTTTCTCTATGGCCAGAATTATCTGCTGGAATATGTGGCCCAGAAGGTGATTTTCGATCTGCGGCTGGGGCTCTTCGAGGCCATGATCAGGCTGCGGGGGCTCAGTTATTTCGAAAAGCAGCGCACCGGCGGACTGATGAGCTATTACACCAATGACATCGGCGCCCTGCAGGGGGCCATCATCGGGCCGGGCATTGATTTTATTCGCGAAACCTTCGTCCTGCTGATTTCCCTGTATATGATGATCAGGCTGCACTGGCAGCTTTCGCTGTTCCTGTTCATCAGCGTGCCTTTGATCGCCGTGGCCGTCAAAAGGATCGGCGAACGCATCAAACAGGCCGGCCGCCAGGTCTTGAGCCAGTTGTACGAATTCACCTCCATCCTGCAGGAGACCATCAGCGGCATTCGGGTGGTCAAGTCCTTTGCCCGGGAAGATCATGAAGCCGGGCGTTTCGAAGAGCAGTTGAGCTGGAATTTCAAATCCATCATGAAAGCCACCCGGGCCAACGCCATCTTGAATCCGGTGGTCGAGGTTCTGGCCACGGTGGGCATTGCCCTGATCATCTGGTATGGCGGCCGGGAAGTCATTGAAGAGCGGCTGACGGCCGGCTCTCTGGTGGCCTTTCTGACCTATGCCGTCAACCTCTCCAATCCCATCAAGCGCCTTTCCAATGCCTTCGGCCGGCTTCAGCAGGCCCAGGCCGGCTGTGAAAGAGTTTTCGGGGCCCTGGATTTTGAGCCTGAAGTTCAAGACCGGCCGGAGGCGGCCCAACTGCCGACCATCGAAGGCCGGGTGCGTTTTGAGGAGGTCTGTTTTTCATACGAGTCCGGCGGGCAGCGGGTCATCAACGGCTTGAACTTCACGGCGGAACCGGGCCAGATGGTGGCGCTGGTGGGGCACAGCGGGGCCGGCAAAAGCACCCTGGCCAACCTGATCATGCGCTTTTACGACGTCAGTTCCGGGGCCATCACCATTGACGGCCTGGATCTGCGCTCGGTGACCCAGAAAAGCCTTCGGGAGCAGGTGGGTATCGTGCCCCAGGAGACCGTGCTTTTTTCCGGCTCCATCTATGACAACATCCGCTACGGCCGGCTGACGGCCGGGCGGGAGGAAGTGCTGGCCGCCGCCCGCTCGGCCCACGTGACCGAGTTCGCCGAGGAACTCCCCGACGGTTTTGAGGCCCTGGTGGGTGAAAGGGGTTTGACCCTGTCCGGAGGCCAGCGGCAGAGGGTGGCCATTGCCCGGGCCATTCTCAAGGATCCCCGCATTCTGATTCTGGACGAAGCCACCAGCGCCCTGGACACGGAGAGCGAACGCCTGGTTCAGGACGCGCTCGATGTTCTGCTCAAAGGGCGGACCTCGTTTGTCATTGCCCACCGCCTGTCAACCATCTTCAAAGCCGACGTCATCATGGTGCTGAATCACGGCCGCCTGGTGGAACACGGGCCCCATCAGGAACTGCTGGCCGCCGGGGGCGTTTACGCCCGTCTTTACCAAACCCAGTTCCGGGATTCCGGGAAAAGGGCACAAAAAGCTTGACGAAGCCCCCCCTGTTTTGCTATCGTACCGGAGGTTGCGCCGAGGTAGCTCAGTCGGTAGAGCACTAGACTGAAAATCTGGGTGTCGGCGGTTCGATTCCGTCCCTCGGCACCAGCCAATAATCACAGGATATCGTGCTAAATCATAAAGTCCTTGCCAAACAAGGGCTTTTGCTTTTTTAAATGTCCGCTTCGGTTTTTTTACGGGACTTTTTGGCTTTTATCCTGGCCAGGACTTTATTGACCTCCTGAAGATCAAAGCGCTCACTGTCGAAGGGTTCATCGGCGTCGAAAAAGTCCGCGTACCACTCTTTCATTTCCGAATGCTCAGGGTTGTCGGGATCGTTGAGGGCCGCCAGGAAATCGGGGTAGACGTAAGGCCCGCCAATATCTTCCGGCGGGCAGGCCCGGGCGCCGCGCAGGCAGCCATAACCGTTGGCGAAGCCTTCCGGCGGGGTAAAAGCCGCCTTGACCAGCTTGATGCTGTGCTCCCAGGAGTCGCCGAAGTCATAGGTGTAATGAATGACTTTCGTTTGATCGGGCACCAGATTCATCAGGCGGTAAGCGCGGGTTCTCCTGGCCGGGATCTCTGGATCGGGCTTTTCATGGTAACGCTCCCCGTTTATCTCAAACTCATGCATATGGGCGTTATGCCAGCCCATGACCTGCTGAATCACCTGATGGAAATCGGCCAGGGTGAGGTCCGCGGGCACAAAAAACTCCCGCCAGATTTTCGGCTTAATGTCGTCAAGTTCTATTTTAAACAGATAAATCGGGGTACTCATGGTGCGGCTCCTTTGTGGATTTTGTCCTTTGGGTCTTTATACCACATAATGCCAAGGGCCGCCATAATACGCGGCCCCTTTTTACCCATAAATAATTCACTTCCTCCTGGCCCTTGACAAATGGTATAAAAAATATACCATATTTATATGAGGTTTGGAAGTTTGAATGCGGCCTGTCAATAATTCTCAAAGTAGGCCCGATTATCAAAATAGCCGGTCGCCCCGGAGAGGGCGACGGAGCGGAGCGGCCGGTTCGGTCGGCCAATCCATCCCCTGCCGGGCAAAAATCGCCCTTTTTGCCCGGCTACGACCAGAGCACTTGAAGATGGAAAGCTACTTTTAGAATTGCCGGCGGCCCGTTGGACGGCGATTGTAACTTGCCGGGGCGGCGCCCTTCGAATAATATCGCTTCGCCGGGCCCGGCTGGAGGAGATCGGCTACTGTGAAAAAAGCAAAAATAAGCGCCGAAGAACTTGACCGCCGCTTTGAAGAGGGCGAAGATATATC
>JAISFR010000069.1 GCA_031263565.1 Candidatus Adiutrix sp. | reverse complement strand
TTCTCCACGGATTTTCTTTCAGACAGCGCCCGTTTCCGATCAGGGGCTTTTTGCTCCGCCTTCCGTTTCTGCCAATCCAGCAGCGGGGCTTTGCAAATTTCCACCACGGCGCTTTTTCTTTCCCCAGGGGGCAGAGCGGCCAGCACGTAAAGATTCAGCGGCTCGCTATATTCGGCGCTCACCGCAACCCGAGCCTTTCCCTGGATGCCCACGGCCATGCAGGACATGGCATTTATCAGCACCAGCTCCGGCGGAACCTGGATCGACTCCGACACCGCCGCGACAAAGTCTTTTAACACCCGCGGCAGGTTTTCCAGCGGGAACGGCGGCGTTTCAATGGCTTCAAACGGAATGACCGGGCCCCAGCCGTCATTGGCCGGCGGTTCCGGCGCCGTCGGCCTGGCGATCTCCCGCATGGCCCGCCGAAGGCTCAAAACATCCCCCTTTTTGACAGGGGCCGTAGTCGTGACTTGTTCAAGCATTATCCAGGCCCTCCTTCACGTCAAAGGCCGCCTCGACGAAAGCCCGGACGGTCTCCGGCCCTTCAGCTTGATGCAGGTCGTTGAAGTCGCAGGGGTGGCCGTCCACCATAAAGGGAATGGACAGCAGCCCCCCAGCGGCCAGGGCGGCCTCTTTGGCCTTGGTCACGCCGATATTCCCGGACCCTCCGGAGGAGTCATTGTCGGCGCCCAGGATGATCACCCGCTCCGGCCAGTCCCGCCGGGCTCCCAGAGCCACGGCTTTCAGGCCGCCGGCATCAAAGGCCACCAGGACCTCAAGGCCCGTCGATTGGAACAGGGAAAGGCCCGTGGCCAGGCCCTCGCAAACAACAAGCGGCTGGCCTTGATCAGTGGACTCTGCCTTCAACGTCAGGAAACAGCCGGCCTTCTGACCGCCTTTCAGGAATCGCTTTTGCCCGGCCGGGTCGATGAATTGGAGGCTTCGCAACTCCCCGGCGGCGTTGAAGAGCGGCACCACCAGGTCACGGTCGGACACCTTCAGCCGGAAGTGAGGCTGGACGCCTTTCCGGTTCAAATAAGGATGGCCCTGGCATGGTCCGGCCTCGGTGTAAATCAGTTCGGCCTTTTGGGCGGCCACGGCCCAGGCGGCCAGTTGCGCGGCCTCCCTGGCTTTCCGGTCATCTTCACATTTGGCGGCCCAGGCCCGGCGCTCGGCCGGGCTCCAGGGCCCGGATGAAGAAGCGCCAAAAAGATAAACTTTTTTCAGGCCGGTCTTGAAATTCATGGCCCAAAGATTGGCCGGCGGGTCCGGATTGACTTTATAGGCCCCGTCCAAAGAACCCTTACGGCCGCCTTCCAGCGGACAGCGATGTAAGCGCCCGTCTGGTGCGGGCTGAGTGATGACCAGGCCTAACTCGGCCTGAGCCTTGACCAGGGTTTCCCACAGATCATTTCTGTTGACGCTCAAGGGCCGGGAGGATATACTGTTTTCAGATTTTCCAGCCAAGCCTTTAGTCTCACGCCCCGACCGTCGTTCCCGGCCGGGGCTTTCATTTCCGGCGGTCATCGGCCGCCTCCGGTCTCCGGGGAAGCCCCCAGCCGGTCAATTACCGCCTGAATGTCCGAAGCTTTCCAGACGGTCGTTTTCGGCCCCAGCTTGTAGCCTTGAGGATACCTCCCCTCCTGAATGCCCCGCCACCAGGCCGCCGCCGAAACGGGGATCAGCTTCAATACTTGTTTCTGACGCAAAAGTCCTTGCATTTCAGTCATAACATGCCTTCCGCCTCTCTAAGGTAAAAGAGGCTAACCCCTAAATATGGTATGGTCCCATATGAGACCGCAATCTATGGGTTAAGGATAACGCACGAAAAATATTAAACAATCCCTCAATCAACGTCTTATCCTCCAATTAACGTCAGCGGCGTTGGGGGGGCGGCGAAGTGATTTAAATATAAAAACCTTGAAATTAAAGGCTTTTATATTTAATTGGGGATAGGCGATTTATGATGTTTTGGGGAGTTTGGAGGGCTAAAAAAATTGCTGGGGTATCCCAATTTAACGTTGACGTTAATTGTGGATGGGCGGAGTTGCCGCCAAATAATAAAGCCGTTATTTATCAAGGGGTTAATCGTCAATTTGGGATCGGCCGGCCCGGTTTTTTTTGTCGCATAAGTCATCAGGCAGGGCCGCCCGCCACGTTTCAAAATAGGCGTCTGGAGTAGCCGGACCACCGGCCTTTTCGGCAAACGGCTGCAATTCTTTCCTTGTTCTGGCTTTTGCTCCGTCTTTGGCAACGGCGACGGCCGCCGGTATCATCCAGGCCAGCGCGGTTTTCCATGCTTTGGCGTTGTTTTTCATCCTGGCCATTGTGGCTTTGTCAGTTTTCTTCCCTTTGGCGGCCTTTTCGGCCTTACTCCGGGCCGTTAGCTCCTGGTTCAGGTCAGCCTCGGTTTTGGCCGGCTTGGATTCATCTTCGGCCACGACCTGATCCGGCCTGTTAGCTGAGGCACTGGCCGCTTCCGAATTTTGGCCATTTTGGCCATTTTGGCCTGAAGCAATGGCTTTTTCAAAGACATACCTGGTAAGCCCCTGGATTTCATAGATCAAGGGATAACCGTTTTCGTGAAGCCAAATTATGGCCTGAGTTCGGTTAATAAGCGACAGAGCCATGAAGCACCATCGTGCGACCGACATAACGTTGTTGGCGAATACCACTTTCATATCATCAATAAAATTAACATCAGCAGTCCAGGTTGACCGCGCAGCCTGAGCGATATCGGGTTCTAAAAATTGGTTGAATGAATTTGAAAATAAGCGATCCCACGCGAGATACGCGCCAAAGCCGTCCCAGCCTTTAGCCGAACATGCGGCGAGGTACAACGAACAGAGCCACCATAAGCTTTTATCTAGGAGCCTTTTTAAATCACCTCCGCCCGGATTGTAAAGCCTTACGGCTTCAGCTGCCACTATTTTGGCCTGGACTGACGCCGCGTCATAATTCATACCCGTGAACGGGCCGCTGATTCGGCTGATATCATGGCTGACGCCCCTTACAGCCCCCGTCAGCCATTCTGCAGGAATGAAAGCCGGAATGTTGTTTATCAACCTGTCCAGAATGTCCCTATCAAGCTGGAAAGCTATCTGGAATTGAACCGCATACATAAAATCAGCGCCGTTATCGGGGAGACAAGCAAGGTTTTGGTTCATAAACCACTCTCTTAATTTTGGGGATATTGGGGATATTGGGGTAAGAGAGTCACTTGCTCTCAGCCCTGGCCCCTTCCCTCAGTTCATCGAGATAGTCAGCCCAGGCTTGCATCATGGTCTGGCGCTGAGGTATGTAGTTGGCATGGTTATAGGCGGCCACCACTTTGTTCCGCTCCCCATGGGCCAGTTGTATTTCAATCCAGGCCGGGTCAAAGCCGCGTTCCCGCAAGAAGGTGCTGGCGGAGCTTTTGAATCCGTGAGTGGTGTGCGAGACCAGAGCCCCCGGCCCATAGCCCAGGCGGTTCAGAGCCCGGCGCAAGCTCTCGGGGTTCATCGGAGCCTGGCCCCCGGTCAGGGCGGGGAAGAGGCAGGGGCCGCCGCCGGTCAGTTCATGTAAGGCCGCCAGACGATCTTTAACTTGGCGGGCCAGGGGCACCAGGTGCTCACCTTTCATTTTCATGCGTTCCGCTGGAATCCGCCAAAAGGAAGAACTCAAGTCCACCTCGACCCAACGGGCTCCGGTCAATTCCCCGGCCCTCACAAAGACATAGGGGGCCAGGTCCAGGGCTTTCCCGGCCAGAGTGCCGGATATGGCTTCGATGTCCAGCAGCAGTCGCCCCAGATCGGCCGGAGTCTTCACCGCCCGCTGGTGTTTGACCGGACCGGTTTTTTTCAGTTCGGGAATACCTCGTAAATCGGCCGCCGGGTTCCGGTCAATCCAGCCTTTGCGGCTGGCGTGCCTGAATATCTGGTCTATATACTGCCGACAGCGTAAAGTGGTTTCATCAACCCCCAACCGCCTGACGGCCAGAAGAACCTCCAAAATTTCTGGGGCCGTTATATCCTTAAGGGGCCGGGATCCCAGGGCAGGGAGGATATGCCGCTTCAGGCGGTTCTCAATACCTTTTATGGCCTCAACTGAATCGCCGTTTTCCCGTTTGTATTCCAGGAAGGCCAGCGCGGCCTTTTCCAGGGTCAGGGACTCCTCTAGTGCGGCTTGCTTCCGGGCCTGTTTCTCGGCCGCCGGGTTGAGACCGGCCTTGAGTTCCTTCATGGCGGTAAAGTGCATTTCCCTGGCCTCGGCCAGGCCCAACAGAGGGTAAGAGCCCAGGCTCAGGGTTTGCCATTTACCCTCAAACCTGAATCTATACTCCCACCGTTTTCCACCGGCCCGAGTGATCACAAAATTCAGCCCATGCCCGTCAGCGTACCGTTTCACCGCCGGGCCGTTTTCAGCGGGTTTGATGGCTCTGATTTTCACATCTGACAATCTGCCGTTTTTCATAGTCAAAACCCTTGCCCCTATTTTTTTTAAGGAGGAGACGAAAGAGGGTAAAACACTCCATCAGATACCCTCTTTTTTTTCATTCCCCTCATTTTTACCCTCTTTTTTGTGAGATGTCAAGCGACCATACGAGACGGTATTAAACAAATAAAAACCCGGAAGCCTTTAATTTTATTGACTTCCGGGACAATATGGGACTACAGGAAATTAATAAGTGGTGGGCCCACCAGGACTCGAACCTGGAACCAACCGGTTATGAGCCGGTGGCTCTAACCAATTGAGCTATGGGCCCGTAAACGGCCTCGCCCGCCACAGGGGTCAATATACTATTTTCCCCCCCGATTGGCAAGCGCCGCCAGATTATGCCCTGGCGGCCCTGGCCGACACGATTGACCCCCATCAGCGGCTGATGGTACAATAAGACCCTGTCAATAAACAAGCGGCCCAAAGACCACCGATCCTGAAAAAAGAACGGCCATGAATCAAGACCGGCGCCCCAAAAGAATCATCCATATGGACATGGACGCCTTCTACGCGGCCGTGGAGGCTCTGGACAACCCGGATTTAAAGGGCCGGCCGCTGATCGTCGGGGGGTTGGGGCCCCGGGGAGTGGTCTCCACCGCTTCTTATGAAGCGCGGGCCTTCGGGGTGCATTCGGCGCTGCCGACCAGCACCGCCCGGCGCCGCTGCCCCCAGGGGGTCTATCTTCAGCCGCGCCATTGGCGCTATAAAGAGCTGTCGGACCAGATCATGGGAATTTTCGCCCGCTATACGCCCCTGGTGGAGCCCTTGTCCCTGGATGAGGCTTTTCTGGATGTCGGCGGCTCGGCCCGGCTCTTCGGCCCGGCCGAAGAAATCGCCCGGCGCCTCAAAGACGAGGTGCGGGCCGAAACCGGGCTGACCGTCAGCGCCGGGGTGGCCTCCCAGAAGCATCTGGCCAAAATAGCTTCGGGCCTGAACAAGCCCGACGGGCTGACCATCGTGCCGGCGGGGGGGGAACTGGATTTCCTCTGGCCCCTGCCCCTTAAAGATCTCTGGGGAGTGGGCCGGGTCATGCTCGGCCAGCTCCGGGCCCTGGGGCTTTCGACCGTGGGCGACCTGGCCCGCTTTGACCGGGCTTGGCTGGAAAAACGCTTCGGGCAGAGCGGCCGGCAGCTCTGGCGACTGGCCAACGCCGTTGACGAGCGGGAAGTTCAGGCTGAATATGAAGCCAAATCCATCGGTTCGGAAGAAACCTTTGATCAGGATTTAAAGAGCCCGGAAGAGATCAGGGCGGCCCTTCTGAGCCAGACCCTGACGGCGGTCGAAAGGATGCGGCGCCAAGGCTATCTGGCCCGCACCGTCACCGTCAAATTCCGGGACGGCCGTTTCCGGACCCGCAGCCGGGCCAAAAGCCTGAGCCGGCCCAGCGACCTGCGCGACGACCTTTACCGGGAAGTCCTGGCCATTTACGAAAAAGAGGCCCCTGATCTGCCGCCCATGCGCCTCCTGGGGGTCAGCCTCAGCCGTCTCAGCCGGCCCGGAGCCGAGGCCGCCCCGGCGCCGGAGCGGCGTTCGCTTTTCGACCTCGACGAGCCGCGGGCAACATCGCCGGCCGGAGCGGAAAAAGCCGAAAAAATCAACCAGGCCCTGGATCAGATAAGCGGCCGCTTCGGGGCCGGGACGCTGCGGCCGGCCACCCTGACCGGGCGCCAGGGCCGGCGGGAAAAATGAAAGTCAGGTCTCTGGGCTGAGGGCGGCTCAGACGTAAACATTCACATAACTGCCTTTGCCGGGCACGGCGGCCTGGCTGGCCGCCGGACCCGGGGCTCCGGGCAGCTGCCGGTCGCGCATCTGGTTCAATAACTGATCCAGCATCTCTTCCCGCCAGGCGGCGCGGGCCTGGTTGACCGGGCGGTAATCTGACTGTCCATTGACGCGGGCGCTTAAAGTATTCATGCTCTGCTCCTGGGCCGGAAGGCCTTTCCATTGCCGGCCCCTTAACATACAAAAAGCGGGCCAAAGCGGCCCGCCAAAAAAATGTCAGCCCCGGCCCCGGCTCAATTCGGCTCTATACCGCCCAGATAGGTGCTCTGCACCTGGGGATCGTGCAGCAGCTTATCAGCCGGGCCCTCCATCACCAGGCGGCCCACTTCCATGACGTAGCCCCGGTCGGCCAGCTTCAGGGCGGCCCGGGCGTTCTGCTCCACCAGAATAATGGTCACCCCGGCCCGGTTGATGGCCCGGATGGTCTGGAAGATGGATCTGACCAAAAGAGGGGCCAGGCCCAGGCTGGGCTCGTCCAGGAGCAAAAGCCGGGGTTCGGCCATCAGGGCCCGCCCGATGGCCAGCATCTGCTGCTCGCCGCCGGACAGGGTGCCGGCCATCTGGCCGCGGCGCTCGTCCAGCCGGGGGAAGAGATCGTAAATCCATTTCAGGCGGCGGGCGACGGCCGGCTTGTCTTTTTGGCTGTAAGCCCCCAGGGCCAGGTTTTCAGCCACGCTCAGGGGCCCGAAAACCCGGCGGCCTTCGGGGGACTGGGTGATGCCCAGTTCCACCACCTGGTGGCTGCGCAGGGTGTCAAGGCGGCGCCCTTCAAAATATATTTCGCCGGCCGAGACGTCCACCAGGCCGCTGATGGCCATCAGGGTGGTGCTCTTGCCGGCCCCGTTGGCCCCCAGGATGGTCACCAGTTCGCCTTCCCCGACGCTCAGATCCAGGCCGTGCAGGGCCTCCACCGGCCCGTATCTGACTTTCAGCCCCTTGAGTTCCAGCATATTTTCCCTTTTGATGGCCAGACGCTAATCATCCACGCCCAGATAGGCCTCGATGACCTTGGGGTTTTTCTGTATCTCCTCCGGCCGGCCCTGGGCGATGAGGGCCCCGTTTTCCATGACCAGAAGGCGGTCGCAGACCTTCATGACGAAACTCATGTCGTGTTCGATCAGGATGATGGTGATGTCCCGGGCCCTGATGCGGGCGATGAGGCCCCGCAGTTCGAAGGTCTCCTGGTCGTTCATGCCCCCGGCCGGTTCATCGAGAACGATGAGCTTGGGTTCGGTGGCCAGGGCCCGGGCTATTTCCAGGCGGCGCTGGTCGCCGTAAGAGAGGCTGCCGGCCTCGTTGGGCCACATATCGGCCAGGCCCACGAATTCCAGCTCCCGCAGGGCCTCGATCAGGGCGGTTTTTTCTTCCCGCCGCTGGGCCGGCAGGCGCAGCAGCGAGGAAACGAACGAGGATTTCATGCGGCAGTGGCTGCCGGCCAGCACGTTTTCCAGCACCGAAAGTTTGGGGAAGAGGCGGATGGTCTGGAAGGTGCGGGCCAGGCCCAGGTAGACGATGCGGTGGGGCTTGAGCCGCTCCAGGCTGTGGCCGTTGAAGAAGATGTGGCCGTCGTCGGGCCGCACGGCGCCGGTGATGAGGTTGAAAACCGTGGTCTTGCCCGCGCCGTTGGGGCCGATCAGCCCGACCACCTCCCCCCGCTCCACATCGAAGGAAACCCCGGCCACGGCCACCAGGCCGCCGAAGCTCCTGGTCAGGTTTTTCAGCGACAGGATTATCATCGGGCCACTTCCGGCGGCAACCGGTAGCGGCGCCCTTTGGGCGGCAGCAAGCCCTGGGGCCGGAAAATCATCATCAGGACCAGGGCCGCGCCGAAAAACAGGAGGCGGGCATCCTGAAGCCCGGGAAAGCGATCCAGGAGCCCGCGAAAGAGCTCGGGCAGGCCCATGACCAGGAAAGCGCCCAGCAGCACCCCCTTTTGATTGCCGCTGCCGCCCAGGATGACGATCATGAAGAGGACCACCGACTCCCAGAAATTGAAAGAGCCCGGGGAGATGGTGCGCATCTGGCTGGCGTATAAAGCGCCGGTGAAACCGGCCCAGACCGCGCCGATGCAGAAGGCCATCAGTTTGTAACGGGAACTGTTGACTCCCACCCCTTCGGCGGCCACCGGGTCTTCCCGGATGAAATTCAGGGCCCGGCCGAAACGCGAATTTTCCAGCCAGTGAAAAAGCAGCATGGTCAGGGCCACGAAGGCCCAGATCAAATAGAAAAACTGGTGGGGCCTGGTGATGCGCAGGCCGAAGATCACCGGCCGGGCAATGCCCACAATGCCGTTGGCCCCGCCGGTCAGGCCGAAGATGTCGTTGACCAGGGCGATGCGCACGATCTCCACAATGCCGATGGTCACCATCAGCAGGTAGTCGCCGCGCAGATGAATGATGGGCGCGGCCACCAGCAGGGCGAAAAGGCCGGCGGCCAGGCCGGCCGCCGGCAGGGCGCCCAGAATCGACCAGCCGCAGACGGTGTTGAGGATGGCCGTGCTGTAGGCCCCCACCGCGAAGAAAGCGGCGTGGCCCATGTGGAACATGCCGGCGTGGCCCAAAATGATGTTCAGCGAGAGGGCCAGGACGGCGTAGAGCCCCACCTGGTTGAGCACCCCCAGCCAGTAGGGGCCGACTCCGAAAAGGGGGATGCCGAAAAAAAGAACGGCCCCGACGATCTGAAGACCCTGGACCATCCGGCCGGCGCCCGGCTTTTTCATAGCTTTTCAGCCACCCTTTCCGGCAGAAGGCCCGTGGGCCGAACCACCAGGATCAGGATCAGGACGAAAAAGGTGATGGCGTCTTTCCAGGCCACGGAGACGTAAGCCGCGCCAAAGGCCTCCACCAGGCCCAGCAGCAGCCCGCCGATCATGGCCCCGGGGATGTTGCCGATGCCGCCGATGATGGCCGCGGTAAAGGCCTTTAAACCGTAAAGCTGGCCCATGAAAAAAGTGATCTGGCCGTAGCTGACCCCGACCATGAGGCCGGCCAGGCCGCCCAGGGCCGGGCCGATCATGAAGACCAGGGCTATGACCTGGCGAACGTCGATGCCCATGAGCTTGGCCGCCCCCTGGTCGATGGCCGAAGCCCTGATGGCCATGCCCACCCGGCTGCGGTTGATGAAGGCGTAAAGCCCGACCATGACCAGGATGCTGGTCAGAAAGACCACGAGGCGCAGGAGGGGCACGGGCTGCCCGGCGATGGGGATCACAAAGCGGGGCAGGAGGTCGGCCGGATAGGCCAGGCCTTTGGCCCCCCAGACGAGCATGATGGCGTTCTGCAGAAAAATGCTGACCCCCAGGGCCGAGACCACGGCCGACAGGCGCCCGCTTTTACGCAAAGGGCGGTAGGCGGCCCTTTCCATGATGTGCCCGGCCAGGGCCGACAGGCCCATGACCAGCATCACGCCGAGAGCCACGGCCGGGCCCACGCCGATCCGGCCGCCCAGGCCGAAAGACACCAGGATGGTGAAGCCCAGATAGGCCCCCAGGGTGAAGAGGTCGCCGTGGGCGAAGTTGATGAGCTTCAAGACCCCGTAGACCATGGTATAGCCCAGGGCGATGAGGGCGTAGATGCCGCCCACCGCCAGGCCGTTGGTCAGTTGCTGGATGAAAACTTCCACGTCGGCTTTTCTTTACGGAATCAAGACGAACCGGCCTTCCGCGTCGACCTGGTAGAGGCGGTAGACGTCGCCCTCCCGGTCGCCTTTTTCGTTAAAGGCGATGGGGCCGGTGAAGCCCACGAAATCCTTGAGGTCGTTGTGCAGATATCTGGCCAGGTTGGCGCCGGTAGGCTGGTCGACGTTTTCAATGGCCAGGGCCAGCACCTTGAAGGCGTCGCCGGCCATGACCGCCCAGACCGAAGAAGGCAGGGTCTTGAAGCGAGCCTGGTATTCGGCCATGAAGGCCTCGCTCATCTCGCCGGTCAGGTCGCTGGGGCCCGGAGGGCTGATGAAATAATAGCCTTTGGCCGATTCCCGGCCGGCAATGTCCACCAGGGCCAGGTTGTTGGTGGCGTCGCCGCCGATCATGGGCACTTCCCAGGCCATTTCTTTTTTCTGGCGCAAAAGCATGGCCGCTTCCGGGTAGTAGCCGGTGAAGATGATCAGGTCTGGGTTCAGGGTCTTGATCTTGGTCAGGGTGGTGCTGTAGTCGCGGTCGCCGGGGGTGATGGCGTCGTAGAAGACGACGGCCACGCTCTGGTCGTCGAACAGAGCCCTGACCTCTTCGGCCAGCCCCCTGGCGTAGGAGGAATTGTCATGAACCAGGGCCGCCTTTTTGAAGCCCAGGGCCTTGATGTGCCTGGCCATCACCCGGCCCTGGTCGTCGTCGCGGGGGCAGGTGCGGAAAAAGAGGGGCAGGCCCTTTTCGGTCAGGCGGATGCTGGTGGAGCCGGTGCCGATCTGGAGAACATCGTCGTCGGCGTAGATGTCCTGCGAGGCTTCGGTGACGGCCGAGCCGTAGGTGCCGATGACCGCGGCCACTCCGGCTGAAACCAGGCGCTGGGCGGCCAGGGCGGCGGTCTTGGGGTCGCCGCCGTCGTCGCCCACTTCAATCTCGATCAGGCGGCCGCCGGCCCCGCCGTTTTTATTGAGCTCTTCGGCCAGGAGCCTGACGACGTTGACCATGTCCTGGCCCTCGGAGGCCCACTCGCCGGTCACCGGGGCCATGACCCCGATCCTGACCGGCGCCCTGTCGGCGGCGAAACATTGCGGCACGGCCAGACCCAGGCCCAGGATCATTCCCAAAACGGCTGTAATTCTCATCAGCGTCCTCCTTTTCGTCAAAGCAGATTCCAGAAAGCGGCGTAAGCCCGCACGGTCATATAAAGATCGGCCTTGGAAGAGACCTCAAAAGGCGAATGCATGGCCAGCACCGGCGGCCCGCAGTCGACGATGTTCAGGCCGTAGGCCGCCAGATGGAGGGCCACGGTGCCGCCGCCGCCCTCTTCCTGCTTGCCGATGATGGAACTCTGCCAGAGAACCCCGGCCCGGTTGAAGGCCGCGCGCAGTCGGGCCATGTATTCGGCCCCGGCCTCGGAAGCCCCGTATTTGCCGGCCCCGCCGGTGTAGCGGACCAGGCAGGGTCCCCGGCCCATGTGGGCCGAGTTGAGTTCCTCGTGCACTTCCTTATAATCGGGGTCGATGGCCGCTTCCACATCGGCCGAAAGCGCGCAGGTCTTCATCAGGGCCGCCCGCACCCTGGACCAGCGGGAGTCGAGGCCGGCGGCCTCAAAAGCCCGGGCGGCCAGGTGTTCCACAAAATTGCCGGTCGCCCCGGTGGAGCCGTAACTGCCGATCTCCTCGCGGTCGTAGACGATGAAGAGCGAGGGCCTCTCCGGCTCGGAGGCCTCTTTCAAAGCCTCCAGGGCGGCGAAGACCGGCAGGCGGTCATCCTGGCCGTAGCCGCCGATGAGCGAGGCGTCCAGCCCCACGGCCCTGGCCGGGCCGGCCGGCACGATCTCCAGTTCCGAGGAAATCAGGTCTTCTTCGACCAGGCCCCAGCGGTCATGGAGGATCTTCAGCACGGCCAGCTTCAGGCGGTCTTTGTCTTCCGGCGAACCCAAAGGGACCGAGGCGGCCAGGAGGTTCATCTTGTCGGCCACTACGGCCTCGCTGATCTTCTTGTCCCGCTGCACCTTGCGGTCCAGATGAGGCAGAAGGTCGGGCACGGTCAGCACCGGGTCGCCGGGATCTTCGCCAAAGACGATGTCCACCGTGCGGCCGTCGGCCAGGGCGCAGAAGCCCCAGAGGGCCAGAGGCCGGGCCAGCCACTGGAATTTCTTCAAGCCCCCGTAGAGGTTGGTGCGGAGCATGCCGAAGCCCGGGGCGCTTTCCTCATAGACGCATTTGGGCTTCAGATCCAGGCGGGGGCTGTCGCCGTGGGCCACGATGAGATTGAAGCCCCCGGCCGGACTTTTCCGGCCCGGGGCGTAGACTCCGATCATCTTGCCGTGATGGGCCAGCCAGCCGCCCTTGGGGGCTTTGGCCTCGGGGTCGGCCAGATCGACCAGGCCCCGGGCGGCCAGATTTTCGACCACGGCCCGCAGCACGGCCCGTTCGGTCTTGGCCCGGCTCAGGAATTCCATATAGCGCCCGGCCAGGGGTTCAATTTCGCCCCGGGCCTTTTCATTCAGTTCGTCCCATAAATTTTTCGGCTGAATCGCCAGATCTTTGGCCAGTTTCCTCAAATCGACCTGGCCGCCAGTTTTCCTTTTCGCCGTCGCCACGACCAACCCCTAACGTTAATGATCTGGAAATAAAGAACTCCCGCCAGGCGAGAGTCCCGAGAGTCTGTTGCACCGTGATATTCATTACCATAAATCATTGGTTTTAGCAATAGGCTCCATACTTCAGGGTGGCGTCGATCATGGCTTTGACCATTTCCGGGCGGGTGTCGTCCAGAACCGTGCCGGAAGCCATCATGAAGCCGCCGCCGGGGGCCACCTCATCGATGAGCCGCCGACAGTATTTCTCGATGTCGGCCGGCTCTCCGGAATGGAAGAGCGAGCCGGGCACATTGCCGATCAGGCAGCAGTGGTCGCCGACCCGCTTTTTAAGCTCGGGCAGGTCGCTTTTGTCGATCATCCAGGCCACGGCCCCCTTGGGCAGATCTTTGAAGTAATCGAGGCGGTCGTTATAGCCGCCCTCGGCAAAGGGCACCGGCACCCCGCCGGCCTCGATGATGGTCTCCATGGTCTTTTTCAGGCCCGGCCAGTAAAATTTTTCGAACTGGCTCTGGCTCATAAAGCCGTCGGCCCCTTTGTGGAGGGGGATGAAGACCAGGGGGTTGCCGCTTTGCTCAATGCCGTCCACGGCCATCCGGCCGGCCAGCGGGGTCAGGCGCTCCAGGGCCTCCAGCATGGGCCCGGGGCGGCGGCGCATATCCGTCATGGCCGACTGCATGCTGCGCAGGGTGTCGGACAGAGTGTCGAAGGGGGCCTTGGTGAAGCCGCCGGCGGAGGTCGGATAGCCCCGGGCCGCGGCCTGGCCCATGAACTGCCCGACCACTTCCATCCATTCGAGGGTCTGGCGGCCGGCCTCCATGAGTTTTTCCAGGCTGGCCCGGACTTCCGGACGCCCGAAGGCTGAAACAAAAGAGGCGAAGTTGGGCAGCTCGATGAATTCCGTGGCCGCCGGCAGGGAAGTGAAACCGGCCAGAGCCCGGCAGAAGCGGGGCACATAAGTGCGCAGCCAGAAATTGGAAGGGTCCCGGGCCAGGTCGGCATATTCGTCGGCCTCCATCCAGTCGTGCTCCACATAGCGGTAGATGCTGGTCCTGGGCACGCCCCCCACCCCCGGCCATTTGTAAAGCTCGTAACCCAGGGTCTCCATCGGCGGAATGGGGGTGACCAGGCCGATGGGGCCGTAGGCGTCGAAAGCGTAGTCCTCGAGGAATCTCCCCCAGATTTCCACGGCCAGGCGCACGTCGCTCATGCAGTCCAGGGGGGTCTTGCCGTAGACATAGGCCGGCAGAAAGGTGTGGTTGGGGTAGATGGGCACGCGGTCAGGGGTTTTTTTAAGTTCAATGGCGTCAATCAGGCGCTGAACCCGCCCCTGATAGGCTTTTTCAGCCTCAGGGCCGACGAATTCCAGGCCGGGGGGGTTGAGCCATTTCGCGAAGCGCTCTCGACGTTTTTCTTGCCAGGTCCGGGTCATTGATCTGCCTCCTGCCGGCTTCTTTCAAAGCCGGCCGTAAATCGCCCCGGCGACGATCTACCGGAATCGCCCCGGAGCGATGATGGGAATAAACGGCCTGATTCCAATATAACACAGTCGGGCCGCCCGGGCCAAAAACAAAAAAACCGCGCCCCGGCAGGGCGCGGGCGGCGCCGGGAACTGATCCCGACTTTCAGGCCAGGGGGCCGATCTGCCTGGCCCGGAAGGCCTTGTTGAACTTCAGGCAGTGGCGGTCCATGCCCAGGAGGGCCTCGGTGGCCATGGCCATGGCCTTCAGATCCCGGTTTTCCGGATCGCTGATGGCCGTATCCAGCCCGGCCTGGATGGTCAGGGCCATGAAGGACTGGTTCAGAACCGAGCGCAGGGGCATGCCGAAACTGATGTTGGAGTGGCCGCAGGTCTGGTGGACTTTGGGGAACTCGGCCTTGATGGCCCGTATGGTGTCCAGGGTGACCAGGCCGCCCTTGGTGTTGGTGGAGATGGTCATGACCAGGGGGTCGAGATACAGGTCTTCGTCTTTCAAACCCTTTTCGCGGCAAAGGCCGATCAGGCGCCGGGCGATGGCCAGGCGTTCTTCCACTGTCTCGGGAATGCCCCGGTCGTCCAGCGCCAGAACGATCAGTTCGGCCCGGTACTCGGAGGCCAGGGGCAGGACGTGGTCCAGGCGTTTCTGCTCCCCGGAGAGGCTGTTGATCATCACTTTGGGGGCCCCTGATTTTTTGACTTCTTCCAGTCCGGCCTTCAGGGCTTCGGGGTTGGCGCTGTCCAGACAGACCACGGCCTCGGGCGCGGCCTCCCGCACCAGCCTGACCAGCCAGACGAGGTCGTCCGGCTCGGTCTGGGGCAGAGTGCCGGCGTTGACGTCGAGATAGGCGGCGCCGGCCGCGAACTGTTTTTTGGCCAGCTCGCGGATGAAATCCGCATCCCGGCTGGAAATGGCCTCGGCCACTTTTTTGCGCGTTCCGTTTATTTTTTCGCCGATGATCAACATTTTGCTTTCACCTTTCTTCCCTGGCCGGTTGGACCGGGAACCGGAAAAACCGAATTTTGGAGTTCCGCCTCTGATAAAATTGAATAAGCCGGGACCCTGCCGGGCCGGCCGCGGCTTCGCGACTGAAGAGCTATAAAGCGGCTGGCGGCCGCCCGACACCGGCTGAAGACTTTGATAAATGAATATTATGCCTTGAATTGTATATAAATGTCAATTTAATTTTTCCTTTGAATCTGAAAAACTATATAGTGAATTCAGCAAAAGCTTAAAAACAGGCTTGCCAATTCCGCCGAACTGAGTTACATATAATAGAAATACGTCCCCAACTGATTCTGAAACCGCGAATCGCTATATAGCCGCTATATAGTCTTTGTTCGAGAAGTCCATGAAGTCAGATCCGAAAAACATCGGCCTCTCGGAGCAGTCCCCGGACGCCCCTCTGGAAATTCCGGCCTATCTGCGTCTGGCCGAGGCCGTTAAAATGAAAATTCTGGACGGGGTCTACAAGGCCGGCGGCCGCATCCCCTCTGAGGCGGCCATCTGCAAAAGCTCCGGCCTGGCCCTCCTGACCGTTCGTCAGGCCCTAGGCGTTTTGGTGGAAGAGGGGCTTTTGGAGAGATTTCCGGGCCGGGGCACTTATGTTAAGGAACTCAGTTGGCGCGGGGCCTCTTTTTCCATTGACGGCCTGGTGGACCGGGTGGGCGGGGAGGGCAGCAAGGTGCGCATCGTCCGCACTGAAGTGCGCCGGGCCAGCCCGGACGTCGCCGAAAAGCTGGAGCTGAATCCGGGCGATTCGGTGGTCTATCTGAAACGGACCATTGCCACCGGGGGAACGGTTTTCCTTATCCAGGAGGGCCATCTGCTGCTGGATCCGGGCCGGCCGATCATGGAAGCCGAGCTGGAAGCCACCTATCTCAGCGGACTTTTCGCCGGCAGCGGCCAGGGGCTCATTAAAACCGCCAAGCTGAGCATCGCTCCGGTGGCTCTCAGCGACGATGAGGCCCGGCTTCTGGAACGCCGCTTCGGCGCCGTCGGCTTCAGGCTGGAATACGTCTTCTTCGACGCGGCCGGCAAGCCCCTGGCCTCCGGTTCCTTCATCACCCCTGACGACAGTCTCAAGCTCAGCGCCACCATCGGCGTCCGCTTCACCGCTCACAGCGCCAACGGAGCCCACTGAAATGACCCGAAACCTGACCGCCGACCTGGAGATTCTGCGGGAACATATCATCGATCTCCAGGAAAACAAGGCTCTCCGCTCGGTCGATGAGCTGCTCAAGGCCGGGACCGACCCCCGGGGCATCATGAACTGCCTGAGCCAGAGCCTGATCGAGATCGGGCGGCTCTACCAGAGCGGCCGCTATTACATGACCGGCCTGGTTCTGGCCGGCGAGATCATGCGCCTGTCTCTGGAACTCCTGACCCCCCATCTGGCCCAGGAAAAGAAAAAAGGCCACAGCGGCCTGATCATCGTCGGCACCATTGAGGGCGATATTCACGACCTGGGCAAGAACCTGGCCGGCTATTTCCTGGAGGCCGAGGGCTTCGAAGTGATGGATCTGGGGGTGGATGTCTCGCCCCGGGTTTTCTTGAGGGAAATACTCCAGCGCGAACCGGACGCGGTGGGGGTCTCCATTTTGCTCACTTCCTGCCTCGAACCTCTCAAGCGGCTGACGCGCCTTTTGAAAGAAACCTATCACGAGGGCCCGGCCCCGCCGCTTTTCGTGGGCTGCGGCTTTATGAGCCGCAATTTGGAAGAGAGCGGCTTTTTAAAAGTGCAGGACCGGGAGCGCCAGCTCCTGGGGGTTGAATATGTGGTGACCGACGCCTACGACACCCTGCGTCTCTGCAAGAAGCTCACCTCGGCCAAAAGAGGGGCCGCGGAATATAAAGATCAGGGGCCGGCCGGAAGATGAAGGCTCGCGGTCCTGCGGGCCGGCCGCCGACAAAATCCCGGTCGCCAGGCCGGGCTTTTTTATTTCGGCTGACGCCTTGACTCCCGGCTGGCAAGCTGATAAGTTTGTCGGAAAAGGGATGAGCCTGATTTGGCCGGCCCCCTTCAGTCCGTAAAATTTCTTCAAGTCCGGCCCTGATCCGGGCTTCATTTTATCACCGGGGAAGCCTCGCTTTCAGAACTTATTCCAATTCAGCGGAGGGAGACGCCCAATGGCCATATACTCTGATAACGCTCAATCCATCGGCCAGACTCCCCTCGTCCGCCTCAACCGGGTGGTCCCTTCCGGGGCCACGGTTTACGCCAAGATCGAAGGGCGCAATCCCGCTTATTCGGTCAAAGACCGCCTGGGCTCGGCCCTCATCTGGGACGCCGAAAAAAAAGGGCTCCTCAGGCCCGGGGGCCTCATTGTGGAACCCACCAGCGGCAACACCGGCATCGCCCTGGCCGCGGTGGCCGCGGCCAGGGGCTATCCGCTGATCATCACCATGCCCGAGACCATGAGCCTGGAACGCCGCCAGGTCATGGGCATGCTGGGGGCTGAAATAGTGCTGACCCCCGGGGCCGGCGGCATGAGCGCGGCCATCGCCAAGGCCAGGGAGATAGTGGAAAAGACCCCCGGGGCTTTCATGCCCGACCAGTTCAACAATCCGGCCAACCCGGCCATCCATGAAGCCAGCACCGGTCCGGAGATCTGGCAGGATACCGAAGGCCGGGTGGACGTGCTGGTGGTCGCGGTGGGCACCGGCGGCACCCTCAGCGGCGCCGGCCGCTATCTGAAGTCCCGGAAGCCGGAAACCGTGAACGTGGCGGTGGAACCGGCCGAAAGCCCGGTCATCACCCAGCATCTCCAGGGGCGGCCCCTGACGCCCAAGCCCCAGAAGATTCAGGGCATCGGGGCCGGCTTCATTCCGGCCACGCTGCACCTGGAGGTCGTCGACCGGGTGGAGACGGTCGGCGGCGACGAGGCCGTGGCCTTCACCCGCCGCCTGGCCCGCGAAGAAGGCATTCTGGCCGGCATCTCCTCGGGCGCGGCCGCCCTGGCCGCCGCCCGGCTGGCCGCCCGGCCTGATTTCAGCGCCAAGACCATCGTGGTCATCCTGCCGGACGCCGGCGAACGCTATCTGTCGTCAGTCCTCTACGAAGGGCTGGCGGCCTGAGCCCGGCCCTTATGGAAGAAGCCCCGCTCCGGAGATTCGCCAGCCTGAAACTGGAATTGGTGGCCATGGCCATGGTCCTGGTCCTGGTCATGAGCGGGACCATGGGTCTGACCATGGCCTGGATCTACAGCCGGGCCCTGGGCGAAAATCAGGTCAAGGCCGCCGAGGCCCTGGCCAACGGCGCCGCCTCGGTTTTGATCAACTACCCGGACTGGCGCTCTTTTCCCTGGGCGGAACTGGACCGCGGAGCGGCCCTCTCCGGCCTGCGGCTGCTTTTAGTGGCCGAAAACCAGGGGCGGGAACTGTTTCGGGCCGAAAGCGCCGGCCCCCGGGACGAAACCGTCGTGCGGGCCGCCCTGGCCAGCGGCCGCAGCCAGACCGCCTTCGACGGCCGCCGGCTGTCGGCGGCCGTGCCGGTCATGAGCCAGGGGCGTATCGGGGGGGCCATCTGCCTGGGCGGTCAGCCCGCCACCTTTCAGTCGGCCGAGCGGGCGGCCCGCTTCTGGATGCCGGCCGCCCTGGGGATCAACATAGTTTTGATGGGCCTTTTCCTGGCCTTTTACCTGAACCGGCGCCTTCTGGCCCCCATCCGCGAACTGGCCGGCGATCTGGAGGATCTGGGGCGGGACCGCTTCCGGCCCCACCTCCGGGCCTGGACCTCCCGGGAAATCAACGAACTTTTTCAGGCCTTCGACCAGGCGGCCGTGGAACTGATGGACAGCCGGCGCCGCTTGGAAGAGCAGCTCCAGACCATCCAGGACACCCAGGGCCGGCTGGTGGCCTCGGAAAAAATGGCCGCCGTGGGCCGCCTGGCCTCGGGGCTGGCCCATGAACTGGGCAACCCCATCGGCGCCCTGACCGGTTTTGTCCATCTTTTGCGCCAGGGCGGCCTCAGCTCTGACGACCGGGCCCTGATCCTCTCTCATTCGGCCCAGGAACTCCAGCGCATGGACGGCAGCCTCAAGGAACTGCTGCACTTTTCCCGGCCGGCCCGAGGCCGGGCCGAGCCGGTGGACGCGGCCCAGACCGCCGCCGCCGCCCTCAGCCTGGCCCGGCCCCAAAAATGGGCCGAAGGGGTTGATTTCAGCCTGGACTGCCGCCTGGTCGAACCCCTGGTCCTGGCCGAGCGCAACAGTCTGCTGCAGGTTCTGTTGAATCTGCTGGCCAACGCCGGCCAGGCTCTGGAAGGGCAAAACGGCCCCCGGACCGTCGGCCTCGTCGTTGAAGCGGCCGAAGGCGGCCGGGCCGTCAGCCTGAAAGTGCGCGATAACGGCCCGGGCGTGGCCGAAGAAGATGTCCCCCGCCTCTTTGAGCCCTACTTCACCCGCAAAGAGCCGGGTCAGGGCACGGGCCTGGGGCTGGCCATCTCCCTGTCGATCATCGAAAGCTTCGGCGGACGCCTGGAATTTTCGCCGGCCGGGGGCGGCGGCGCGGTTTTCGCCATTACCCTGCCCGTCCCTTCGGGGCCCCAAGGATGACCGATGAACGACGATGACCTGAAAAAAGTATTGGTGGTCGACGATGAAGCCGCCATGCGCCTGATGCTCAAAACCTATCTGGACCGGGAGGGTTACCGGGCGGCCACCGCCCCCGACGCCCGCGCGGCCGAGGCCCTGCTCAGGGCCGAGCCTTTTGCCGCGGTCATCACCGACCTGAGCATGCCCGGCGGCAGCGGCCTGGATCTTTTGAAACGCGTCAAGGAAATGGCGCCGGATCTCCCGGTCATCGTCATGTCGGCCTACGGCAGCACCGATTCGGCCCTGACGGCCATGCGGGCCGGGGCCTTTGATTATGTTTTCAAGCCCTTTCAGCCCGACGAAATTCTTTTCAGCCTGAAGAAGGCCGAGACCAATCTGCAGTTGACCCTGGAAAATGTGGCCCTGAAAAAAGCCGTGGGCCGGCGGCCGGCCGACGGCCTGATTTATAAAAGCCGGGGCATGGACGAAATCATGCGCCTGGCGCCTAAGATGGCCGAAAGCGACAGCCCGGTGCTGATCATCGGCGAATCAGGCACCGGCAAGGAACTGGTGGCCCGGGCCATTCACCGGGCTTCCGGCCGGAATCAGGGCCCCTTTGTGGCCGTCAACTGCGGGGCCATTGCCGAGTCGCTCCTGGAGAGCGAACTTTTCGGGCATCTGCGCGGCTCTTTCACCGGGGCCAGCCGGGACCGGGAGGGCTTTTTCCGGGCCGCCGACCAGGGCACCCTCTTTCTCGACGAAATCGGCGAACTGCCGTTGAGCTTTCAGGTCAAGCTTCTGCGGGCCATCCAGTTTTCCGAGGTCATTCCGGTGGGCGGGGAAAGCCCGGTCAAATTCAACGTCCGCATCGTGGCCGCCACCGCCCGGGACCTGGAAGGCCTGGTCGGGGAGCATCTGTTCCGGGAGGATCTGTATTACCGCCTCAATGTCCTGCCCCTCCAACTCCCCCCCCTGCGTGACCGGCGGGAGGATATTCCTCTTCTGGCCGATCACTTCATCGGGATTCTTTCGGCCCGCCTGGGGCGGCCCCGCCCTCTTCTGAACGACGACTTTCTGGAGGCCCTAAGCGCTTACGACTGGCCGGGCAATATCCGGGAACTGGAAAACCTGATGGACCGGCTGCTGGTCATGGCCGGAGGCCAGCCGGCCCTGTCGGCGGCGGACCTGCCGGCCAAATACAAGGCCCCGCCCCGCCCGGCGCTTTCTCCGGGGGCTGATCTGGATCTGAAAAAGGCCGTGCGGCGGCTGGAGGCCGAATATATCCGGGCGGCCCTGGACCAGGGCCGGGGCAACCGTTCCGAAGCCGCCCGCCGCCTGGGCCTGAGCTATCCCAGCCTCTTGAGCAAGATCAAGCTCTACGGCCTTGAAGTCGGGGAAGAGGGTCCGGGCGGATGAGCCGGGCGCCTGACGAGTCGATCGCTTCCCGGACGAAAGCTTCCCGTCCGCCGGGCCGTCTTGGCGGCCGGTCGTCCCCCCTGGTCTTTCCGGAAACCGATCTTTACCCGCCGCTCAAGAAATGGCTGGAGAAATCAGGCTATACGGTCCGGGCCGAAGTCAACGGCTGCGATGTGGCCGCGCTCCGGGGCCGGGAACTGGCGCTCATCGAGCTCAAGCGGGCCATTAACCTGGATCTTCTGTTGCAGTTGGTCCGCCGGCAGGAGGCGGAGGCCTCGGTCTATGCCGCCGTGCCGGCCCCCAAAAAGGTTGATAAAAGATGGCGGGAACTCTGTCGCCTCCTGAAGCGGCTGGAGGTCGGGCTGATACTGATCTATCTGGATTCGCCGCGCCGGCGGGTGGAACTGGCCTTCCACCCCCAGCCCCGGGACCGGCGCCGCCGGAAACAGGCGACCCGGGCTCTTCTGGCCGAAATGTCCGGGCGCTGCCGGGACCTGAACCAGGGCGGCTCGACCCGCCGCAAACTGGTCACCGCCTATCGGGAGGCGGCGGTCGGCGTGGCCGCCGCCTTAAGCCGCCTGGGGCCCTGCTCCCCCAAGGCCCTGCGCGAGGCCGGGGCCTCGCCCAAATGCGCCGCCATTCTGCTTAAAAACCATTACGGCTGGTTCGAACGGCCGGGCCGGGGGCTTTACGCCCTTAACGATGCCGGCCGGGCCGCCCTGGTCGAATACGCCGAACTTCTCTCTTGAAAAACGTAACCGGCGCGGAGGTCTTGTTTTTTGCCCGGGGCCTTAGTAAGATGTTTCATCAGTATGATGGAGGGCGACATGGCCGTCAAAGTCGGGGTAATTTGTTCAGGGGAAGGGCCGGAACTTCTGGCGCTCATTGAAGCCGTCGACCGCGGGCGGCTGCCGGCCGAAATCAGCCTGGTCGTCGCCGACCGGGACGGCCCGGCCCTGAATATGGCCCGCTCGGCGGGCCTTGACGCGGTCTTCCTGCCCCGCCAGGTCTTTCACGCCAACCGCGACGGCTTTGAGCGGCGTTTGGTGGAAATACTCCGCCAGGCCGGCGCCGAAGCCGTGGTCCTGGCCGGCTTCGAGCGGGAAGTCGGGCCGGTGCTTGAAGAGGCCTTTCCGGGGCTGATTTATGGGCAGGGGCTGGAAGCCCGGGCTCTGGCGGCCGACCTGGAAAAACGCCTCCGAGGCCGCCTGTTTCAGTTGCTGGGCGATTGAAACATGGCCCGCAAAAAACGGCAACGCCCGGCGCCGGCCCGGAAGAGCCCGGATAAGCCGGCCGGCGGCGCTTTCAACCAGCCTTTCGGGGCCCTGGCCGGCCTGAAAAAAAGCCTGAAAGTCAAAACAAAGGAAGTCGCCCGGACGAAGAAGCCGGTCGCCCCCCCGCCCCCGCCCCCGAGCGGGGAAGCCCTTTTCCTGGCCGAGATGGCCGATGTGGCCCCCCTGGCGGAAAAAGACAAGCATCGGCCCAAAAAATCCCCGCCGCCCGCAGCCTGGGAGACCCCCAAACTGCCGGACGAGGACCTGGAAGTCCTCCGCAGTCTCAGCGACCTGGTCAGCGGCCGGGCCGAATTCGACCTGACCTACACCGCCGAATATGTGGAAGGCCAGACCCGGGACCTCCCGCCCCGGCTGATGGAGCAGTTCCGGGCCGGGCACATCCCTTACCAGAACCATCTGGATCTTCACGGCTACACCCTGATCCAGGCCGAGGCGGCGGTGACCCGTTTCATCCTCGATTCGGTGGCCCTGGGCCGCAACTGCGTGCTGCTCATCCACGGCCGGGGCCTGGGTTCGGCCGACGGCGTGCCGGTGCTCAAGCGCTTTTTGGAGACTTTCCTGCTGCGGGGCCCGGCCCGCAAATACATCCTGGCTTTCACCACCGCCCGGCCCGTGGACGGCGGCCTGGGGGCCAGCTATATCCTTTTGCGGGGCTGAACGACGTGGCCCCGGAAAGCCTGAAAGAACAAATGCTGGCCCGCCTGGCCGCGGAACTGCCGCCGGAAGATGTCCGCCGCTGGTTCGGGGCTCTGGGCTGGGCCTATGATCCGGCCGCCGGCCGCCTGACCCTGACCGCCCCCCATATCTTCCACCAGCGCCGTCTTCAGGACCGCTACGCCGCCCTGATCGGCCGCCTGGGCCGCGAAATCGGCCTGGCCCTGACGGAAATACGCCTTTCAGGCCGGGAGCCCCGCGCCCGGCCCGTGGAAATCAACCTGGCGCTGCCACCCCCCGCGGAAGCCCGGCCCGGCCGGCCGGCCTTCAATCCGGAATATGGCTTTGAGCGCTTTCTGGCGGCCGACAGCAACCGGCTGGCTTTAACGGCCGCCCGGGACTTTGCCGAAGGCCTCCGGAATCTGGGCGCCTGCTCTCTTTTGCTGGTGGCCGCCGGCCCCTGGGGCAAAACCCATCTGCTGGAGGCCGTGGCCAACCGCCTGGCCCGCGACGGCCGACGCAGCTTCCTCAGGCTGGACCTGACTGAAGCGCCCGGGCTGGAAAGGTGGTCCCGGGCCGACGCCCTGATTGTCGATGATGTTCAGAAGCTTGGCGAGCGGCCGGATTGGCAGCGGCGCCTGCTCCATTTTTTTGACGAAAGCGCGCTCAGATATCGCAGTCTGATCATCAGCTCTCCGGCCCCCCCCCAGCGCCTGGGCCGCCTGAGCGAGGCCCTCCGTTCCCGTCTGGGGGGCGGGCTGGTGCTTAAAATCGACCCGCCCGAACCGGAAATCATGGCCGCCCTCGGGCAGCGCCGGGCGGCCGAGCTGGATCTGTACTGGCCGCCGGAAGTCCAGGCTTTGCTCCTCCGTGAAGCCGGGTCAGACCCTCGGCGCCTCCTGGGGCTGATCGAAAGCCTCAACTTTATCCTGGGCCGAAGCGATCTGAGCCCGGCCCAGGCCGCGGCCCTGCTGCTGACTGATCATCGCCCGGGGCCCGGCGAAAGCGGAGTCGGCCTGGAAAGCATTCTGGAAGGCGTGGCCTCGGCCTTCGGGCTGAAAGTCAGCGACCTCACCGGCCACTCCAAGCTCCGCCAGGCCGCCTGGCCCCGCCGGGTGGCCATGCTGCTGGCTAGGGAACTGACCAGCCTGACCACCACTGAGATCGGCCGGGCCCTGGGCGGCCGGGACCACTCCACGGTCATTCACGCCCTGAAAAAAATCAACGAAGAGCTGAAAAATCCCGCCCAGCTCAAACTGGTCGAAAACATCAGGCGCTCCATCATTCTGTCTT
>JAISFR010000117.1 GCA_031263565.1 Candidatus Adiutrix sp. | reverse complement strand
TAAAGCGGGGCCACCCGCCATGAAACTCAGCTTCGGCGAAAAGAAATTCATCATCATGGTCCTGGGCCTGATCTTGTTTTCTCCCTCTTCCATCGCCCGGGCCGGGGGCGGCGAAAGCGAATCCCTGCGCCTGGAGAACGCGGTCTTTGAACAGCTGACGGCCGGCGCCGGGCCCGGCCCGGACGGCGGTCACGTCGAAGGCGGCGGCTTGAAACGGAGCGGTTCCGGCGCGGCCGAACTGACCGCCGTCAGCCTGACCGGCAACCGGGCCCTGCTCGAATCGGCCGAAGCGGTGGACCTCGGCGCCGCAGGGGGCGGCGCCTCGCTGTCCGGCTATCAATCCCTGACCGTCAGCGGCGGCCGGATAAGCGGCAACCTGGCCTCGGCCCGGCTGGGGGCCCTGGCCCACGGCGGCGGCCTGAACCTTTCCCAAATCAGCCGCGGCGCCCTGAGCGGGCTGACTTTTCTCCGCAACACGGTCAAAGTTGACGGCACCGGCCACAGCCCCGGCCTGGCCGGCCACGTCCCTTCCGCCGGCGCCCGCGGCGGGGCCCTGAGCGTCAGTAACCAGGGCCTGGCCGAGCCGGTCTTCATGCCGGCCGGTCTGGCCGCCCTCAGCGTGTCCGACTCGGCTTTCCTGGAAAACAGCGCCGAAGCCGACGGCCGGGCCACGGCGGCGGTCGGCGGGGCGGTGGCCGTCATCGGCCATATTGACGCCGTCTTTGACGGTTCGGCCCTGGCCGGGCCCATGTTCTCCGGAAACAAGGCCCTGGCCGGCCCGACCAGCGGCGGCGGCGCCGAGGGCGGGGCGGTGGCCGTCATCGGCAGCCCCTTCCGGCCGCTGGCCGGCGATTGGCCGCCCACGGCCGTTTTTAAGCAAGTGCTCTTTGACGGCAATGCCGCCGTCTCCCGGACGGTCAATAATGACAGCCTGGACGCCCGGGGCGGGGCGGTCAGCCTGCAGGCCTTAAGCGGCAAAGTCTTTTTTCGGGACTGCGTCTTCAGCGGCAACCGGCTGGAAACAGCGGTGGCCGAAAGCGCCAAAGGCCGGGGCCGGGCCCGGGGCGCGGCCGTTTTTTCAGATAACGGGCTGCTGATCGAAAATTCTACTTTTAAAAACAACTCCGGCCGATCCCCCGGCGGCGCCCTGGGCGGCGCCCTCGAACTGGGCGGGACCCGGAGCCTGATCAAAAACAGCCTCTTCGAAGCCAACACGGCCCAGGGCGGCTCGGTGGCCCTGGGCCCGAAATACCGGGGCCCGGTGGCCGGTTTCGGGGGGGCCGTCTATTTGAACGGCCAACTGACGGTCGCCGAGTCGATTTTCAGCGGCAACCAGGCCGCCGGGCTCACCGCCCAGGGCGGCGCCATTTTTGTGGGCCCCAAAGCCCGGCTGACCCTGCTGAACAGTAACCTGATCGGCAACCGCGCCCTCGGCCCCGAAGCCGGCGGGGGCGCCGTGGCCGTGGCCGCCGGGGGCCGGCTGCTCATCGGCGTCACCGAAGGCCGGACCATGACCATCGCCGGCAACCAGGCCGGCCCCAGCCCGGAAAAGGCCGTGGCCAGCGGTCTTTTCCTGCTTCCGCCCCCGGCCGGCCAGCCCGGGGCGGAGGCGCCCGCGCCCGGGGACCGGCCGCCCCGGCCCGAGCCGGCTGACCTGGTCGTCAATACCGGCCGGGAGGCCCATCTGCTGCTGCGGGACCCGGTTCAGGGCGAAAAAGCTGAAATTGCCAAAGACGGCCCGGGCTTGCTCAGCCTGGCCGGCGACAACCTGGCCGCCGCCTGGGAAATCCAGGCCGGCTCCCTGGCCCTTCTGGCTGACGGGCAGGGCCGGGGCGCGGTGCTCAGGGCCGGCGGGGCCTTGACTTTCGCCGAGGCCACCGCTTTAATCCTGGAGCCGGTCGCCGAAAGCCCCCATATCATTGACGCTGGTCAACTGAAACTGCCGGCGGACTTGAAGGTGGCGGCGGCGGACGACCGGCGGCCGTTAAAAAAAGCCGTCATTTTAAAATTGACCGGCGGCTGCGACTTTAAAAGCCTTTCCGGGCAAAGCCGGGGCGGGACCCTGACGGTCGGCGAAACGGCCTATGACTACCGCCTGCTTTGGAATGACCAGGGCGAACTGCTTTTCGAACCGGTCAAAATTTTGCCTGAGTGACTTTTTTTCCAAAGGCCGTGGCCTGTTCCCAAATAAAGCTATTTTCATAAAAGCCGGCTGACTGTGCGCCGGCTTTTCAGCTTGGATTTCGCTTGTTATTTTTTTAAAAATACGGTAAAAAGAAATACGGAAATTAAAAACTAGCCGACAGTCAGGCTTTGGAATGCGGCCCCGGTAATTCTCAAAGTAGGCCTGATTATAAAAATAGCCGGTCGCCCCGGAGAGGGCGACGGAGCGGAGCGACCGGTCAGGTCGGCCAATCCGTCCCCTGCCGGGCAAAAATCGCATTTTTTGCCCGGCTGCGACCAGAGCGCTTGAAGATGGAAAGCTACTTTGAGAATTGATGCGGCCCGGCGGCAATTTCAAACCCTGGTGGTCTACGCGAGGTCAGTATGGCTGATTTTGATGAATATTTCAGGGCGGCCCTTTTGGACGCGGTCCGGGAACGGGGGGCCCAGGCCCGCTTGTCGAGGGATTCGGGCATCGGCACTTCCTATATCAACAACATCGTCAAGGGGCGGGACAGCGGTTCGGAGGCCACCCGCCGTTCCCTGGCCGCCGCCCTGGGCTTTTCCGGGCGGCGTTACGAGGATTTTCTGGAAGTGGGCCGGGCTCTTCTGGAGGGGCGCGAGCCCCCGTCGCCCGAGCCGCCTTCCCTGGTCGACGAATCCCTGGCCGACTTCTTCCGGGTGCCTTAGTCGCTGAACATGCGCCTTAGCCCGGGCTCCGGCGGCCTGATCCCGGTGACCAGGGAAATGGAAAACAGCCCGGTGATGATCCACGGCCCGACCATTGGCCGTTCCAACCCCTGGGGCCTGCGGGCCTTCGGGGTGGACGACGAGGCCATGGAGCCCCTGATCGCCCGGGGCGGCCTGGTGCTGGCCGATCTCAAGCAGAACGATTATCGCAAAGTCAAAAACAACGAAATCTACATCGTCTGCTGCGACTTTGAGGAAGGGCAGGGCCTTCTGCGGCAGTTGGAATGGGCCGGCCGGGAACAGGACCGCCTGGCGCTGAAGGCCGGCCACGACCGCGTCCCCACCCTCTACCGGCAGCCCCGGGAAATTCGCCTTCTGGGCCGGGTGCTCTGGGCCTGGCGGCATTTTTAGTTAATGGGCTGGGGCGCGATCTACCGCAAGCTGGTGTGGCTCATCACCGCTTTTTTCGCCGGCGTTTCCGGGGTTTTTCTTTTAAGCGGGGCCGGGTCGCCGGGTCTGCGGCTGCTGGTGGCGGCCGTCTTTTTCATCAGCCTTTTGAATCTTTCGCTCTACGCCCGGGAGCTGTACCGCGACTTTACGGGGGCCTTCAAACTCATGGGCGGCCAGTCGGCCGAACCCGAGGGCCAGGGCGGGAACGGTAAGGCCAGGGGCGGCCCGGCCAAGGGCGACCAAGCCGAAGGCGGCCAGTCTGAAGGCGGCCGCCGCCCGCCTGAGAAGGACTGAGCCGGTCGAAAATCCTACTCCTCGGCCTCCTCGTCGTCTTCCGGGGCCTTGAACTCCTCGGCTTCCATATTGGCCAGATCTTCAAAGCGGATGTCCAGACCCAGGATGCCGATGATGTCGTCGCTGTTGTCCCGGATGGGGCCGCTGACCGTGATGCAGAGGGCCCCGGTGAAGCGGGAGGTGTAGAAGTCGGTGACGTGGATCTTGCCGTCTTCCATGGGCCGCACGTACCAGATGCGGTCGGACAGGACCGCCCCCACCCCGTAGTCGGTGATCTTCTGGAACTGCGGTTTTTCGTGGAGGGAGACCACGTTGCGCGTGGTCTTGACCCCCTGGCTGTCGGTGATGTACATGAGCTGGATGAAGGGAATCTCGGTGACCCACTGTTCCATGACCGGCTCCTGCCGGGCCGGCTCCATGGAGCGGATGTCGGGGTTCTCGATCATGTCGCCGATCAGGCCCTGGGCCAGTTCCAGGGCCCTGGCCTTGAGGCGGTCGAACTGGGAGACGAAGCACTGGGGCAGGTAATGGCGGGCCAGGCTTTCCAGTTCCCGGTTGGACATGTTGGTGCTGCGGCCCTTGGCGTATTCCTTGGCCACCGCCTTGGTCATCTTGATGACCCCGGGGTGCCGCTTGTCGAGCCCGGCCTCGCCGGTCAGGTTCAGGCGCTGGTTGAGCCAGCGGGCCACCCCGGCCGCGCCGCTCTTGTCGTTGATGAAGATGGCCGGCGGCCGGCCCAGGATCCTGGCCGTGTCGAAGATGTTGTAGATTTCCTCGTTCTTCAGCAGGCCGTCGGCGTGGATGCCGGCCGAAGTGACGTTGAAGTCGCGGCCCACCAGCGGCTGATAGGGCGGGATGCGGTGGTGGATCTCTTTTTCGAAATAGCGGGCCATGTCGGTGATGGCCGTCAGGTCCAGGCCGTTGCTGCCGCCGGTCAGGGCCGCGTATTCCACCAGCATGGCCTCCAGGGGGGTGTTGCCGGTGCGCTCGCCGAAGCCCAGAAGGCTGCAGTTGATGGCCCCCAGGCCGTAGAGCCAGGCCGTGGCGGCGTTGATGAAACCCTTGTGGAAATCATTGTGGCCGTGCCATTCCAGATCGGCCCCGTCATAGCCGGCCTCCTCGATCAGGGCCCGCACCAGCTTCCCGACCGAGCGGGGCAGGGCCGCCCCGGGGTAGGTCAGGGCCAGGCCCAGGGTGTCGCAGAGGCGAATGAGAACGGGGCGGCCGGCTTCGTCGGACAGGAGCTTGAGCTTCTGGGCAAAGGGCAGCACCAGGCCGTAGATGTCGGCCCGGGTGACGTCTTCGAAATGGCAGCGGGGGGTGATGCCCAGGTTCAGGGCCTCTTTGACCAGGGCCAGGTAGCCTTCCACGGCCTGGGCCCGGGTCTTGTTGAGCTTCATATAGATATGGTAGTCGGAGATGGAGGTCAGGATGCCGGTCTCTTCCAGGCCCATATCGCGGACCAGTTCCAGGTCGCTGGCCGCGGCCCGGATCCAGCCGGTGATTTTGGGGAAGGGCAGGTTCAGTTCCCGGCAGGCCTCCACGGCCTGACGGTCCTTTTCGCTGTAGAGGAAAAATTCTGATTTGCGGATGATCCCCTCGGGGCCCCCGAGGCGGGCGAGAAATTGGAAGATCCTGGCGATCTGGGCCACGGTATAGGGCGGCCGGGCCTGCTGGCCGTCGCGGAAGGTGGTGTCGGTGACCAGAAATTCGCGGGCCGGGTTCAGGGCCGGTTCGCCGCTGTCAAAGGTGATGCGCGGCACTTCGCTGTAGGGAAAGATGTCCCGGAACAGTTCGGGGTCCCCGCGCTCGATCAGCTCGAAACGCCGGGGCATCTTTTCCTTGTTTATCAGCAGGCGGTTATCTCTGTCCATCATATTTTCTCTCTCACTTCAGCTCTTCTTCAGTTCCGGGCGCAGGCCCAGTTCCGCCATCTGACGCGGGTCCACCGGCCCGGGGGCTTCGGTCAGGGGGCAGGTGGCTTTTTGGGTTTTGGGGAAGGCAATGACCTCCCTGAGGGAGGAGGCCCCGGCCAGGAGCATGACCAGGCGGTCCAGGCCGAAGGCGCAGCCGCCGTGGGGGGGCGCGCCATAGGCCAGGGCGTCGAGTAGAAAGCCGAACTTCTCCCGGGCCTCGGCCGCTTCCAGGCCCAGGGCCCGAAAGACCAGGGCCTGGACGTCCGGCCGGTGGATGCGGAGGGAACCGCCGCCGATCTCGTTGCCGTTTAAAACCAGGTCATAGGCCTTGGCCCGCACCCGGCCCGGCTCGTCGGCCAGGTATTTGAGGTCTTCGTCCCGGGGGGCGGTGAAGGGGTGGTGCACGGCCGCCCAGCGCTTGCCTTCGGCGTCATATTCGAACATGGGGAAGTCGGTGACCCAGGTCAGCCTGAATTCCCCTTCCCTGACCAGGCCCAGTTCCTGGGCCGCCCTGGAGCGGATCTGCCCCAGCACCGAACTGACGATCGGCGCCGTGTCGGCCCCGAAGAAGATCACGTCGCCCGGCCCGGCCTCCAGGGCCCGGGCCAGGGCCGCCTTTTCCTCTTCGGTCAGGAATTTTGCCAGGGGGCCCTGCCAGCCGTCCCCGGTGATCTTGATCCAGGCCAGGCCTTTGGCCCCCAGGGTGATGGCGTAGGCCACCAGGTCGTCGAGCTGCTTGCGGGAGAAAGAGGCCGCCCCGGGGGCCTTGAGGCCGCGGATGCAGCCGCCCCGGGCCAGGGCCTCGGTGAAGACCTTGGCCTCGCTTTGGGACAGGACTTCCGAGAGCTCCACAATCTCCAGCCCGTAACGCAGATCGGGCCGGTCGCTGCCGAAACGGCGCAGGGCCTCGTCGTAGGTCAGGCGGGGAAAGGGCCGGGGAAGATCCAGGCCCAGGATTTCTTTGAAGACCAGGCTGATATAGCCTTCCAGGAGGTCGAGGACGTCGTCCTGCTCGACAAAGGACATCTCCAGGTCCACCTGGGTGAATTCCGGCTGGCGGTCGGCCCGCAGATCCTCGTCGCGGAAACATTTGACGATCTGGCAATAGCGGTCGACCCCGGCCACCATCAGAATCTGCTTGAAAAGCTGGGGCGACTGGGGCAGGGCGTAGAAAAGGCCCTGGTTGACCCGGGACGGCACCAGGTAGTCGCGGGCCCCCTCGGGGGTGCTCTTGGTCAGCACCGGGGTCTCGATCTCCAGAAAACCGCGGTCGGCGAAATAGTTGCGGGTGAGGCCGGCCACCCGGTGCCGCAGAATGAACTTCTTGAGCACCGAAGGCCGCCGCAGGTCGATATAGCGGTATTTGAGGCGGACGTTCTCGTTGGCCTCGCCGTGGTCTTCGACCACAAAGGGCGGGGTCTGGGCCACATTCAAGACCCGGAGCTCCCGGATAAAAACTTCCACCTGGCCGGTTTTGAGGTTGGGATTGACCATGTCCGCCGGCCGGCGCCGGACCGTGCCGCGCAGGGCCAGCACATACTCGGAACGCACGTCATGGCTCTTTTGGTGGGTCTCTTCATCTTCCTGGGGGTTGAAGACGCTCTGCAAAAGGCCGCTGCGGTCGCGCAGGTCGATGAAGACCAGGCCGCCGTGGTCCCGGCGGTGCTGCACCCAGCCCATGATGACCACTTCCCGGCCCAGCAGGGTCTCGTCCACTTCGCCGCAGTAATGGGTGCGTTTAAGACCGGTCATATTTTCCAGCATCTGATTTTTCTCCGTCAATCAATCCGTGTTTCAGGCCAGGAAAGGCTTCAGATCCAGGGAGCTCTGTTCCCTGGTCCTCATGTCCCGGACTATGGCCTCCCGGCGCCTGATCTCGTCTTCGCCCAGCATGACCACCCTGGCCGCGCCGGCCTTGTCGGCCCGCTTCATCCGGCTCTTGAGGCTGCCCGGCCTCCAGTCGGCGGCCACCCGCCGCCCTTCGGCCCGCAGGCTTTCCGCCAGGCGGAAGGCCGCTTCCAGGGCTGATTCGTGCAGGACCGCCAGGTAGAAATCCGGGCCGGCTTCCGCGGGCGCCCCCTTTTCCTTCAACAGCAGCGCCAGGCGTTCCAGGCCCAGGGCAAAGCCTATGCCCGGGATGTCGTCCCCGCCCAGTTCCCGGCACAGCCCGTCGTAGCGCCCGCCGCCGGCCAAAGCGCTCTGGGCCCCCAGGTCGTTGGAGAGAACCTCGAAGGCCGTGCGGGTATAGTAATCCAGGCCCCGCACCAGGCGGGGGTTGATTTCGAATTTGAGGCCCATGGCGGTCAGGAGCTTTTGCAGGGCCGCCAGGTGGTCGGCGCATTCCCGGCAGAGGCGGTCCAGCATCTTGGGGGCCCCGTCCACCAGGCGGCGGCAGTTTTCGCTTTTGCAGTCGATGATGCGCAGGGGGTTAAGTTCCAGGCGGCGCCGGCAGTCGGCGCAGAGCCGGTCTCGCCGCCGGCTGAAAAATTCCACCAGTTCCCGGCGATAGGCCGGCCGGCACTCGGGGCAGCCCAGGGAATTGAGATTGATGCTCAGGTCGCCCAGGCCCAGGTCGGTCAGAAAGGCGGTCAGCCAGGCCAGCAGTTCGGCGTCGACTTCCGGGCCGGGGTCGCCGAAGACTTCCACATCCAGCTGGTGAAACTGGCGTTGGCGGCCCTTCTGGGGCCGCTCATAGCGGAACATGGGCCCCAGGCAGAAGACCCTCACGGCCCGGCCGCCGGCCATCAGGTTATTTTCCAGAACGGCCCGCACCATGCCGGCCGTGGCTTCGGGCCGCAGGGTGATTCTTTCCTCCCCCTGGTCCACGAAACTGTACATTTCTTTTTCGACAATATCGGTGGCCTGGCCGAGGCCCCGGGCGAAGATCTCGGTCTTCTCGGCGATGGGCGGCCGAAGCTCCTGGAAGTCGTAGCGCCGGGCCACGTCCCGGGCCGCGTCTTCAATGCGGCGCCACAGCGGGGCCTCGTCCGGCAGGATGTCTTTAAAACCTTTGATGGCCGTATAAGTGCTCATGGTCCGGTCCACTCTCCAAACTGTGGATTTTACCTCAGACCTGATCAAGATGTCAACCAGGGGACCAAGCCTGAAAAGCCTTTGGAGGAGCATAAGGCCCGACGGTTGCAAGATTGTGATCAATCATTTATCATACCCGTGACGAAAGCTTTAAATGACCCGATTCCCCAGGGCGGCCGGCCTTCCGGTTATCCCGCATCATAAATGCGCGCGGTCGCTTAGATTTCGCGCCAAGGAGAAAGCAAAAGCATGATCAGGAATTTCCTCGAAATTTGCGAACGTTCCCACCACGGTCCCATTGTCAAGAAAGCCGACTGGGACCTGAAGACGGTGGTGAAAAATACTTCCCGGCTGGTCAGGGAATTCGGCCTGGCCTGGGACAGGAACAACCTGACCCCGGTCGACGACGGGCTCTGCGACCGCGTGTTCCAGGCCGCCAAAACCTTGATCGTGGAAACCGGCATCTATAACATGTCCACCGAAAGGGTCATTCATCTGTCGGAGGCCGAAATCGAAGCGGGCCTCTCCAACATGAAACAGAGCCTGGTGATGGGCGAGGGCCGGGACGCCGTCATCCTGGTGGCCCGCAAGCCCGAGGACGACCGGCGGCCCCTGATCTGGGCCGGCAACCCCGGCTGCCCGACCCCGGAGCACCTGTTCCTGCCCACGGTCAAGAGCTGGCTCCAGGAACACGTGGTGGACCTCATCACCTGCGGCTCCCTGGCCACGGTGGACGGCTTTCCGGTGCGAAGCGGCGAGCCCTCGGAAGTCATGGCCGTCAAAAAGGAACTCAACCTCCTGCGCCAGGCCCGGCTGGAAACCGGCCGCCCGGGCATCGGCATGCTGGCCGCCGAAAGCAGCGTGTCCGAGGTCGGGGACCTGTGCGTGGCCCACCCGGACTACCTGCGGCCCTGCGATTCCCACCTGGTGGCCCTGTTCAACGAACTCATCGTCGATCGCGGCAACCTGGTGCGGGCGGCCAGCTCGGTGGAATACGGCCTGCGCAACGCCTCCCTGGCCTGCACCATGGTCGGCGGCCTGGCCGGGGACGCCCCGGGGGCGACCGTGGTCATCATGGCCTCCATGATGGCCGCCAACATCATCGGCCTGGCCGACTACCACCTCTGCCACCCCATCCACATAACCAGCGTGGCCACCGGCGCCCGGGGCTGCCTGTGGCTCCAGAGCGTCTGCTGCCAGGCCTTCGCCCGCAACGCCCCGGCCATCATCGTCTGCGACGTTTACCCCAAGAGCGGCGGGCTGACCCGGGAACTGCTCTATGAAGTGGCGGCCAGCGCCCTGGCCATCACCGTCAGCGGCGGGCACATCGAAGGCGCGGGCTCGGCCGACGGCCGGCTGCCCCACGGCACCGGCCTGGAAGTGCGCCTGATGGGCGAGGTCAGCCGGGCGGCCACCAAAATGGGCCTGACCCGCCAGGCGGCCAATAAGATGATCCAGGCTCTCCTGGAAAAATACGAACCGGTGCTGACCGCCCCCGGCGGCAACCCCGGCCAGGCCTTCGACCAGTGCTACGACCTGGCCACCCTCCGGCCCAAGCCGGAATGGCAGGCCATGTATGACGAAGTGGCCGGCGAATTGAAAGCCCTGGGGCTGCCTTTGCCGGGTTGATGACCCCGAGGCCGGCGAACCGTCGCCGGCCTGGCGTTCATCGCATCACAAGAGTTTACAAGGAGAATGAGAATGTCCCAGAGCGCCGCGCCCAAGTTGCCCCTGTTTCAGTCCGGAGACGTCGGGGGCCTGGTTTACTTTTTCGTCGGCAACATCATCAACTACGTCATCGTCATCTACGCTCTCCAGCACATCGGCTGGCCCAACGAACTGATTTTCGGGCGGGTCATTCCGGGCATGAGCATCGGCCTGATGCTGGGCGGCTTCTATTACGCCTACATGGGCTGGAAGCTGTATAAAAAAACCGGGCGCGCCGACCTGACCGCCCTGCCTTCGGGCCTGTCGACCCCGGCCATGTTCGTCTACCTCTACGGCATCATCTATCCCCTGCACTACAGCGGCCTGGAACCGGTCAAGTGCTGGCAGGTGGCCACGGCGGCCTGTTTCCTGGGCGGGCTCATCGAAATGACCGGCGGGCTCATCGGCCCGGCCCTGCGCAAAATGCTGCCCCGGGTGGCCATGCTGGGCACCGTGGCCGGGGTGGCCCTGGTGTGGATGGCCACGGCCGGCCTGTTCGAGATTTATCACGATCCCATTCTGGGGATGCCCATTCTCATCGTCTGCCTCATCGGCCTCATCGGCGGCTACACCTTCAAGGGCAACCTGCCCATGCTCCTGGTGGCCGTGATTTTCGGCGTCATCTACGCCCTGGCTCTGGGCCGGACCACGGCCGACACCGCCACCCTGGCCGTCACCGTGCCGGTTTTCAGCCTCGGCGCGGTCTTTGAGGGCCTCAGAGGCGTGGGGCCCTACCTGGTCATCATCATCCCCATCATGATTTACTCCTTCATCGAGACCATGGACAACGTGGAATCGGCCATTGCCGCCGGCGACGAATATCCCCTGGGCGAAGCCCAGGTGGCCGACGGCCTTTGCACCTCCATCTCGGCCCTTTTCGGAGGCATCATGCCCAACGTGGTCTGGCTGGGCCACGCGGGCCTGAAGAAGAGCAAGGCCGGCATCGGCTATTCCTGGGTCGGCGGCCTGCTCTTCGCCCTGTGCGGTCTGTTCGGCATCTTCGGACTGCTGAACTCCCTGATGCCGCCGGTCATCGCCTGCATCACCTTCCTGTGGTGCGCCATGCTGATGATCGTCCAGGCCTACACCGACACCCCCCGCCGCCACGGCGCGGCCCTGGCCGTCGCCCTGGTCCCCCATCTGGCCGATCTGCTCTACACCACGGTCATCAGCACTTTGGGGGCTTTTGAGCACTTCATCGAGCATACCGAAGAAGGGGCCTTCGCCCTGATGATGGACGCCAGCGACACCGCCTCCCAGGCCCTGGTCAACTACGGGGTCATGTGGAAGGGGGTGGCCGCGCTGAAATACGGCTCGATCCTGGTATCCATCATGTGGGCCTCGACCGTGGTCTTCATAGTCGACCGGCGGCTGGACAAGGCGGCCGTGGCCCTGTTCGCGGCCGCGGGGCTGTCCTTCTTCGGCTTCATCCACGCCCCGCATATGGGCCTCAACGCGGCTCAGGCCTATACCGTCGGCTATCTGGAAATCGGGGCCGTCTGCCTGGCGCTGCACATGCTGCGCGACAAGGTCATGACCTACACCCGCCGCTACGATTACGTCTGACCCCCGAGGAGGAAGCCATGGACGTTAAATGTGTCAGAGTATTGAGACCCTATGACGAAGCCCCCCAAAGCGGGCCGCTGACCATCCATATCGACGAGGACGCCCGCCACGCCCTCAACCGCGGCTGGGGCGCCGCCGTCCAGGCCCTGGGCCGCCGGGAAGCGACCCTGATCATCGCCCCCCTCCAGGCCATGGATCAGCAGGGCTACATCGCCCGGGCCGGCCAGGCTGTGATTGACGCCCTGTTCATTGAATACGGGGAAGAGGTCATTCTGCAATGACCAGCGGCCGTAAAACGGCCCGGGACCGGCCGGGGCGGTCATGACGGCCAAAGGACAGCCCTCAGTGCTCCGTATAAAGGATTTCGGCCTCTATTTCTTCCCCGGCTTCAATCCGGTCGCAACCGATGGGCAATATGATGATGGCGTTGAATCGCCTGGCGGCCTCGGCGTAACGCTCGTCGAACCTGATGGGCTCCGCCTGGTACTTCAGATTCAAGTCCCTGAAAAGATGGAGGCGGGAAAAAAATTCGAATTGTTCCGGCTTTCTCAACGGCTTGGTCAGTTTGGCCGGAACCGTCCGGCGCTGCGGACAGGGCCGGCCGTACCAGTGGGCTATTAACGGCTTCAGGCACCAGTCCAGGCCGCAAAAGGCGGCGAAGGGCGGACCGGGGATGTTGATGACCGGTTTACCGTCCACTATGGCTACCGCCATGGGCATGCCGGGAATGGCCCTGACCCCGTGCTGGAAAAAAGTCCCGCGCCGGGCCAGCAGGCCCGACACGTGATCTTCGCTGCCCATTGAGGAGCCGCCGTTGATCAGCACCAGATCGCTGGCGGCCAGGGCCTCATCCAGGGCGCTTGCCAGGGCGGCCTTCTGGTCGGCCACAATGGGCAGCGGCCGTTGGTCGGCCTGCCAGGCCTCCAAAGTGGCGGCCACCATCAGGCCGTTGGATTCCACCGTCCGGCCTCTTTCCAGCGGCCGGCCGGGCGGCACCAGCTCGTCGCCGGTAGGTATATAGGCCACCCGCGGCCTGGCCGTCACCGGCACTTCATTGATCCCGGCGCCGGCCAGAAGGCCGACCTGGAAAGGGTTGATCAGAAGTCCGGCGGCCATGACCGATTCGCCCAGGCGCAAGGTATCGCCGCTCGGCTTGACCCTCAGCCCGCTCCGGGCCTCTTCTTCGGCTTCCAGATGGATGACTCCGTTCGAGTCAAAACTGACCTTCTCAATATTGATGACCATGTCAAAGGCATCGTCAAAATCGTCGCCCATATCGGCGGGCACGTAGTCCCGCCCTTCGCGCCAGTTGGAGGTGTCGGGCGGGCCGTTTTCAAAATCGGCCGAACGTACGGCAATGCCGTCGGCCATGGAAGCCCGCACCAGCGGCTGGGTGTTGTGAGAGGCCAGCTCTTCGGCGCAGACCCGTCCGGCGGCCTGCGACAGGGGCACGGTTTCCCGGCCCGGCCGCGGCCGCCAATGTTCCCGCAGCCGTTCCAGGGTCTCCGCCCGGGTGATCAACTTTTCAGGGTCATAATAAGCTTTGCTCTTGCGTTTGTATTCAGTCATGGCCCGGCCCTCCGATGATGCCGTTCAACTGGTCTTCACTCAGTTCGTATAAAAAGAAGGTCGCGTAAAAATGCCTTATTTCCTCGGCCAGCCGCTCCCTGGGCAGCAGTCGGGGGTGGAGTTTATGCAAGGTCCACAGCACGGTCAGAGGCTGTTCCACGGTCCGGTTGCCCCAGGTATGGGCCACTGTGGGGATATAGTGAAAAACAGAGTTCTTCACCGCCCTGATGTCTTGGTAATCCTTCCGGGCCCTCATCTCCAGGGCCTCCTCGGGATTGATGAGGATCATCACTTCCGGGTCCCATCGCAGCAGATCTTCCATGTTGTACTGCAGGCTGCCTCTCACCCCGGATTGACTGGTGACGCTGCGTCCCCCGGCCCGGGCGATCCACCACTCCGCTATCTGGTGCGGCTGGGTGAATCGCAGGGGATTGCCGTACAGGACCCGGGGCTTGTCGTTTTCGGACAAGCCGGAGGTCAGGGCCTGGGCCAGCGCCAGCTTCCGGTCGAAATATTCCAGGTATCGCCCGGCCCGATCGGGCCTGGCCAGCACTTGCCCCATCAGGTCGACCGCTTTGCGCACATCTTCGATGTCTTTCCATTCCAGGTAGACAGCCGCCAGCCCCAGCTTTTCCAACTGTTCGGCCAGTTCCCTGGTCATTACCAGGCAAACGTCAGGTTTGGCCATAATAATATTTTCAATTAACAATTCTCTGTTGGCGCCTTCAAACAGGACGCCGTTGGAGATTTGCGGGGCGAATTCGCTTTGCAGCCGCCAGCGGCCGCTGTTGGCGAAAGAGGCCGGCAGACGGTTGATTATTTTGGAACCTTCGCCCATTACTTCCACCAAGGCGTTTAAAACGCCGACGGATCCCAGGGTTCCTATCCTGTCGATCTCCGCCGGCAGTTCCACGGTCCGCCCGGCCATATCCACCACTGAACGGACGGTTTTTGGCCGTCCCTGGCCGTGAACCCGGGGGGGGGCGGCCGAAAGCATGAAGATGGTCAAAGCGAAAATCAGAAAGGCGTAACCTGGTCTTTTCATCGGCCGTCCCTCTCCTTTTCCGGCTCATCCATAAGCGGGACGCAGACTTTAACCGGCTTGCCGGCGGAAACGACCGGGGTTTCCGCGACCACCGCGCTCAACCCGTACAAGGCCGACAAGTTGTCGCCGGTAATGACTTCCTCAGGCCGCCCGCGGGCGTAGACCAGGCCGTCCTTCATCATGACCAGCCGGTCGGCGACCAGCAGAGCCTGGTCGGGGGAGTGGGTCGTCCACAGTATGGTCTGTCCCTGGCGGGTCAAAGAGCGCATAATTTTCAAAGTTCGCGTCTGATTGAAGAAATCCAGATTGGCGGTCGGCTCGTCCAGCACCAGAAGGCGGGCTTTCTGGGCCAAAGCCCGGGCGATCACCACCAGTTGCTTTTCCCCGCCCGAAAGGCGCTGGAAAAGGCGCCCGGCCAGATGGGCGACATCCATGACCGCCAGCGCTTTTTCCACCTCCAGCCGATCTTCCCGGGAAGGCGAGGCGCCGAATCCGAGGTGCGGCAGCCGGCCCATCATGACCACCTCCAGGACATCGTAGGGAAAGGTCAGGGCCGAAGATTGGGGCACATAGGCCATCATCCGGGCCCGCTGCCTGGCCGATAAGCGGAGAACGTCGTGCCCCAGGAGATCGACCCGGCCTCCGCCGGGCTTGAGCAGGCCCAAAAGGCAACGCATGAGAGTGGTTTTTCCCGTGCCGTTTGGTCCCAGGAGGGCCAGCGCTTCGCCCTGAGGCAGGTCGAAGCTTATGTTGTTCAATACCGCCCGGTCCCGGGCGTATCTGAAACTGAGCCCCGTTACGGCCAGCATTACAGCCACCCCTTCCGCACCCGTGACAGCAGGAGCACGAAAACCGGGGCGCCGACCAGGGAAGTCATAACTCCCAAAGGCAGTTCCGCGCCCGGCAGGGCCCGCACCAGATCGTCCATCAGCAGCAGGCCCAGGCCGCCCAGCCCGAACGAGACGGCCATGAGGCGGGGATAGCCGGCCCCCGCCAACATGCGGCTCAAGTGGGGCACCACCAGGCCGACCCAGCCGACTATGCCGCAGATGCTGACCGAGACCACGGTCATCAGGGTCGCGGCCAGCACCACCACCGGCTTGATCAGGCTGACGTTGACGCCCAGGGTGGCGGCTTCGTCTTCTCCGGCGGAAAGCGCATTGATCTGATGGCGAAACAGGAACAAAAGCCCCAGGGAGATCACCAGCGACGGCAGCATGACCAGAACATCCCGGTTGGAACCGCGGCCCAGGCTGCCCATCAGCCAGAATACTATCGACGGCAGGGCGCTGTCGGTGTCGGCCAAAAGCTTCAAGATGGACAAGAGAGCCCCGAAAAGGCTGGAGATGATCACTCCGGCCAGAATCATGGCGGTCAGTTCCTGCCGCCCGAAAGTCCAGGCGATGAGATAGGCGGCCAGAACCGCGGCCAGCCCGAAAATAAAGGCCGACAATTGTATCTGCCACCAGGGGGCGTTGTGAATCATGGCCAGGGCCGCCCCAAAGCCGGCGCCGGCCGAGACTCCCAAAATAGCCGGCGAAACCATCGGGTTTTTGAAAAGCGTTTGGTATGAAGCCCCGGAAACCGACAGCGCCCCGCCGACCAATATGGCCAGCCCGATGCGGGGCAGCCTGACGTTCAGCACCACCGTTTCCAGGGTCTTGTCCCAGTAAGGTTCGACCAGGTTGATTTTCGACAAAAAAATATCGGCTATCAGCCCCGGCGGCAAAGAATACCGCCCGATGCCGAGGGACAGCAAAGCGCAGATCAGGGCGCCGGAATACAAGACAGCCAGACGGGAAAAAAAGGCGCCGTCCCTCTTTTTTTGGGGCGATGACCGCGGGGATGCTCCTGAAAAACGCATATCGGCCCAGGCTCCAAGCTGGCCCGGACGTCGGCAGGCTCATTGCGAACGGGGCCTTATAGAATTTTTGTACATATCGGGTTAAGGCTAGCAGCCCGAACAGGGCTTGTCAATATAAAAGTGCTTCATAACGCTTATAGAGGAACTTTAAGCGTTATGAAGCACTGGCGATCCGGGGCTTTAAATTTCGCTTTGTTTAGCGGAATTTAAAGCGGCCTTAGGGGCCGAGCGCCTCGTAGCCGAATTTTCCATGCGCCTTGATTTTCCGGTAAAGGCCTTCGGCCGCCAGCCCGGCCCCGGCCAGGAGCTCGAGAGCCCGGCTCAAATCAGCCTCTTCCACCCGCAGGCAGAGGCCGCAGCCGGCGCCCAGGTCGGAGGGCAGGGCCATGACCTTGACTTTCAGGCCGCCGTTCATCAGAGCTTTCTCGCCGCCGATGGCGCTGTGGGTGTTATGAAAAGTGAAGACGATTTCCATATGCAGACGGCAGGTTCAGAGATTGATCAGTTTCCGGGCCTCGGCCATGCCGCTTAAGATGGCGTACATGTTGGTGACGTTGCCGACCTTTAGCTTTTCGGTCAGGCCGAAATAATTCAGGCAGGCTCCGCAGCTGCTGATGATCACGCCTTTTTCAGACAGTGAGGCCAGATCGTCCAGAACTCCCGAGCCTTCGGTGCTCAATAAGACCCCGCTGTTGTAGAACAGAATCTGTTCCGGCGCCAGGTCCAGTTCGGTCAGGGAATAGATGAAGCTTTTCATCAGGGTCCGCCCCAGTTCGTCGGAACCGGCCCCCATCCGGTCCCGGCCGACGGCCACCACCAGGCCGCCGGCTTCCTCTTGTTCCATCAGGCGGCTGCCGGTCCCCAGGCTGATGGTGGCCAGGAAGTTGCCGTCGGCCCGGCTTTCATAGGCGAAGCCGTGGCCCAGCCCCTCGGCCATTTTTTGCAGGTTCTGCCTGGAGATGTCATTATCGACCAGAACGGACAGGCTTTCGCCGGCTGTTTTGCCCCGCAGAGCCTTTTTGGCTTCGATCACCGGAATGGGGCAGGGTTTGCCGGTCATGTTCAAGATGGTCATTACTTTCTCCATAAAATCCGGCCCCTGACGTCTGGGGCCGGTAAGTGTTATAATACCGTCACCGGGCAGGATTCCCGGGCCGTGACCTGCCCGACGATGGCCGCCGCCGGGTCGTCTCTGTTGATTGCCTGGCAGAGGGCCCCGGCCTGTTCCGCGGGCAGGCTGATCAGGAGGCCGCCGGAAGTCTGAGGGTCGAACAGGATTTCCTGTCCGGCCGCCGGGATGGCGCCGATATCCACCCTGGCGGCCAGATGGTTGCGGTTGCGCTGGCCGGCGGCCGTGGCCAGGTATTGGGCGGCATACTTTACGGCGCCGGGCAGAAGGGGCAGGGAATCGAAATTAAAGACCAGGCTGTGCCTGCTCCCGGCCATTTCGGCGGCATGCGCCAAAAGGCCGAAACCGGTGATGTCGGTAACCGCGTTGACCTGATAAGCGGCCAGCTTTTCGGCTGCGTACTTGTTCAGGCGCTCCATGCTGTCCGTGGCCGCCCGGTACTCCTCATCCCTGACCAGCCCGGCCCGGTAGGCCGACATGACCAGGCCCACGCCCAGGGCTTTGGTCAGAATCAGGGCGTCGCCCTCGGCGCAGCCGTCGTTGCGAAATACTTTGTCGGGATGGACCAGCCCGGTGACGGCCAGCCCGTATTTGGGCTCGTGGTCGTAGATGGAGTGGCCGCCGCAGAGCACGGCCCCGGCCTCCTGAACTTTTTCCGCGCCGCCCTGAAGGATTGCCCCCAAAATGGCCTTATCCATTTTTTGGGGAAAGCAGACCAGATTGAGGGCCAGGAGGGCCCGGCCGCCCATGGCGTAGACGTCGCTTAAGGCGTTGGCCGCGGCGATGCGGCCGAAGAGGCGGGGCTCGTCGACCATGGGCGGGAAAAAATCGACCGTGGAGACCAGGGCTTCGGTGTCGGACAGCCGGTAGACGGCCGCGTCGTCGGAACGGTCAAAGCCCACCAGCAGCCGCCGATCCTGAACCAGAGGCAGCCCGGCCAGGCAGCCGGACAGTTCGTCCGGCCCGATCTTGGCCCCGCAGCCGCCGGAACTGCAGTTGGATAAAAGACTCATCAACCGAAACCACCCTGTACAAGCGGGACTTCCTGGCGTATAATAGCAAAAATTTATTACAAAGAAAAGTCGCTTCTATGATCTATCTCGACCAGGCCGCCACCAGTCACCCCAAGCCCGACAGCGTCACCCTGGCCGTGGTCCGGGCCATGAAGGAATTCGGCAATCCTTCCCGGGGGGCTCATGCCTTCTCCCTGGACGCCCTGCGCTGCGTGGAACAGACCCGGGCTCGGGCGGCCGCCTTTTTCGGCTGCCCCCGGCCCGAGCGGGTGGTTTTCACCAAAAACGTCACCGAGGCCCTCAACCTGGCCATCGCCTCTGTTGACGGGCATCTGGTGACTACCGAAGCCGAGCACAATTCCATTCTGCGGCCGGTCCATCTGAAAAAAGATTTCACCATTGTGCCGGTGGACGATAAGGGCCGCTATTCAGACCGGGATATCGAGCGGGCCCTGAGGCCCGACAGCCGGGCCGTGGTTCTGGCCCAGGCTTCCAATCTCACCGGCGGCCTGGCCCCGGTGGAGAAAATCGGCCGGCTCTGCCGGGAACGGAACCTGCTTTTCATTCTGGACACCGCCCAGAGCGCCGGCCTGATAAGAATAGATCAAGAAGCTCTGGGCGTGGACGCCCTCTGCTTCACCGGCCACAAGGCCCTCTACGGCCCCACCGGCACCGGCGGGCTCTGCCTCAGCGAACGCTTCACGCCCCGGCCTCTGATGGTCGGGGGCAGCGGCAGTCGCTCTTTTGAGACCGGCCAGCCCCCGGAACTGCCCGATCTTCTGGAGGCCGGCACTTTAAACAGCCACGGCCTGGCCGGCCTGGCCGCCGGCCTGGAATATGTCGAAGCCCAGGGGCCGGAACAACTTCTCAAAAAGGCCCGGAATCTGGCCCGGCGCTTTTATCTGGGGCTCGGGGAAATACCCGGGGTTACTTTTTACGGCGACTATGAAAGCCGGCCGCGCCTTCCGATTGTAACCATCAACCTGGGGCTTCTGGATTCCGGCGAGGTGGCCGCCGCCCTGTCGGAAGACTACGGCCTGGCCGTCCGGGCCGGGGCCCACTGCGCGCCTCTGCTGCACCGGCGTTTCGGGACAGTGGCGCAGGGGGCCCTGCGCTTTTCCTTTTCCCATTTCAATACCGAGGCGGAAGTCGACGCCGCTTTGAGGGCTCTGACTGAAATCAATCAAGGGCTTGTTAAGAAATAACCTGTACGTTTTCCTGGCCAGGCGCTCCGGCTTTGGCCGGATTGTTAGCGGCCAAAGCCGGGGCAACGCCGCCAGGGAGATGTACAGGTTATTTATGGACAATGCCCAACGGGAACTTTGAGGGACGCTCTGACCGGGCGGCCCGAATTTTTACCGGGTACGAGGATTTATCATGCGCATCCGCAGCTTGTTCATTTCCGTTTCGCTGGTTCTGGCCTCTTTCGCTTTTTCGGCAATTCTGGAGGCCCAGAGTCCGGCCTCTCTGGCGAGAGGGCCGGGCAGCCTGGCCCTGGCCGGCGGCCGGGGCCCCATGGACATCGCCCGTTCGGCCGCCCGGAAGATCACGGAGACCAATCCGCAGATCACTTTCAGAATAAGCGACTCGGGCGGCAACGAGGCCCTTGATCAATTGAGCGCGGGGCTGGTCCAGATCGCCGGCCTCAGCCGGCCGCTGGAGGAAGCGGAAATCAGCGAAGAGGGCCTGGTCGGCGTTCCTGTCGCCCGGGAAGGGGTCGTGGTGGTGGTCAACATGGGGAACCCGGTCTCCGGGATCACTCAAAGCCAGCTTCAGGGCGTCTTAAGCGGCCGGATAGCCAACTGGCGCGAATTGGGCGGCCGCAACCGCCCCATCAGGCTCTATGTGCTGCCCCCGGGCAGTTCCGCCCGCCAGATTATTGAGGAGACCGTCCTGGAAGAAACGCCCATCAGCCCTTCGGCCAGGGTCATGGGCGCTTCCCCGAACATCAAGGACGCCCTGGGGGAGGATCCCGACGGCCTCGGTTTCATCAACCTCAGCAACTTCGATATTCTGGTCAAGGGCCTGGCTTATGAAGGGGTCGTCCCCAGCCTGGACAACAGCGCCTACCGGCTCAACCGGTCCCTGTATCTGGTCACCAAGGGGCCGGCCCGGGGCCTGGCCGGCGATTTCATAGGCTTTATCAGGAGCCCTGAGGGTGAAACCCCGATTCGGGAAGCCGGCTTCAGTCCTGGCGGCCGCTGAGGGCGGGCCGCGGCCAAAAAGAGGTTGACAAATTTCAGGGAAATATGGAAAATAGCTCTCTGGTTCCGGTCGGCCATAGAAATCCGAATTTCGGGGATGTAGCTCAGCCGGGAGAGCGCGGCGTTCGCAATGCCGAGGCCAGGGGTTCGATCCCCCTCATCTCCACCAATAAATTCAAGGGTTTTGCTCTATTTTAGCAGCAAAGCCCTTTTTGTTTGCCTACGCTATGCCTACGCACTTGCGCGGCTGTTGCGAAATTTCTTCGGCCATTATCTTTTGGTCGGCTACCGGCCTATAAATAAAAATGACAAAGAAAAATTGACGCACAAGCTGGCCGAGATATTAGATACCGTGAATTTCCTCCACCCATTCCGCGAGGGCAACGGACGGACGCAGCGGGAGTTTTTGCGGCTACTGGCGAAGGAAAAGGGATGGACGCTCAACCTGACCCCCCCCGACGATACAGAAGTCTACGAGAGATACATGACCGGTACGGTAAACGCCGATGTGGATGCCCTTGCCACGCTAATTAGTGAATGCCTGAATATGTGACCGGACGGAGGATATGCTTCATCAATGCGGCCTGGAGTCTGGATTCAGGCCCTTCGTTTTTCTTTCCCCGGCCGAGGGCGCGATTTCCTCTGGCCGCCAAGCCCTGACGAGTCCGGCGGACAAGATACTTGACCGCCGGCGGCCTTCGTTTAAACCTTGCGGAGAGGAAATACCAGATCTTGTATCGGCCGTTTATTTTCAAGCCGCAACAAAAAATAATTTGACTTGCGGCCTATCAAAATATATTGGTCATAAAAAGTCGCCCTCAGGTCATTTCGATTTGTAATGATATATATTTTATATAAAATTATATATTAAATATGTATCATAAAAATATTTCGAGTTTTGCCGAAAATATTTCTTGACTTGCTGAAAACGCTGAAGTAATATCTAAATCATGAATGGTTAGAAATAAAGTTCGAAGCGGCTGCAAGCCGTAAAATAGAGAAAAATATCTTTTCTTCAAGGCGCCCCGCAAGGGGATAATAGGAAATCCCGTTGAAAATCGGGAGCGAACCCATCTCTGTGAAGTCTTAGCCGCAAGGCCCTCCGGCCCCAGATATGCCACTGTCGTTTTAACGGCGGGAAGGCGGGGAGGACAGAAGACAAGCCAGAAAGCCTGCCTAGGGGAACAGACCTGCCGCCAAGGGGAATGAGCGCGGCCGGGGGTGAACCGGGTAAAATGGGAGCCTGGGTCTCTGAATAGAGGTCCGGGTTTTTTGTTTTTGGACTGAGGAAAGCGAGAGAGCCCCAAAATGATCAACGAGACGAGAAATAACCTGAAAAGCAAAGCGGTCAGCCGTTTTTGGCTTGCCTTTTGCTCTCTCTCTCTCTCTCTCTCTCTCTCTCTCTCTCTCTCTCTCTCTCTAGCAACAGCAACTTTCTGTTTTTTCATATCAGCCGTTTTAAAGCCGAAAGACTTCCGTTCAAGGGATGCGGAAGTCTTCCGGCTTTTTTCATTGTGTAAGGAGGAATTTCAGTCTTCGCTTAAGGTCTCATCTCTTTTACCGCGTTTCCCGGCGCCGGGTAAGGTTTTCGGGGGCGCAAAATTAGAGCCGTTGGCTCCGTAAAGTTTGGAAAGGAAAAATCTTATGTCCAAACCAATTATTTCCGTGGTCGGTACTCTGGGCAATTACTCAAGCAACATCCCGACCCTGAGCAAAATCCTGTGGTCGAATTCGACCTTCATCGCCGACGAATACCTGGATGCCAACAGCAGCCCGGCCATGCCCATCAGTAGCGCCAGCAACGCTCCCTATGTGTTTTCGTTTTTAGATGAGGCGGCCAGCCAGCCCCAGTTCCGGGTTTCCCTGTCCAATTACAGTTACACGCTTGGCGCTACCGGGAGTTCCACTTATTGGGTCTATGACCCCACCGGAACCGGCTGGTCCCTGCAAGGGCAGCCGTCGCCCATGAATCCGCCTTACAACCCCTACGGCTTCGCCAATATCACTTACAGCAGCACCCCTTACCTGGTGGTGGGCGACTATGACAGCGCCAACAACAACGGCGGCACCCTCTGCCTGGTGAGCATGAGCGGCACCGGTTCCTACGGCACGGTGGCCTCCATCGGCATCGCCAACCAAACGTCCGGCACCTATACTTATCAGGCCCATGTGCAGGACGTCTATGTGGCCGGCAGCCGCATTTTTGCGCTGGTGATTTATTCCAATATTCTGTCGACCGCTCCGGCTAATCTGCAATATATCAGCAGCGAAGTGCGGGAATATAAGCTGATCACCGACGCCAACGGCAATGTCGCCTTTGATCCGGTCGGCTCTGCCGTCTCCATCAGCAAAAACGCGGTCTGCTTAGTCCCTTACAGCAGCGGTTCCAACAATTATCTCTTCATCCCCTGCATCGGCGGCATGCAGAATTACGGTCCCCCCAACAACGGGGCTGATTCCAGCCTGAGCCTGGTTGAACTCACTACTACCGGCATCGGCCCTGAGGCAAAGCCCTACATCGGCGGCGCCGCCTCAACTCTGCACGATTTCCGCGGTATGGCCATCGCCAGCGACGGCACGGCTTACATCCTGACCGGTGATTATGCGGCGAACACCAGTATGAGTTGGTCTCTTTACAAAGACAACGCCGCCACTTTGATTGGCAAGGCTTCCGGCACCATCCCGCTAAGTTTCCGTATCCAGTCTGATGTAAACACCAGCGCCTATTTCTGGGCTTTGGGCATCTGCCAGGGCGGAGCCGATGAATATCTGGCCTTCGCCAAAGGCTCGGTTAACAATCCCTCGGCCTATGTGGCTTATGACGAACTCCATCTCCTGAAAGTCGGGCAGACCTGGAGTCCCACCAACGACGCCAATAACGTCATCATTCCCTCGAACAGCACGACTGGCGGAACGGCCGGCCTGACCCAAGCGACTGCCAATGGCTTTGCCATCAATTCGATGGATATCTCCGTGCCCGGCGGAGTTCCCACCCCCCCCACCCCCCTGCGCTCGGCCGCCCCGCCGGCCCGGGCCGCTATCCACCGCAGCCACGCCGCCATGGCCGCCGAAGTGCGAGAAAAAGAGAAGAAAATCGTGGAGGCTTTGCTGGGCTTGGGCTGAAAGACCTGATTTCAGGTTAGGGCCAGGCTTAAGCTCAACCCGCTCCCGCCGGTTTTAAGAACCGGCGGGGGCGGGTTGAGCCGGGCTATTAATCAGCCGGCCAGCTTGGAGTTTCAGAAATACTCCAGAGAAGCGGCGCCCGTAAGCAAGGCCCCTCAGGTGGGGGATTTTTCACTGGGCTCGGCTTGTGGGCGGCCGGCTTATCTATGGCCTTTCCCCCGGATATAATTTTACATCCTATTACTGAACCTTGAGGCCTGGGCTTGTCAGCTTCCCAGACCCCGGATTCGGATTACCGCGCTTCAGGCCCAAATGCCCCCGCTTTTTGGGCCTTTTTATATCGCAGGGAGAAATTGGAGATGACCGGCAGCTTGACAGGTCGAGCCTTAGGCATGGGCTCGCTGGCTATATTATTGGCTTCACCGCCCGGCACGGCGTGGAGTTCCGAAAATTCAACTTCAACTTTGGAATCCATTACCATAGAAACGTCCCAAAGCGCGTCTTTACCGCCGGCGCCCAGCGCCGGCTCGTTCGTCATGGCCGCGCAGGGCGCGGCGGCCCAGGCGGCTGAAAGCGAGCAGGCCGCAGTGGCGCTGGAAACAATTACGGTGCAGGCCGACCGGCCGGACTGGGAACGCCTTCTCTCCCCCGGGGCGGTGAGTGTGATTGTGCCGGATGATTTCAAGGGCGAGCAGAAAAAGCTGCCCCGATATCTCCAGATGGTGCCGGGCCTCCATGTCGAGCAGCGGGGCGGCGAAGGCCAGTTTTCCACGGTGACCATGCGCGGCAGCACCTCGGCTCAGGTCAACGTCTATGTCGACGGCGTGCCCCAGAACATCGGCGGCGAGGGGGCGGTGGATCTTTCGCTCATTACCCTGAGCAACGTGGCCCGCATCGAGGTTTACCGGGGCTATGTTCCGGTCCGTTTCTCCGGGGCGCCCATCGGCGGGGTCATCAACATCGTCACCAAAAAGCCCCTGGGGTTTGGCGGCGCGGCTTCGGCGGGGATCAAGAGCCTTCAAGGCCGCACGGCCGACGCCACCGTCACCGGGCCTCTTTTCGGGGGTTCCCTGCTGCTGGGCCTCCACCGCGACCAGAGCCACGGCGATTTCAAATACGAGTATATGGATGGCAACTTACATCCTGACTGTGGTTCGACTGTGTCCTGCACGCGCTGGCGCCAGAGCAACTCTTATCAAAACACCGATGCGCTTCTGAAGTGGCAGGATGAACACTGGTCGGCCAAAGCGGCCTGGAAGAGGACCAGCCGCTTCTACCCCAACCGGATCTACAACACGACCATTTACGAAAGTTTGGTCGACGTCGCCTTCGGTGCGGGTGAGACTTGGCATAGCTACCAGAAGGCCGACCAGTACGATTTCTCCCTGGGCCGCCGCCAGACCTGGGGCAACCTGGACCTGGGGCTGGAAATCAATTACATGAAGCAGGAAAAAAAATA
>JAISFR010000104.1 GCA_031263565.1 Candidatus Adiutrix sp. | reverse complement strand
GGAGGTCATTATGCTTAAAAAATATCGAGTGACATTAACAGAAGAGGAAGAGAGTGAATTAAAGGATATTTTGAACCGTGGGAAGCATGGAGCTCAAAAGCGTAAACGTGCTCAGGCCTTGTTAATGTCCAATGGTGGAAAAAGCGACCGTGCGATTGCGGAGGCAGTGGGGATGCATAGCCGTGGGGTGGAAGAGTTGCGGCGTCGCTTTGTGGAAGAAGGTTTTGAATTGACTTTGAACGGAGCTCCTCGTGCCCACAGCCCTCGGCTGGTAGACGGTGAAGATGAAGCGCGTTTGATAGCGCTGGCCTGTGAACAAAGCCCGGAAGGCGTTCATCATTGGTCCTTACGAGTATTGCGGGACAAATTTGCGACCCGTGAAGGACGTAAGGTCTCTCACGAGACCATAAGACAGGTTCTAAAAAAAACGAAATCAAAGCCTGGCAAGTGAAAGAATGGTGTATCCCCCCGGCGGAAAATGCCGATTTCGTAGCCCATATGGAGGATATTCTTGAGGTTTATAAGCAGCCGCTTGACCCCCTGCGGCCGTTGGTCTGCATGGATGAAAGTCCCAAGCAATTGATAGGCGAAATTAGAGAACCGATAGCCGGCAGCCCCGGACAGCCTCTAAGATATGATACCGAATACGTTCGTAATGGCACATGTAATCTCTTCATGTTTTCAGCCCTTTTACTTGGCCGGCGGAGGGTAGAGGTGACCGAAAGAAGATCAATGGTGGACTGGGCTGAGCAGATCCGCCACTTGGTGGATGTTGATTTCCCCTTGGCTGAGAAGGTGGTCTTAGTGATGGATAATCTCAATACACATAGACCGGCCTCATTATATGAAGCCTTTGAGCCATCCGAAGCCCGGCGGATATTGGACCGCTTGGAGATACACTATACGCCAAAACATGGCAGTTGGCTTAACATGGCTGAAATAGAGTTCAGCGTCCTGAACCGCAGCGGTGACTGACGCGTTACATTCCTGGAGCTCACGGCTTATTCGCCGAACCCTGGCCGGCGTTTTAAAAAAATTCCCGATAGCTTGTATAAAATTTGTCATTGTAATCCCAGCCGGCAGAGGTGAAAGCCATTGCGAACAAACTTTTGATATAACCAAGGTCAAAAAGATCTGCAAGTAGAGTCGAGATGTGGCGCGGTGGCCGTGACTCCGTTTCCACATCCCGCTCAAAGGCATAAGGCTCCTGTTAAAACCTATCCACGGGTACTGAAGAATCGCGCGCAACGTTGTCGAAAGGTAAGAGTTGCTTTTTTCGCTTCCGTTTGGCTCATAAACGGCAAGGGGTGAGGGCAGGCGCCAGCCTTGGCTATAAAATAGGAACGGTTGCCGAGAATTCGGTCTTTTGTTTCAATACTATGGGGAGAAGTGGATAATAAGGTGCAATCCACAAAACCTGCGCTATGCACCATCCGTTGAAAGAGCGCTTCAGTTGGCTCCCAACCCACAAGGCGCCCTTGTTTAAAACGGGCTTTGTGCTTCGGATGCACAATGCGGTTAAGCATAGTCATCTCCTCTCCAGGAATGGTTTGGGTAGAAGCTAATAAGTATTTTGTACATATATTGGAAAGCATGTCCAAAGCCAATTGGGGGTGACGTATATGGTACGCCAGCCCAAGATAGCATATTATATCAAATTTCCCTAAAGGCAGAACGTCAAATAGATCCAGGCGATGGAGCACGATCTTATCGGCCAGGCCAAAATGGGCGATAACCAGCTCCGCCTGTACGGCCGCTTCTTCCACAGGCTCGACGGCCACGACATCGGCACCGCGCTTCGCGAATTCGATAGACAAACCGCAGGCGTTTGCGCCTAAGTCCAATACCCGCAACCCGTGAAAATCTTTCGGAAGATGCGGCTCGTACAGTTCAAAGGTCAGGGATTGATCTCTAATTAGGCCATCTCCATAGGAAAATTTTTTACCTTCGGTTATAAGTCCATTTCCAAAATCAATGCGATGATACCAAGGGGCCAGGGACTTTACCTTTGTTTCCAGTTTCGTTTTGTCCATTTTCCAAGTCCTTGTTTCGAATACAAAAAGTGCCTTCGTCCTATAGCGTACAAAGCCGGCAAGAGCGCTTCAGGCGATTAAATCCTCTTTTGGCACAATTCCTCGGCGGCCACTCGTAAGACGGACTTACTGACGGCAACTGGCATTCAAAAAAGAGAATCGAAATCAACCCGCTCGAACACTTCCAGCTGGCCGCCGGGGGTCGCGTTATAGACATTAATGCCGGTATTGGCCAGGAGCTTTCTGATCAACATGAAGCCGCGGATCATCTCATCCACGTTGGGGTCGTGCCACTTGGCGCCCTTGCCGAAATAGCGGGGGTCGAAGTGGTTGATGTCGTCATCCCGGGTGCTGGTCAGGTTGATTTTCGTCCCGGTATGGAACTTGTCGGCGCCGGACTGCTGGACGGTATCCTGTATTTTGTAGTCCACATCCACCCCCAGGAGGTAAATGTCACGGAAGCCCAGGTGGCAGGCGATTTGCAGCGCCGAATAGATCACGGTTCCGAAACCGGCCACGCCCCTGCTGATGTCAAGGGAAAAATTGTCTTCGCAGGCCGCGGAGTTCACGCGCGTCGCATACCAGTAGGTCTTCTCGTCGTTCCGCAGGAGCCCGAAAAAACGTTTGGGGAAAAAGCAGATGGAATCGGTCGTCTTTTCGTTGATTTCCCGGTAGGAGTCCGGGGTCACCCGCCAGTCCAGCGCCGTGTAGAAGGTCGGGCGCCAGTCCGAGGCGTCATATTTCAGGTAAATTTTGTTGCAACCGAAGCTGTACTCGTTTTTGAGCTTTTCAAAATCGATGCGGTTGAGGCTGGGACCGTTGCCGAGGACGAAAATCCTTTTCCCTTGATAGCCGTTTTGCACAGAGGCCAAACGGGCCTGTTCCTCCGAAGTGGTCGGTTCCGGCCCCAGGAGGTCTTCGGCTTCCCGCTGGACCTGTACCCAGTCATCAAGCGACTGTGACGGGTGGTAAGGCTTGGAGCGGCCCTTGGCCAAGTGCAGCACCCGCCCATATTCCCTGTTGAAATAGCGCTTGCAGCCGAGGTGCGCCGCAGCCATCTTCAGTGTGGACAAGACTTTTTGAGGTATGAAGAATTCACTGAGCCGCTTGTTGAGGGCATTGAATTTGGCTGGATCGGTCTGCAAAACTTCCTTGACGCTGGCATAGCGCTTTTTTAGCTTCCTGAGCGGCAGCAGGCCGGTGCCGTTGAAATAACGGTCTATCCGGAACCGGGGCAGGGGCCCCAGATATGGCGACGCGCCTTTGGGTGCGTTGGCCGGATTTTTGGACACGGTGACGCGGGCCGGATGGTTGGAAGCGAACTCGAAACTTCTGTAGGCGCCTATGATGTCTTTCATGCGCGCGCCTGTTTTTTCCAGGGAATAGTCGGCCAATATTGATTTTCTGGCCGCCCGGGCTTTGGGAGCGTAGCGATCCGGGTGGGCATACACGTCCCGCATATAATGGACCAGCTGGTCAAAGTCATAAGAAGCCCATTTGTGCCCGGCATACAATGACAGGTTTTCGGCGAGGCTGCTGTCGGCATAAATCAGAGTTTCGTTGGGCTCGATCAGCAATGAATTTTCATGGCTCATGAACTCGGTGTTGGCGCTCCAGTTCAAGCCGATGACCGGCTTGCCCAGGGCCATGGACTGAAAGGCCGGCAAGTCCCAACCTTTGGCCCGCTCGATGGCCAGGTAGCAATCAGCCGTATTGTACAGGCGGTTCATGTACTCGTCGGAAAAATAATTCTTTATGATGGTTATGGGGGGGATTCTGGAAAAGTGACCGGCGCATTCCTCCATGGGTTCCAGGATGAACTTTTTGTAATTCTCCGCGGTGCTGTTTTTAGGTATTTTTAACAGCAGATTTACAAGTTTCACGTCCTGAAAAGCCAGACTGTAGGCCCGTATGACATCCTGGACGTCTTTGCGGTTGAAGTTGGAGATGACCATCAGAAAAGTGAAGACGTCCGGGTCGTAATACATGGACCTCCCCACCTTATCCGGATCGTACAGATTGCCGTCTAAGCCCAAAGGCATCACCCGTATCATCTCCTCAGGGATACCCGCATAGATGAAGGCTTTCTTGTTGAAATGGGAGGCGGTCCAGACTTCATCCATGTTGAACAGGGGGCTCCGCCAGTCACTCGGGATGGATTCGGTCTCCGCAAAGCACAGCCCGATTTTGCGGCACTTCCCGGCTACCGCCAGGGCGGGGTATTTGCTCGGCACTTCGTTATACACCACCACGACGTTCCGCTTGTCGGACACGGCTTTCAAAACCGCGCCCCGGCTGGAATAGGAAACCTGCAGAGCCCCGCTGTGCGGCCCGATGACTTTCCCAAGGCTCACGTCAAACATAGTGACCTCGACGCCCACTTTTTGCAGGGCACTGAGGTATGTTCTGCTGGCAAAGGCATAACCGCTCGTGCCGCTTATTCTGCCAAGCCACAGCACCGTGTAGTCCATAATATATATCCTCTCTCAATATCCGATCATAAACGGCGACGGAAGCTTCCCGCCCTTCAGCTCATCAGCGCCACCGCCCTGTTGAACGCCTGGTAGCGCGTGGCGTGCACACAGACGATGTCGGTCTGCACCAAAGAATACTTTGTTTTGCAAAGCATGAATTCATCGTGGAAATCCCGACCCCACGGGGTGATGCGCCGACCTAACCAGACCGGATTTCCTGAAGAGAGATTGCCCTTCTTAATGAAGACGAAATCTTTGGCCGCGGCGGAAGGGTCGTGCCCTCTCAGAAGATACGTTGTCTCAAAAATAATGAAGCCCAGGTCGTAGAGATAATCCAACAGGCCCGCCTGGTCTGAAAACTCGATCCAAAGGAAATGGGGCTCAAAAATAATGCGTTTCATGCCCATAAGGGCGTTCAATTCTCCACCTTGTAAATCGAGCTTGACAAAATCGATGGGGCGGTCCCGGCCGATTGCCTCATCCGCCGGTACGCAAGAGACGGAAAACAACTGATCGGGAGGCCTTTGCACGTTCTTCAGGCTGCCCTTGGCGTTCGGGGCGTCGACCAGATAGCCCGCCGACGAATATCCTTCCATCCCCCTGCGCGCCCAGGCGGAATCCTTGGCAACGGTGTGCCCCACAAACAGATCTTTAGTGACCGTTTCAAAATACAGGGCTTTTTTGACCACCTGTATCCGTTCGGATTGGATGGCGTCGAGGAAACGGAAGTTGCCCGGGAACGGCTCGAAGGCGTACACCAACCCGTCTTCGCGCAGGTACGGCAGCATCTGCCGGGCCGTATGGCCCGCCGCCGCCCCGCCGTCGATGCAGTTTCGAAACTGCACCTTACGGGCGGCGTAGCCATCCATGATATTGGTAAAATCATCGGCTTCCAGCTGCATGAGACGACGATTCATGCTCAGGTCCCTTTCCGGTGATATTTGCAGGGTCTGGACGGCCGGACGGCCAATATCCAAGTCAGATCCAGAAGATAGTTGCGGGTGCTTAAGGACCTTGAGATATTCCAAACGCCAAAAGCTGACTGAGCTGCAAGTTTTTAATCAGGCGGGGACAGGCCCTGGGCGCCGGCCTAAGGCGGATTAAAAGCCGCCCAACCGCCGGGAGCCAAAAGTCCGGGATATATGAAATAAGGCTTAAGCTAAGAGAGAGAGAGAGAGAGACAGAGAGAGAGACAGAGAGAGCAACACACGGGCCAAAACCACGGCGGGTCAGGCCGTTAAACACGCCTTTCAGCGGCGCGAAAAGCCGGGCCGGGCCTGGACAAAACAGGTTTAAAAACGGAAATGCGCGTTTTTCAGGTGGCATGCAGGCCTCAAGCTCTAATCCGTATTGATTCGCCAAAACAGCTTTTCAGAGATTCGGATTTTAGCAGATCAGACTCTCAAAGGCAACCTGTCCCTGGCCTTTTCAACGCAGAACCCTGATCTGGCTGATCTGGACGTAAGAGAGGTGCGGCCCGCCCAGGCCGCTGTTGACCTGATCGGCCGCCGACTGCCTCAGGGCGCGCTGAAGCTCGGCGCTGGTCACCACCTGTCCGCCCTGCTCCTTGGCGGCCCGGGCGATGATGTCGCGCACCGCGGCCATTCGCTCCTCCAGAATAAAGCGGTCGGGCAGGTCAGGGTAGTAGAGGGTCACGGTCATTTCCACAATGGTCTCGCCCTGGGGGCCGGAAAAGTTGAGGTAAAAAGGCGGCAGTTCCAAGTCCCCGGGGACCGGGTCCCGGGGGGGGGCCTGGGGGTCGATGACCAGCACCGCCTGGCTTTCGTCGACTTTGGGACCGGAAAAAAAGAATTTGTAGAGCCCCACGCCCAGCCCGACCAGAACCAGCAGCGCCGTGCCGCCCACGAACAGCAGCTTGACCCGGGGAATTTTCCTTTTGGGCGCTTCTGCCGGAGGAGGAGGAACTTCGGGCTCGGCTTTTTCTTCGGGCCGGGGCTCCTCCGGGACCAGTTCGGCCGGCGGTTCTTCCTTCGGGCCTTCCACATCATCCAGAAAGATGCCTTCAATATCCAGTTCGACTTTGGTGGTGGCCGGAATATCCGTCTCGAGATCCACCGTCTCGAGATCCGGGGCCGGGACCGGCGGAGCCTCCTTTGGCCGGCCTTTTTCCGGGGCGTCAAGGGCTTCGTCCACACCCTGCTGGGCCCTCTGGCGGGCGCCGGGGCCGTCGTCGCCTTCATCGGCACCGCCCTGATCTTCCGGTTCGGAGGCCGGGGCGGGGGCGCCCGGGGGAGGCGCCGGCTGAAAGTCATCCGGGCCTGGCTCAGGCGGCGCCTGGACGGGCGCAACGGCGTCCGGGCCGCCGAAGGCTTCCAGGGGAATGTCGGGCAGTTGGTCAAAGTCGTCGTCTTCTTCCGGCGGCGGCTCGTCGGCCGCGTCCGCCAGCCGGGCGGCCCGGTTCATTTCCCGGTTCAACCGGGCCTCGAAGGCTCGGTCCGGGCCGGGGGCTTTGGGCGCCGGGGTCAGGGGCGGGATGTCGTCCCAATCGTCATCGCCGGGGTCCAGCGGCAGGCTGTCCCAGTCGTCCAGATTTGGAAGCTCTTTTTTCTCATCGGCCATGGCGGCTACCTTCAACTCAGGCCATCCGGCTGGCTCTTTCCTCGAAATAACGGCGAAGTTTGGTGCGCAGACGCAAAAGACTCTTGGTATGGAGCTGGCTGATGCGGGATTCGGTGTAACCCAGCACCAGCCCGATTTCCTTCATGGTCAGTTCTTCGTGATAATAAAGGGTGACCACCAGGCGTTCCTTTTCAGCCAGCTCTTCAACGGCCTGGGCCAGAACGTCCCGCACTTCGCCCTGGCTGATGACGGTCAGGGCGTCCAGGGCGTTCTCGTCGGCCAGAATATCATATATGTCCCGGCTCTCGCGGGCCCCGGATTTGTCGACGGTCTTGAAGGCGTCCAGGTCCAGGATATTGATGGTGCGGACTTCATCCAGCAGCTTCAGGTATTCCGGAACGCTGATGGCCAGGGCCTCGGCGGCTTCCTCGTCGCCGGGCGGGCGCCCCAGTTCGGCCTCCAGACGCTGATGGAGCTTTTCCATCTGATTGGCTTTTTTGCGGATGGAACGGGGCACCCAGTCCAGGCTGCGCAGTTCGTCCAGCATGGCCCCTTTGATGCGGAACTCGGCATAAGTCTTGAACATGATGGCCCGGCCGGGGTCGAACTTGTCGACCGCGTCGATGAGCCCCAGAACCCCTGAGGAAATCAGGTCGTCTTTGTTGATGTGATCCGGCAGGCGGGCGGCCAGGCGGTCGGCCAGATACTTGATGAGCGGGGAATACTGTTCCACATAGTGGTTCTTTTCTTCCGGACTCAGACCGCCCCAGCTCACCCGGCCGCTTTCGCCATAAGTGCCGGCGTTGGACATCAGTCCACCGTCCCGCCGAAACTGGCCAGCCGGTTGAGAAAAAAGACCAGCCCGCCGCCGGCGAACTCATCAGGGGGGTTGGCCAGGATCCGCCTGGCGATGTCCATGACTTTCTGCGAAGCCTGGCTCTCGGGATCGGTGATCAGAAAGGGCTTCTGGGCCCGCACGGCCTCCCGCACGGCCTCGTCTTTGGGCACGAAGCCGATCAGGTGCAGGGAGACCGGCCCCAGGTGCTTGTCGGCCACCGTGCTCAGAAGCTCAAAGACGTTCTTGGCTTCCTTGGGGCCGGCCACCTGGTTGGGCAGAATATGGAAATTGTGCTGCTGATAGCGGGTGGCCAGGACTTTGATCAGGGCATAGGCGTCGGTGATGGAGGTCGGTTCGTTGGTCAGCACCACGATGCGTTCCTGAGCGGCCAGGTTGAAATAGACGACGTTGGAGCCGATGCCGGCGGCGGTGTCGATCAGGAGGAAATCCAGTTCGTCGTTCCAGTCGTCGAATTCGGACAGGAGTCTCTGTTTCTGGCCCTCGGCCAGTTCCCCCAGTTCCAGTATGCCGCTGGCCGCCGGGAGAATGCGGATGCCGGCCGGGCCGTCGGCGATGATTTCCGAAAGGCTTTTGTGCCCGTTTAAGAGATCGTGAATGGTGGCCGTGGTCGAAAGGCCCAGGAGCACGTCTATGTTGGCCAGGCCCAGGTCGGCGTCCCAGATGAGCACTTTCTTGCCCAATTTGGCCAGGGCCAGGGCCAGGGCCAGGGTGAGATTGCTCTTGCCCACTCCGCCCTTGCCGCTGGTCACGGTAATGACCCGCACGGGCCTTTTGGGCGCTTCTCCGGCCTTGGCCTTTGCCTTCATGGTGCACCTCGATCTCTAGTGATCAGAATGTTCCGGGCGACGCCAGAAATCTTCACCATCGTCCGAATTTATTATTTTACCTCACTTTCCCCTCTATTTCAAGGCAGGGCGAGCATGTTTTAAGGCCCTTCAGCCGGCTTTTTCAGATGATCCGCGCCTGGCGGCGGCCCTGGGCCGGCCGGCCGGCGCGCCTTTGGCCGGGGCCTTGGCCGAGCCGTTGATGACCACCAGTTCCGGGTTTTTGATCAGCACCTTGGTGCGGGGGGGAATGCTTTCGGTCAGCCAGACATTGCCGCCCACCACCGAACCGGCGCCGATAACCGTCTGGCCGCCCAAAATAGTGGCCCCGGCATAGACGGTGACCCCGTCTTCCAGGGTGGGGTGGCGCTTTTGGCCCTGGAGACGGACCCCGGCGTCCCGGGGCAGGGACAGGGCCCCCAGGGTCACCCCCTGGTAGAGCCGCACCCCGGCCCCGATTTTGGTGGTCTCGCCGATGACCACCCCGGTGCCGTGGTCAATGAAGAAGCTGGGGCCGATTTCCGCGCCGGGGTGAATGTCGATGCCGGTTTTGCTATGGGCGTATTCGGTCAGAATGCGGGGCAGGAAAGGCACCTGGCGGAGGTAAAGCTCGTGGGCCAGACGCTGGACCATGACCGCGAAAAGGCCGGGGTAGCAAAAGATGATCTGGTCAAAGTGGTCGCCTGCGGCCGGGTCGCCTTCCCGGGCCGCGGCCACGTCGGTGCCCAGCACCTCACGCAGGGCCGGGATGCGTTCGGCGATTTCCAGGGCGATGGTCCGGCCTAGTTCCTGGCAGTCGCTGCAATCATAATTGTAGCGGCGGCAGTCATGGCGGACGGCCGTGGCGATCTCCCGGCTGAGCTTGTCGTAGAAGACGTAGAGAATCTGGCCGGTGTGGTAGTCGACATTCAGTTCGGTCACCGGGCGGGGCGAAAAAAAACCCGGGAAAAGCAACTGCTGGGCCAGAGTGATAATCTCCCGGGCCGCGTTGAAGGACGGCGTGGGCACCTGGCTGACGTGCTCGAAAGAAGCCAGCTTCTGACGCAGCCTCAAAAGCTTTTTGACCGTGCGGCCCAGTTCCGGGGCCGTTTCCAGGTGCTGATCCAATTTATAAAGCTGCCGGCAGACCGGGTTTTTCTTGGCGCTCATGCTCTACCTCCGGGAGGCGATAATAAAGCCGCCGGGCGACCGGGAGGCGCCGACGGTTTTCCCGAAATACTTTTTCTGGATACCCGGACTATAACACAGCCGCCCGAAAAATTCACCCCCTTAAAGCCCGGCCTTCTCCACAGTCAGGCGGGGGCAGCCGCTCAGGGCGCACTGCCCGCAAAAAGGCGCCCGGGCCCGGCAAACGGCCCGGCCGTGATGAATGGCCTGATGGGAGAACAGGGTCCACCTGGCCCGGGGGATGACGGCGGCCAGATCGGCTTCCACCTTTTCAGGGTCCTTTTCACGGCTGAGGCCCAGGCGGCGGCTGAGACGGCCGAGATGGGTGTCCACCGTCAGGCCCGGAACACCGAAAGCATTGCCCAGCACCACGTTGGCCGTTTTGCGGCCCACCCCGGGCAGGGTCACCAGATCCTCCAGCCGGCCGGGCACCTGGCCGCCGAAATCATCCACCAGCCGGCGGCTGGCGGCCATCAGATTTTTGGCCTTGTGGTGATAGAATCCGCAGGGCCGGATCAGGGCCTCCAGCTTTTCCGGATCGGCCCCGGCCATGGCCGCCGGATCGGGATATTTTTCGAACAGAGCCCCGGTGGCCTGGTTGACCCGCTCGTCAGTGCACTGGGCCGAGAGGATGGTGGCCGCCAGGAGCTGGAAGGGGCTGTGAAAATCCAGGCTGCAGCGGGCTTCGGGATAATATCGGTCAAAAAAGGCCAGAATCTTTTTGACCCAGGCCCGGGAGGGCCGGGGGAAATCTCCGGCCCCCGGGTCCCCTGAATTTCGCGCGGCGCCCACCCGGGGCCCCTCAATCCGCCGAAGTTTCGAAAACGATGCGGTGATCCACCAGGTTCATGGACCGGATCTGGCCGTTGATCATTTTCTGCTCGCCGAAGATGCTGGTCAGGCGCCAGGACCCCGGCCCCTCCGGCAGGATCTGGTCCACGGCTTCCAGCACCAGAACTTCTTCATCACGGCCGTCTTGGGCCAAATAGACGTTGGCTTCACACATGCTTTAATTCTCCCGACTCGATATCTGTTGCAATTCAAGGGCTTGCGGACAGCTCTAAAAATTACCTTTTTAGGGCAGCCCATATTTCAGTGACCGCAGGCGATCAGGGCCAACTGGCGGATGGCCTCGCTGACCAGATGGGGCAGGGGCTCGCTTTTGAAGCCGGCCAGGGTAACCCCCTCCTGGGACAGGGGGATCAGGATTTTGGGGGCCGGGGCGCTGGTGACCGCGGCGGCCAGGCCCGGGGTGATCTCGCCCATCATGGCGTTGGCCCAGGTGACGGCAATGGGGCCCATGACCGCGTCGGCCCGGGCCGCCGAGACCCGCACCGCGTTTTCGCCGGTGGCCCCCCGGTTGGCCTTGGCCTTCATCATGGCGGCGGTGGCCGTGGAATTGGCCCCCAGGGCCCAGATCTCCAGGGCGTCGCCGAAACTGGCCCGCAGTTCCTTGATGATGGCCACTCCAAAGCCGCCGCCCTGCCCGTCGATGACCAGCACCACCGGGCGGCGGGGACTGTGGCCGGCCACCTTCGGCCCCGGCGGCGAAGCCGTCTCCCCAGGGCCGTTTAAATCGTTGTCATTCATCGATCAATCCTTGACTGTCTTGCTCAGATCGGGAAAAGTCTCCGGCCGGCGGCGGTCAATATATTTTTCCTCGCCGTGGCGGCGGGTGACGTTTTCAAAAATGCCGTTGTCCACCCTCACCAGTTTGGTGAAGCCCAGATCCCTCAGTTCGCAATTGAACTTTTTGGAACGGATGCCGGCAGGGCAAAGCGCCCGCTCCACCGGTCCGCCGCAGTGGGGGCAGCGGGACAGGGGCAGATCCCGGGCCGGCTGCTCCCAGTCGAATTCGATTCCGGCCGGGCAGCCGGCGGCTTTCTCTTGATCAAGATGATGGTAGGAATATACTGGAGCCACGAAAATCCTCCCGCCGCCCATGAGAAGCTCAACTTGTTTCCCCAGACCCGTTGAGCTATAATAGGCGAAAATCCTTTTGCGAAATGATTGATTATACCATAAAAGCGGAGTGGAGAACAACATGCCCATCAGAATCGCCCTGGTCGTTTCGGCCCCCCGGGAACTGACCCTGACCGCCGGCCGGGAGGAAATCGCACCCTCGCCGCTCCCGCCGGAAGACGCCCTGCCGTACGTCAACATCGGCCGGGCCGAAGGCGATGAACTGCATCTGAGCGGGGCGCTCATCGGCGACCCCCGGCAGATCGGGGCCAGCCTCAGCGTTGCCTGGTATTTTCCCGACGAGGAAGGGCCTGATCAGGCCCGGGAGGTGGCTCTGGGCGAAGCCCAAATTATAGTCAACACCACGCCCCGGCCCAAGGCCGAACCGGGCTGGCGCTGGCGTTACCGGCTGGAATCCCGCAAGCCCTGCCTGGAGATGAAATTCTACAGCGGGGGCTTTCAGCCGCCTTTCAAGGCTTCTTCGCTCACTCTCCATCTGCAGCATCTCGTCAATTACAACTATGACGGCTATCTCCTCTCCCAGGTCGACTACGATCACCGCCCGGCCTCCTACATCGAATCCGAGTGGCGGCCCCCCACAGTGGAAGCCGAAGGCTACCTGCAAGACTAACCAGGTCCAGGGCCAGGGCAGTGCCCTGGCCCCAACTTCGTGCGGCTGGTCCGAAGGTCCTGACCTTCACGTCCGAAAAGTGGGCTTGCCGTCTGGCGGTCGTGGGCGCGCAGCCCTTCACCAGCCCGGGGGAAAGCGCTCTCCGCTCTCAACAGCCTGTCACTCAATTACGGCGGCTTGCGAATTAACGGCGAATTTTTTTAACTTGCGCCATTCTTCGACCAGGTTGTAGGGGCCCAGAGCCGGGCCGAATTCTTTGGCGGCTTTTTCCAAAGCGGCTTTTTTCCAGGGCGGCCCGGGCGGGCCGCCTTCCTTTTGGCTGATGATGACGGCGTTGCCGCAGCGCAGTCCGTCCAGACCCACAAATGAGCCGAAGACCGCTTCAGTGGTCTTGAGCTGATTCTGGAAGGCCTGGGGGCGGCTCTGGTGAAGATTCTGGACCAGAAGGCCCCCCGGCGCCAGACGCTTATGGCAGAGGTCCAGGAATTCCCGGCCGGAGAGTTGGCGGGGAACGTAGTTGCCGGAAAAGGCGTCCAGCCAGATCTGGTCCAGGGAGGCGTCGGCCAGGCCGTTGATGAAGTCCCGGCCGTCGCCGATGACCAGACGAATATTGCCTACCGGCTGAAAGCCGAAATAGATCTGGGCCAGTTCGGCCACCAGAACATCCACCTCCACCACGGTCAGTTCGTAGTCGGGCAAATGCTCCTGAAAAATCCGGGGCAGGTAGCCGCCGCCCAGCCCCAGCATGGCGATGCGCCGGCCGTCGGGGAAGAGCGGCAGGGCGGCCAGCATCATGCCCGGGTATTCGAAGACGGCCCGGCCGGGATTGGCCAGATCGATGGAGGTTTCGGCCTCGTCCCCGGTCGGGCCGAAAAACATGGTCCGGCAGTCGCCCTCTTCCCGGATGGTGATGTGGTGAAACTCCGAATCGCCCTCGTAAATGATCGAAACATCGTCCAGGCAGGCGTCGTCGGGCCGGAAAGTCCTCAGGAATCTGGACAAGAGGCGTCGGTTCATCGCGCGTCCCCCGGCAGCACCCGGTAGCTGGGGCAGCCTTCGCCGTCAGGGTGCCGGGGGCAGACCCAGAACTCCCGACGCCCCTGCCAGACCCGCTGATAGGGGGTGACCTTATCCTGAGAGCATTTGGGCGGGCTGAGGAAGAGTTCCCGCTCGTCAAGGCGCCGCGGGGGCTTGCCGCTCCGGCAGCCGCCCAGGCAGCCCAGTTTCAGCGGCTGCTCGTCGCTGAAGCCCCGGGACTGTTCCTGGTTGATCAGGACCAGCGGCCAGCCGCACTGGCGGCAAGTCTTCAAGCCCCCGCCCCGCCGACCCATTTTCTCGTTAATCAGCTTCATCTGGAGAATTTCGCCGATTTCCGGCCCGGCCGCCGGCAGCACGGCGCTCGTGAGCCCGCCCCAGAGCTGCGGGCCCTGGCCCCCGGGCCTGAAATGCCCCCAACTGAAATGCCGGCCGTCAACCAGGGCCGTAAAGCCCGGAAAGCCGGAGGCCAGTTGGACTGAACAGCCGTAGGCGCCCAAGGCCCTGACGGCCGCCGAGGCGTAATCCCGGTCGGTCTCCGGGCCGGGCGGGGCGCAGAGGAGGCTGACCTTGACCCTGCGCCGGGCGGCGGCCAGGAAATGCGCCTCCAGAGGCCGCCACCAGAAGGATTCCAAGGCCGGGGTCAGGGCCCAGACTTCGCTTTTGGCTTTATCCAGAGCCTCCCAAAAAGTGGGCGTCGACTCCCGCCCCGGGTCGGACTGGTCGGCCTCAGCCGCCCGGTCCCTGGTCAGGCCCCAGAGGGCGGCCAGGGGCGCGGCCGCCGGCAGGCGCTTCATCCAGGCGTCCCGGCCCAGAAGCCAGACCTGGTCCCGGGCCAGATTCCAGGCCCAGGCCAGACGCTGGCGGCCGAAGGACGGCCAGGCCCAGGGGTGGCTGAGATGGGGGGCCTCGAAAGCCGGCTCCAGAATCACCAGGGGCGCTTTGGGCCAGTGAATGAAATCCTGGGGCTCACCGGAAAAAATGCGGCCGTCCGGCGCGCCCAGATCCTTGAGCATCAGACGGATTAAATAGGCCTGGGCCGGCGAAGGGCTGAGAATGATGACCGCCGGGCCGTCGGGGCCGGCCTTCTTCAAGGTGAAATTCAAAGCCGCCCGGGCCGCCGTCAGGGCGCTGACCGGATTGGCCGGCCCCATTTCCCCCACCGCCCTCAGAGCCAGGCCGACGGCCCCGCTCTCCCCCGGCCCGGAGCCCAATTCCAGGCGGGCCGGCGCCGGGCCGCCGGGGGGCGGGGTGCGGCCCAGGAAGAGGCCGCCTTCAGCCAGATAGAGTTTGAATCGGTCGGCCTCTTCGGCCACAATCAGGCCGCGCCAGGCCGGGCCCGTTCCGGGAGCCGGCCGGGACGGCGCCCGCCCGCTCCAGACCGGCCAGAAAGTGAAATCGCCGATAATCAGAAAATGTTTTTTGGACTTCAGAGCCAGGGCGGCCAGAGCTTCGCGGCCGGCCTGGTCCGGCGGGCGGGAAAGGTGGAGCTGCAGCACGTCAAAACGGCGCCGGGCCAGCGGGCTGTCGGCCGCCGCCAGGTCGCCCGCAAGGGCCAGGATAAGCCCGGCCCCCTCCAGAAAGTCAGCGGGCCGGGGCCTTGGGCGGGCGTCCAGGGCGGCGATTTCAGCAGCCGTCCGGTCCCGTTCGGCCGCCAGGCGCTCCAGATCCCCGGCCAGAGCCGCCCGGGAGGACCAGTTTTCGGAATCGAGGCGCGCCTGGGCCAGACGCTTTTCCAGGCGCCGGGCCTCGGCCAGGGTGGCCTCCTCCTCCTGGCGGATGTCCAGCATGGCCGCTTCAACCGTCTCCAGGGACCGGCGGCGTTCTTCCTCTTTCCGGACGGCCGGGCTCTCCGGCGGGGAGGACCGGAACCAGGACAGAAGGCCCCGGCCGCTTTTTTCCCGCTCGCGCCGGGCCGCTTCCCACTCTTGGCGGGCGTCGTCCAGTTCCCGGCGGGCCTGGCCCCAGTGTTGACGGCGGCTGGTCACCCGAAGGTCCAATTCCTGAAATTTTCTTTCCAATTCGTCCAGGTCGTCCCAGAGCGCCAGGCGGGCTTTGAAGCCGGCCTCTTCGCTTTGCAGACAAGTCAAGCGGCCGCGCAAGCCGGCCTGTTCCCGGTCGCGGGCTTCGGCGGCCTCCTCGGCCCTGGCGTAAATGCTGATTGACTTCAGCGGGCTGTCCGGGCCGGCTTCGCCGGCCAGGACAGCCCCCGGCAGGTCGGCCAGGCCCTCCAAATCGGCCGGGGCATCGCCCAGGACCAGAAGGCTGAAGCCCTTTTCCTGAAAATGTCCGGCCAGAGAAGCCGCCAGGTCGACGGCCGGGTCGGGGCGCTGACGCCAGATGAAAACAAAGCCGGCTTCAGAGACGACGGCCGGCAATTCATCGCGGGGAACGGTCGGCCAGAACTCGGGCTCAAAAGCCGAGGCCCTGAGCCCGGCCGCTTCGGCCGCGCTCATCACCCAACCATCTTCAGGGTCCAGGAAAAGCCCGGCCCCGGGGGGCAGGTCCAGGTCCTTGGGAATGACCAGGCCCGACCCGGCCGGGGCCTCGGCCGGTTTAAAAGCGCCGTCGAGCCTGGGCCCCAGAACCCGGTCGGCCTTGAGGCAGATCTCCATGACCGGGCCCCGGCGGTCCGTCAGACGGGCCGGAAAACGGTCCGGGCCGGCGGCGAAAAAACCCCGCCGCCCGATTTCCGGCCAGGGTCCGCCGCCGGAGCTCTGGAATTTATAGAGATAGAGATCAGGCCCGGGACGGGCCGTCAGGCGGCCATGTTCCAAAATGACGGCTTTGGCGTCCATTTCCCGGGCCTGATCCATTGTCATCCAATTAGATAGAGGCTTATTCCCCGGCGATTCTCAAAGTAGCTTTCCATCTTCAAGTGCTCTGGTCGTAGCCGGGCAAAAAGTGCGA
>JAISFR010000066.1 GCA_031263565.1 Candidatus Adiutrix sp. | reverse complement strand
CTCTCCGTGCTTATCAAAATTACAGAGACATCAATCCCTACTATATCATTTCAAAAGAATATAATAGAGCCCTATTATATACGCTTGCTTCTTCTCTATTCAGTTTTCAAAGATCTCACGAATCCGGCCACCGCGATTTTCGGCTTTTTAAAAGCGATTCAAAAAACTGAAGTGGCAAGTATTGATACTAAAACAAACGCCCCTGCTTGTCAAGCCATTTTTTCTCGCTCATCAGAGGAGCGCTCGACCGGCCCGGACGAAAAAGCCGCCGCTTTCAGCCTTTCGCTGTACCAGCGGCGACGAAGAGTGATAATACCCGATTGGCGGGAGAAGTCAACACTTTTTTTTAATTATTTTTTTATTAAAGGATATCAATATCTTTTATAATACAGCCGCCATCCAGGGCCGGGCTCATTGGCCGCGGGCCGCCCGGGGCCAAAAAAGCCGAGGCCCGGGGGATAACCGGGCCTCGGCTTTTGCTGTGAAAACGAACGGTTCTTTTATGACTGCCGTCAAAGTCGGGGCCGGGCCTCGGGGCATAAGCGGAGCTCGGCCCCGGGATTCAGCCTAGTTAGAGGTGTTCAGGCCAATGATGTAGAATTCGGCCCGACGATTCTGGGCGTAAGCGGCTTTGCTCTTGCCGGGAACCAGGGGACGGCGTTCGCCTTCGGTCATGAGCTCGATCCGTTTGGGATTGATGCCGTTGTTGACCAGGTAGCGCTGAATTTCTTCGGCCCGATGGCGGCCCAGATCCAGGTTATACTTGTCGCTGGCCCGTTCGTCGCAGTGGCCGACCACAAAGATTTTCCTGCCGGGATAATGTTTCAGGTAGGCAATTTTGTAGTCGAGAATGCGCTGGGCTTCGGGCTTCAGGTTATACTTGTCGGTGTCAAAATGAACCAAGTCGTTGATAACCGGATCGACGGGGTAATTGTTGCTGAGCCCGCAGCCTTGCAGAACCAAGGCGCCGAGGCCCAAGACCAACAGTAACATCAATGCTTTTTTCATGCTCTATCCTCCATGTTGTTTCAGTTAACTAACTGCTCTTCCCCGGACCCTCAAAAATCGGGAACGGGGATGCGACCTCTTTAAGGAGATCACGGCTGGCTTTTGAAAAACACAGTGCCTTACCGATCTGTTTTTCAAAAATTCGACAGCAGCCCTTCGATAAAACAAGGGCCCACTCACAAGCTCAAGGTCAATACGGCTAAATCCTCCTTTCAAGACCGATCAAAGAGCCGACTTCGGGCTTTTGACCTTTTACTTCAAAGTAACACAAAGATTACACGAACGGCTGTTTACGGTCGAAAATTTTGGTGCCCAGCCATAAAACGGTAATTTCTTCGTAAACGCGAATTGAGTATAGCATAGTTGATTCCAGATAGCAACTCGTTAATTAAGAGAGCCGGCTTTATTTTTTAGCGGCCGGACAGAAGCCGTTTCCGGAAAAGCCCGGGCGGCGGGGCCGGCCAAATAAATATCATTTAAAAGCAAAAAAACATTCCATCCCCCCTAAAAAAATGAGCTGTCCATCAAATTTAATCTGAGACAATATCTCAACATTATTTAAAACTTCTATTAACGAATTTCCGCAAATAAACTAGCGGTCTGCCACTATATAGCTTGAGCCAGGCCAAGTAAAAGCCCCGAGAGCCCGCAGCCCGGGCGGCCTCATTTCAGAACGGCTCGGGCCAGGGCGGCGGCCCAACGAAGCCGCCCCGAGACCCGGGCCTTTGGCGGTTGACAGTTCCCCGCAAAAATTCTACTATAAGGGCACACATATCTATGGGTAATCACTGCCAAGGAGAGGAGGCGCCAATTTAGGTCTGATTTTCATCACCAGACCCGGCGGGCTTTACAGTCCGCCGGAAGACCGGGGGAAACCTGAGCCCCCTGTTTTTCATTTACCTGAGGAGACACTATGATTAAAAAGCGCATTTTTGTCAACGGCATCGAGCGCAACCTGTTCGTCGACGCCGGGGCCAAGTTGTCCAAAGTGCTGCGGGAGCAGCTCTTTCTGACCGGCACCAAGGTCGGCTGCGGCGAAGGCCAGTGCGGCGCCTGTGACGTTCTGGTCGACGGCCGGCTGACCCGGTCCTGCGTGTTGAAGATGGAGCGCCTGGCCGAGGGCGCCAAAATCACCACCATCGAAGGGATCGGCACCCCGGAAAAACTCCATCCCGTCCAGAAAGCCTGGATCAAGCACGGCGGAGCCCAGTGCGGCTTCTGCACCCCGGGCTTCATCATCTCCAGCGTGGCCCTCCTGGCCGAGAACCCCTCCCCCAGCCGGGAACAGGTGCGGGACTGGTTTCAGAAGAACCGCAACGCCTGCCGCTGCACCGGCTATATCCCGCTGGTGGACGCGGTCATGGACGCGGCCAAGGTCATGCGCGGCGAAATGAAGGAAGAGGAACTGGAATTCAAGATGCCCGATGACGGCCGCCTCTGGGGTTCCAGATATCCCCGGCCCACGGCCGTGGCCAAGGTCACCGGCGCCCTGGATTACGGGGCCGACCTGGGCCTGAAGCTGCCCACCGACAAGCTCTTCATGGGCCTGGTCCAGGCCGGGGTCTCCCACGCCAACATCAGGGGCCTGGACAGCTCCGAAGCCGAAAAAATGCCCGGGGTCTTCAAGGTCGTCACCTGTAAGGACATCAGGGGCCGCAACCGCATCAACGGCCTCCCGATGGCCGGCAACAAGGGCGACGGCTTTGAGCGGCCCATTCTATGCGATAAAAAGGTCTTCCAGTACGGCGACGCCCTGGCCGTGGTCTGCGCCTCCACCCAGGAGGAAGCCGACGCCGCGGCCGCCAAGGTCAAAGTGGACCTGGAAGTGCTGCCGGCCTACCTGAACCTGGTGGCGGCCAAGGATCCGGACGCCATCGAGATCCATCCCGGCACGCCCAACCACTATTACACCTGCAAAATCGAAAAGGGGCAGGACACCGCCCCCATCTTCAGCCGCCCCGATGTGGTGGTGGCCGAGGACTTCGTCATCACCAGCCGCACGCCCCACATGCCCATCGAGCCCGACGTGGCCTTCGGCTACTACGATGACCAGGGCCGGGTGCATGTCCATTCCAAGAGCATCGGCATCCACCTCCACCACGCCATGATCGTGGAGGGGCTGGGGCTCAAGCCCGAAGAGCTCTTCCTGGCCTGCAACCCCATGGGCGGCACTTTCGGCTATAAATTCAGCCCGACCATCGAAGCCCTGGTGGCCGCCTGCGTCATGGCCACCTCGCGGCCGTGCCTGCTGAACTTCAGCTACCGGCAGCAGATGCAGTACACCGGCAAGCGCTCGCCGTTCTACACCAACCTGAAGCTGGCCGCCGACCGGGAAGGCAAGCTCCTGGCCATGGAAACCGATTTCGACGTCGACCACGGACCCTACTGCGAATTCGGCGACCTTCTGACCAACCGCGGCCTTCAGTTCATGGGCGCCCCCTATGACGTGCCCAACATCCGGGGCGAGGGCCGGACCATCTGCACCAACCACACCTGGGGTTCGGCCTTCCGGGGCTACGGCGGCACCCAGGCCTGCTTCGCCACCGACCTGGTCATGGACCAGTTGGCCGAAAAACTGGGGCTGGATCCCCTGGAGTTCCGTTACCAGAACGTCTACCGCAAGGGCAGCACCAACCCCAGCGGCCAGGAGCCTGATTCCTATTCCCTGCCCGAGCAGATCGACAAGCTGCGCCCGCTCTATCAGGCGGCCAGGGAAAAGGCCGCCCGGGAATCCACGGCCACCCACAAGAAAGGCGTGGGCGTCTCCTGCGGGGCCTACGGCTGCGGCCTGGACGGCCCGGATTCCTCCCAGGCCTATGTGGAACTGAACCCCGACCAGAGCATCACGGTCTGCACCTCCTGGGAAGACCACGGCCAGGGCGCCGACGCCGGGGCGGTGGGCACGGCCCACGAAGCCCTGCGGCCCATGGGGGTGAGCCCCGAGCGTCTGAAATTCACCTGGCCGGACATGGTCAA
>JAISFR010000058.1 GCA_031263565.1 Candidatus Adiutrix sp. | reverse complement strand
ATTTTGTTGCTTGACATAAAATCCGGCGTTTTCAGCCTGTCAAATTTTTATGAGCGCCGCTGCCGCCGGATCCTGCCGCCGCTTTTTTTTATGGCTTTCACCGTGGCGGTCTTTTCCGCCATAGTAATGCTGCCGACGGATTTTCTCAGTTTCGGTTCCTCCCTGGCCGCCATGAGCACCTTCATGGCCAATATTTTTTTCTATTTTGTCTCCGGCTATTGGGAGAGTTCCACCTATAAAATGCCCCTTCTGCATACCTGGTCGCTGGCCGTGGAAGAACAGTTCTACCTTTGTTTTCCGCTGCTGATCTGGGGAGGCTGGCACTTGCTTGGTCGGAAAAATGTCGGCCTCTTTATAGCTCTGGGCGCCTCCATTTCATTTTTGGCCTGTGTTTTCAGGCTGCCTGTCTCACCGGACGCCGTTTTTTATTGGCCCCAATATCGCGCCTGGGAACTTCTCATGGGGGCCGGCTTGGCTGTAATATCTCCAAAGCGGCTGGCCGGAGCGCTGTTAAAATCGGTATTTGGCTTTATCGGCTTAGGGCTGATTATATTTGCCGCGGTCACTTACACGCCGGAATCCCCCGTTCCCGGCTGGGCCGCTATTCCGCCCTGTTTTGGCGCCTTATTGCTCTTGTATAGTCATATTGGCGGGGTCGGCTAGAGCCTGATCGGCAGGTTGCTGTCCGCGCCTGTATTGGCGGGAATCGGGAAGATTTCCTATTCACTTTATTTGTGGCATTGGCCTGTTTTTTGTTTCTTTAAAATATGGCTCCATAGCCTCCCCGGCATTTCCTATTTATATTATGATCATTTTGAGCTTATCCGGCTCAGTCTGATTTTGATCTCCTTCATTTTGGCTGTTTTTTCTTATTATTTGATTGAGCGGCCGGTAAGAAGCAGGCGTATTTTGACCGCCAAAAGCCGCCTGTTTTTGTATTCAGCCGCCATTGCTTTATTCTTATTGGCTTCCGGGCTGCTTATCCGTTGGGGCGAAGGTTTTCCCAAACGTATTGGCGCGGCGGTCAGGGCCTATGAAGCGGGGGCCAGAGACCGGGTCGCCGGCTATGATGAAAGACCGGTACTGACTTATGGTCAAAAACATATTCCGCGTCTGATTGGGGAAAAAGAGAAAAAACCGTCCTTCTGGATCTGGGGCGACAGTTGGGCCATATCATGGGCCGAGGCCATCGAAGAACTGGCTGATGAGTATGAAGTCAGCGGCCGGGAATCGGCCATGCCGGGCTGCCGGCCGGTATATGATATTAATAATTCATATAATTACCCGCAGCAAAAAGACACAGCGGACGGATGCAGAATAATGAACGATGCGGCCCTTGAGCTGATCGAAAAAAGCGATATCAGACATATAGTGATTATCGCTTTTTATGGCACTGATATCGATCGTTCTAAAGGCGCTGATTCGGAAAACGGTGATCAGCCGGCAGTTGATGGGCCGGCTGAAAGGCCTGGTTCCTCAGGCGGGCGGGCTACTACCCGGGAAGTCTTTACCCGGTTGGTTAAGGAATTGACGAAAAACGGAAAAACGGTCTGGGCTCTGGCTCCGGTTCCCCGCTATGCGGAGCCGGTTCCGGAACTGTTGGTCAAAGCGGTGAAAAAAGGCGACCCTATTGAAACTCTTGGAATGAAAACCACGCAATTTGAAAGGTCGGCTGCTCCGGTTATGGAAATGTATCACGAAGCTGAAAAGTACGGCTTGAGAATTTTGCCGATTTCCCCAAAAATTTGCGGTGGGGACTATTGTGCTCTGGCCGACCGCAGAGGCTCGTTTTACATGGATGACTATCATCTGTCGGTGTATGGAACCCGCTATTTTCGCGACAGCCTGAGGCCGGTTTTTGAAGAGATAAGCCGGCGGTAAAGGTTCAAAATCAGCCTTTTTTAGAATTGGAATAATACGTGTTTTTCATGGGCAGCTCACAGCGCAGAAGGTGATCGAAAGCATAGTAGGCCCCCTGGACCGCGGGCGCGGTGGGTATGGCGGCGATTTCCCCGATGCCCTTGGCGCCGTAAGCGATGGGGAGCAGTTCCTTTTTCTCCACATAGATGGCCCGGATATCCGGTATCATGGTGGAACGCATCAGGCCCAGGGTGCCGTATTTCGCCTGGGGCACGCAGTCTTTCAGGGGGAAATCCTCCGTCAGGGCGTAGCCCAGCCCCATCAGCACCCCGCCCTCTATCTGGCCCTGGATGGAGATGGGGTTGACCACCTTGCCCGAGTCATGGGCGGCGTAGACTTCCCTGACCTGACCTTCGTCGTCCAGGACGACCACATGGGTGGCGAAGCCATAGGCCACATGGCTTTTCGGGTTGGGGACGTCGGCCCCCAGCTTGTCGGTGGGCTCAAAGAACTCGGCGAAGAATTCCCGGTTTTCCAATTGGCCTAAATCGCCGCCGACCGCCCGCAGCGCGGCGTTCAGGTCGGCCGCCGCCAGGCGCACGGCTTCGCCGCTGATCAAGGTCTGCCGTGAACCGGAGGTGGTGCCGGAATCAGGCGCAAGCTCCGAATTGCAGCCCATGCTGCGGATCGATTCCCGCCCGAGCCCCGTGGCTTCGGAGACCATCTGGGTGAACACCGTGAAGCAGCCTTGCCCGATATCGGAAGCGGCGGCGTAAATCTCCACCCGGCCCCCGCGCACCACCAGCCTGGCCCGCCCCTTGTCGGGCAGCCCCACGCCCACGCCGGCGTTTTTCATGGCGCAGGCGATGCCGGCCCGTCCGGGGTTGCGTTCATAGACCTCCTTCACCGCCTCCAGGGTTTCCTTCAGCGCGGTGGAGCAATCGGCTATCTGTCCGTTAGGCAGCACCCGTCCGGGCTCGATGGCGTTGCGATAGCGTATCTCCCAGGGGGAGAGTCCCGCTTTTTCGGCCAGAAGGTTGATATTGGATTCCAGCGCGAACTCGCTTTGGCAGACCCCAAAGCCGCGGAAGGCCCCGGCCGGGGGGTTGTTGGTATAGTAGCCGAAGCCTCGGATATCGGTGTTCTGGTAGCGGTAGGGACCCACCGAGTGGGTGCAGGCCCGTTCCAGCACCGGGCCGCATAACGAGGCATAGGCCCCGGTGTCGAAGTAAATTTCGCAGTCCAGGCCGGTGAAGATGCCGTTTTCATCACAGCCCAGAGTGAAAGTGCCCTCCATGGCGTGGCGCTTGGGGTGGAAGTTCAGGGATTCCTGGCGGCTCATTTTCACCTTCACCGGCCGCCGCACTTTCAGGGCCGCCAGGGCCGCGAGGTGCTGGACGGACACGTCCTCCTTGCCGCCGAAGCCGCCGCCCACCAGTTTGTTCTCCACCACGATGCGCTCCTGGTCCCAGCCCAGCATGATGGCTATTTCATGCCGGGTGTCATACACGCCCTGGTCGGTGCTGTAGACCTTGACGCCGTCCTTTCCGTAGGGAAAGGCCACGGCGCACTCCGGTTCCAGGAAGGCGTGTTCGGTAAAGGGCGTCCGGTAGCTCTGGGTCACCACGAATTTGGAATTTTTAAGGGCCTTTCGGGCGTCGCCCCGGGTCACGTGGCGGGTCTGGCACAGGTTGCCTTTCTCATGCACCTTCGGGGCGTTTTCGGCCATGGCCTCGCCAATGCTCCGGACAGGCTCCAGGACCTCGTAGTCGACCTTGACCAGTTTTTTGGCCCTGGCCAGAATGTCCTCCGTCTCGGCCACCACCAGGCAGACGGCGTCGCCCATGGAGCGGGTGATGTCGCCCTTGGCGATCATGACGTCCCAGTCCTGCTGAATATGGCCCACTTTGTTGTGGGGCACGTCCTCGGCGGTCAGCACGGCCAGAACGCCCGGCAGGGCCAGGGCCCCGGAGACGTCAAGGTCCACGATCCGGGCCCGCGGATACCGGGTGCGCACGCAGGAGCCGTGAACCATCCCTTCCATCTCGACGTCATCGGGGTACTCGCCGTAGCCCAGCACCTTTTCGCGCACGTCGACGCGGAAAGCCCGGCGGCCCACGCCATAGTCGCCGCCCTTCTCCAGGGCCGATTCGATCCGGGCCTCCCCGCGCAGAATGGCCGCCGCCAACTGGATGCCCTCGATGATTTTTTTATAGCCGGTACAGCGGCAGATGTTGCCCCGCATGGCCACTTTGATCTCGTCTTCGCCGGGGTCGGGGTTTTTGTCGATGAGGGCCTTGCCCACCATCACCATGCCGGGGATGCAAAAGCCGCATTGAACCGAGCCCTTTGAGCCGAAGGCCTGGACGAAGGCCTCTTTTTCGCGCCCGCTCAGGCCTTCGGCGGTGACTATGGTCCGGCCGGCCGCCAGTTTGGTGGTCAGCACGCAGGCCTTGACGGCCTTGCCGTCCACGATGACGGTGCAGGTTCCGCAGGCGCCTTCGCTGCAGCCGTCCTTGACCGAGCGCAGGCGCAGATCGTCCCGCAGGTAGCGCAGCAAGGTTTTATCCTGACTTGTTTCCCGAACGGTCCCATTTACGGTCAAGCGAAATCCGTTTTCCATACCTTCAGCTCCATCGCCCAGAGAGAGGTTCAGCCAAGGGCCGCAAAGATTCCGTCGGCGTCAAGGATGACCCCCCTGGGGCACTTCACGGCGCACAGGCCGCAGGCGATACAGGTTTTTTGATCAATGACGGCGCAATGGTCAATAACGGCGATGGCCTCGGCCGGGCAGTTCTTTTCACATATCCGGCAGGCGAGGCAACTTACCGCGCACTGTTTTCTGGCCTGGGCCCCCGGAGCCCGGTTGGCGCAGCGCGGCGCCAGGGTATTTTCCGCCAAAGCCAGGCCGATGATTCCCTGGGGGCAGGCTTTGACGCAGCGGCCGCAGCCGAGGCATTTTTCGCGGTCGATCCTGGCCACCCGCCCGGGATCGAGATAAACGGCCCCGGCCCGGCAGGCTTCGGCGCAACTGCCGCCCCCCAGACATCCAAAGGCGCATTCGGCAATGCCGTCAGGATAGGCCTCGGCTATTTGGGCGCAGTTGCCCGCCCAAGCGCCGGGATCTGTTTTCATCTTGCGGTGGCCGCCGCCGTTGCAGCGGACCACGGCCACCTGTTTTTCGCGTTTTTTCGGCATCTTCGCCTCCCTGGCGGCTTCGGGGGCCGGCGGCGGCCCGGAAGCGCGGGCCCGGCTTAAAGTTCCGCGGCGCCGTTGGGGAACTGGCCGTACCAGACGATATCCCTGTAAATTTCCGGGGCGGTGTCGCCCTCGGTGGAAATGATCAGGACCTGGCTGTCCGAACCCAGCCCCAGAGCTTTTTTGAGATCGCCGGCCCGGGGATTTCGGACGATGTGCCGGAGAGCGCCCATGGCGGCGGCCCCGGACTCCCCGGAAACTACGGGGCGGTCGCCCTGGAGCGGGGCGGCCAGAATGCGCATGCCGTTGGCGGCATGGAAGTCGTGCATGGAAACGTAGGCCGCGGCATAGTCCCGCAGGATGCCCCAGCTGATGATGCTGGGTTCTCCGCAGGCCAGGCCGGCCATGATGGTCTGCATGTCTCCGCCGACGCTGCGGGGCCGGCCGTCGGCGGCCAGGGCCGACTGGTAGATGCAGTCGGCCTTGCGGGGTTCGACAATGGTGGTGACCGGGAACTGCCCGCCCAGGGCGGCCACCATATAGCCCAGAGCCGCGCCGGCAAAGGAGCCCACCCCGGCCTGGAGGAAGAGGTGGCTGGGGCGGTCGGCGCCGGCGGCTTTGATCTGCTCCAGGGCTTCCACGGCCAGGGTCATATAGCCCTGCATGATCCAGGTGGGTATTTCGGTATAACCCTCCCAGGCGGTGTCCTGAACCACCACCCAGCCGTTTTCCCTGGCCTTGGCGTCGGTCAGGCGCACGGTGTCGTCATAGTTCATTTCGGTGACCCGGCATTCGGCCCCGGTGGCCAGGATATTTTCCACCCTGATGCGGGCCGAGCCTTTGGGCATGTAGATGACGGCTTTCTGGCCCAGTTGCCGGGCGGTCCAGGCCACGCCCCGGCCGTGATTGCCGTCGGTGGTGGAAGCAAAGGTGATCTGGCCGAGCCGGGCCCTGATTTCCGGGGAGGCCAGCTTTTCCCGGGAAAGTTCGCCCAGGTCGCAGCCCAGGCGGCCGGCCAGGTATTGCCCGATGGCGAAGGTCCCGCCCAGAACCTTGAAGGCGTTCAGGCCGAAACGGTATGATTCGTCTTTGACCCAAACCCGCCCCAGGCCGAAATCGGCGGCCAGTTGTTTCAGTTCCACCAGGGGGGTGGCCTGGTATTCTTTAAAGCTTCGGTGAAAATTTCCGACCTTTTCGGCCACGGCCTTGTTCAGCACCGAGACATCGGCGCCCTGCCCGGCTTTTTTCAAATTTTGGTTAAGGTAAAAATTGAAATCGCTCATGGTCTGACTCCTGCTTTGCTCCTCCGGCCCGTATTTTAAGTCGCGTGCTGAACGGCGACCGTAATAAAAACGATGACGCCCCTATTCATAGCAAGACCCGGGCTAATTTCCGCTTCCTGGAGTTAAAAAAATATAGTTATTGTTTTTAATGACTTATCAGGAATAAAGCCCGGCCCGTAATTTTTTAAGCCCTCTTGAAATGATAAAAATATCATTTTGGTAAAATAAATCGACTTGAAAGTCGGCCGGGCCGGGGCCTTTGAATTGCGGCCTGGCCGGGCGCGGCAATTCTCAAAGTAGGCCCGATTATAAAAATAGCCGGTCGCCCCGGAGAGGGCGACGGAGCGGAGCGACCGGTCAGGTCGGCCGATCCGTCCCCTGCCGGGCAAAAATCGCCCTTTTGGCCCGGCTGCGACCAGAGCATTTGAAGATGGAAAGCTGCTTTGAGAATTGCCTGGCCGGGCGGACGCTTTTTCCGCCTGGGCCTAAGCCGGCGTTTTTATGGTTTTTAGCGGCGCGGGCCTTGGGAAATCAAGGCCTTATCTAGACAAGGCAAGGCTTTTGTGATAATCTGTTACTTAAGAAAATGGCCAGGGCGCGCTTTCCGCCGGACGGCCTGAATCAGAAAAAATGAAATGAAATCTTATTTTGTCGACGAAGAAAAGATCAGTGAAATTCATCGGAATTCCATGGCCCAGTTGGCTAACAACAGGGCCCGCATCCTGGAATTGAGGCGTTACGCCGGGGCCGGCTTTGTCGAGGTTTTCAAGTGGGCGCCGATTTTTCTGAATATCAATGAGCCCGGGCAGCCCGGTTATGTGGACGATCCGGCCACGCCCTCGGGCCTCAAGTTGATTGAATGGCAGCAATGGCTGCCCCGGGCCGAGCGATTCCAGGGGCCTTACGCTGAAGCGGCCGGCCGGCCGGTGGTGGAAAGTCTTTTTCTCATCGGCTCCCTCGGCTCCGTGGGCCACAACGCCTCCTCCGACCTGGACTACTGGGTCTGCTATGATCCGGCCTCTTTCACCCGCCGGGAATTCGCGCTGTTCAGACAAAAACTTGAAGGCATAAGTCAGTGGGCCAGCCTGGTGCATGGCACTGAAGCCAATTTTTACACCGTCAATCTCAAAGATCTCTTGCAGGGCCGCCTGACCCGCCTGGACGACGCCGAAACCGAAGGCGAAGTGGCCCCGATGCTGCTTCTGGAGGAGCTTTACCGCACCTTTCTGTTTGTGGCCGGCCGGCCGCCCCTGTGGCATGTGGTTCCCCTGTCGGTGGACGCCAAGCGCTACCAGGCCGTCAGCCGGGCCGTGGCCGGCCGGCCCGGGGCCGAATTTGTGGATCTGGGCTTCCCTTCTCTGCCCGAGCCCCAGGAAACTCTGGCCGCGGCTTTGTGGCTGGCCCGCAAGTCGGAGGCCGACCTCTTCAAGGGCATCTTGAAAATTGTGGCTCTTTACGATTATGTGGAATCCAATTTCACCAGGCAGCTCCTTTGCGACCAGGTCAAGGCGGCCGTGCTGTCCGCCGGGCCGGACTGTCTGCCGGTGGACCCTTACATTATAACCATAAATCGGGTGGTGGGCTACGCCGAAAGCCATCTGCCGGAAGATCAGTTGAATTTGCTGCGGATTTCCGCGGTCTTGAAAGTGATCGGCAGCGGCCAGGGCGCTCTTTTTTTTGATCTGCCCGCCGACTCTCACAAGCGGAAAGCCCTGGAGACCTGGGCTCTCCAGTGGGGCTGGGACGAGAGCCGGATGGCCCTTCTGGCCGATTACGCCAATTGGGCGGAGCGGGAGCAGATTCAACTGGGCGAGGAGCTCCAGACGATGCTCGTCAGCGTTTACATCCGCATCGCCCAGCACCTGCTGCGCCATTTTCCGGGCCGGATCAATCCCCAGGACCGAGAGCTGGCCCACCTGGCCGCCCGGCTCCTGACCCGCAGCCGGGGTCTGGAAGTTACGGTGGAAAGCCTGCCTTCCAGCCTGCCCCGCAGCAAGCTGTCCCGGGATCTGATTTTAAGGAGGGATCCGGAAGCCCAGGCCTGGGGCCTTCATTCCGTGGAATGTTCCATTCTGCATCCGGTGCGGGACAATTTGATTTATACCTGCCGGCGGGCGGTCAGGGCGGCGGCCTGGCTGGTGCACAACCGGATCTATGAACCCGGCACCCGTTTATATGTCAGGGCCTCGCACGATTCGGGCGTTCACCTTGACCCCGGCTACCTGGAGCAGCTTCTCAACACCCTGGCCAAGGCCTTTCCGCCCTTTGACCTGCGGCATGAGGACCTGGAAACGGTCTGGTCTCTCGGCGGGCATGGCAAGATTCTTCTGGCTTTAAATTTCGAGTTGCCGCCGGAGGAGACGGAACTGCTGACGGTTGATTTTATCCTGCGGACCGGCTGGGGGGAAATGCGTCACTATTTCCTGGACGTCAGCGGGATCGGCAACAATGCCGACAAATATCTGCTGATCAGCGAAAATATGCTGAAAGAGGGCGGGGGGAGTCCCCGGCCGGAAAATCTTCTCTTTCAGGCCAAGGGCAGTTTTGAGATGAGCAAGGCGGTGATGAATATCCGGGGCGGCCTGAGCGCCAGGGCCAAGCGCTCCCGGCCCGGCCGTGAGAACAAGATTCGTCTTGATATGTAGCCGACAGCCAGGATTGGCAATGTGGGAATGAACGGAAGCAAAAAGGCCGCCGGCCTTACGGCCGGCCTGGGCTGGCTGATCACCATGTTCCTTTTGGGCCTCTTGCTTTTCAAGGGGGCTCTGGCCACGGGCTATGGCTGGGACTGGGCCAGGGTGCCGGCCTTCTTTTTCGACTGGGACCGGATGCGCTTCGGTCCGCTTTTGAAAGGGCTCGGCGTCACCTGCCGGCTTATTGCCTGGAGCCTTCTTCTGACCCTGTTTCTGGGTCTGGCCACCGCCCTGGCGCGCCTTCTGGGCGGCCCGGTTCTGGCCGGCCTGGCCCGGCTTTATCTGGAAATCATCCGGAACACGCCCCTTCTGGTTCAGTTGTCCGTCACCTATTTCATCTGGGGCGCGGTTTTCGATTTTTCGGCTTTCTGGGCCGCGGTGCTGGCCCTCAGCCTCTTTGAAGGGGCTTATCTTTCCGAAATTTTCCGCTCCGGTTTTCTGGCCGTGGACCAGGGGCAGTGGCAGGCGGCCTGGTGCCTGGGCCTTTCCACCCCCGACACTTTCGGAAAGATTATCCTGCCGCAGACCGCCCCCATGCTCTGGCCCCCGATCTGCAGCCTGGTCATTTCCCTGGTCAAGGATTCGGCCCTGGCCTCGACCATCGCTGTTTACGAACTGACCAAGGAAGCCCGCGATCTGGCGGCCGAGACTTTTCTGTCTTTCGAGCTTTGGCTGACCATCGCCGGGATCTATCTGAGCCTGAATCTGCTCATGTCGGCTCTGGGGGCGCTGTTGGAAAGGCGGCTGGGCCGGCTGTGAAAAGCGGAAAACAAAACGGCGGGGCCTGTATTGAACTGCGGGACATCAGCAAGACTTTCCCCGGCGGGCACCAGGCCCTGAAAAAAGTCTCCCTGACTGTCCGGCGGGGGCAAACCGTGCTGGTCATCGGACCGTCCGGTTCAGGCAAATCGACCTTGCTCCGCTGTATTTGCGGCCTGGAGGAAGTCGATTCCGGCAGCATCCGGCTCGACGGGCGGGAGCTGACCGGCCAGCCCGGCCTGCGGGACCGGATGCGGCCCGAGCTGGGCATGGTCTTTCAGGCTTTCAATCTTTTTCCGCACCTGTCGGTTCTGGAAAATCTGACCCTGGCCCCGATCCGGGTCCGGGGGCGGAAGAAGGCCGAGGCCGAAAGTCTGGCCAGGGAACTGTTGCTCAAAGTGGGTCTGGCCGACAAGGCCGGGGCCCGCCCGGCCCAGCGTTCCGGCGGGCAGCAGCAGCGGGTGGCCCTTGCCCGGGCCCTGGCCATGAACCCCAAGGTGATGCTTTTTGACGAACCCACCAGCGCCCTGGATCCGGAGATGATCGGCGAGGTTCTGGCGGTGATGCGCGATCTGGCCGACGAGGGCTCCACCATGCTGGTGGTCACCCACGAGATCGGCTTCGCCAGGGAGGCCGGCGACGAACTGATCTTTATGGATGAAGGCGAAATCGTCGAGCAAGGCCGGGCGCCGGATTTTTTTGAGCGGCCCCGGACCGAACGGGCCAGACTCTTTCTGGATAAAATTTTGTATTAAGGCTCTGTCAAGGGAGGACGCTATGTTCAAACGCTTTATGCCGTCTCTGGCCATCGTGGCCGCTTTAATCATGATGGGCGGCCCGGCCCTGGCCCAGACCGGCCCGGCCGGGGCCAATCCCGAAGATGCCGCGCTCCTGGCCGGCAACCCCTGGGTGGAGCAGATCAAGAGCCGGGGTGTTCTGCGGGTCGGCTTCGACATCTTCCGGCCCTGGGCCATGGAGACCAGGTCCGGCCGCTACGTCGGCTTTGAAATTCAGGTGGCCGAGGCCCTGGCCGCCGACCTGGGCGTTGAGGCCGAATTCGTGCCCACCGCCTGGGACGGCATTATTCCGGCCCTTCTGACCGGCCGCTTCGACATCATCATCGGCAGCCTGGGCATCACCGAGGAAAGGCGGCAGAAGGTGGTCTTCACCGATCCCTATTCCTTCTCGGGTATGGCCATCGCCGCCAGCCGCCGGAGCGCCCCGAATAAAACCTCCCTGGCCGACTTCAACCGCCCGGAAATCGTCGTCGCGGCCAAAAGCGGCACCACGGCGGCCATTGCCGCCCGGGAATTATTGCCCCAGGCCACCCTGAAGACCTTTGACAGCGAGGACCAGACCGCCCAGGAACTGCGCAGCGGCAAGGCCCAGGCTCTGATCGCCTCGGCCCCCTATCCGGCCGAGCTGGCCCTTAAAAGCCCGGGGGAAATTTATGTGCCCGTCTCCGGGACCCTGACCAGCGAACCCTGCGGCATGGCCCTGAGCCCCAAAAACCGGGAGGCCCTGCCGGCCCTCAACGCCTGGATCGCGGCCCGCTTCAAGACCCGGTGGCTGGAGAAGACCTGGTCTTACTGGTTCGAAACCCTGGACTGGGAAGGACTTTTAAAATAGCCGCGCCCCGATATATTCCGCCGCAGCTTGTAAGCCGGGGCCTTCAGGCCCGTGACGGGCTGATGCTGGTCTTTCTGGCCGCGGCTCTGGGCTGGCTGGCCTGGCGGGTGCTGGTCGATTTTAAATATGACTGGCAATGGGCCGATATCCCCCAGTACATCCTGCATCGGGACTCCGGCGGCCGCTTTCAGCTGGGGACTCTGGGGCAGGGCCTGGCCCTGACTTTGCGCCTGAGCGTCTGGGCGTCGGCCCTGGGCCTGGCCCTGGGTCTCGGCCTGGCCCTGGCCCGCCTCGGCGCCAGCCTCTATCTGCGGCTGGCGGCCAGAAGCCTGGTGGAACTCAGCCGCAACATCCCGCCTTTGGTGCTGCTTTTGGTGGCTTTTTATTTTTTTGGCGCCCAAGCCCTGCCCTGGCCTCGTCTGGCGGCCTTTATCCGGGACTGCGGGCCTGGGGTCCAGTGGCTGGCGGAGGCGGCCACGGTGCGGCTCGGGGATCTGGACGTCTTTTTCCCGGCGGTGGCCGCTTTGGCCATCTACGAAGCCGCCTATTTTTCCGAAATCTTCCGGGGGGCCATCCAGGCCGCCGACCGGGGGCAGTGGGAGGCCGCCTGGTGTCTGGGCTTAAGCCGCCTTCAGCAATACCGGCTGATCGTCCTGCCCCAGGTTTTCCGCAAAACCGCCCCTCAGCTGGCCGGGCAATTCATTTCCACGCTCAAGGAGTCCTCCGTCGTCTCGGTGCTGAGTCTGGCCGAACTGACTTACAGTTCCATGAAACTGGCGGCCACCATCCACCATCTCTTTGAGATCTGGCTGACGGCGGCCGCCATGTATTTTATCTTCAATTTTTTGCTGTCCCTGCTTTTTGCGCGCCTGGAGCGCGCTTAAGCTCCATACTCAACGTCATGGCGATAGTTCTCATAGGCTTGGTGATATTCCATAATCCTCGCCACCTCGCTGATGAAGCTCTCCTCGTAGCCGGCTTTGCGGAGCAGGTGAAAGCCCATCTCCATACCGGCGGTTATGCCGCCGGCGGTTACAAGACGCCCGGAATCAACCACCCGGGCCAGGCTGACCTTGCACTTTGGCGCGAGCAAGGCCAGCCTGTCAGTCGGAACCATCCCCGGAGCTGTGGACTCGGCTTTGTCGGGTTCTTTTCTGCTCGTGGCCGTGAGCCCGTCGAGCAGGCCCATATAGCCGTATATCCACGAACCCGTGCAGACGCTGGTGAGAAGCGTCTCCCCGGGCAGCGACCTGATGTATTGATGCAGCCGCTGATTGTAAATCTCCTGGCGGGTTCCGTAGCCGCCGGGGATGAGAAACGCGCTCACGGACGGATTGTCCGCGAATGTGTAGTTGGGCAGGACTGTAAAGCCCGCCTGGGCCTGTACCGGTCGGTTCGCGTCCGCAATGAAGAACGCCTCCAACGACGGATCCATGCGCCTGGCGACGGAGAAAACTCCGTATGGCGCCGCGAAATCCACAATCTCCGCATCCTTGAAGATGTAGATGCCTAACCTGAAACCATTGGTCTTGGCCATAAGGATACCCTCACTGAATGTATTATAGAACTATCGTTCTACTTGACGTATAACATAACGACCGTTCTACCGTCAAGCCCTTTTTTGAGCGTTCCCAAAAAATTGTTCCGCGGCCGGGCCGCCCGTCAAGCCGGTTCAGGCGGCAGTTGCAATTTGCTGTCAGATATGTCAATATAACAACTAGTTAGGGGGTGACGAACACGGCGGGCGACAAGACTCCATCAAGTAAGGAAAAAATACTCATAGCGGCGGAGCGGCTGTTCTATGATGAGGGCATCCAGTCTGTCGGGATTGACAGGATCATCCAGGAGGCCGGGGTGGCGATGAACACGCTGTATAAGCACTTCCCGTCCAAAGATGCTTTGGTTGAGCAGTACCTCAGAGACAGGGACGTCAGATGGAGGCGCTGGTTTATGAGTTATACCCGGCCGCAGGCCAGCCTGGCGGAGAATCTGCTCTCGCTCTTTGAGGCCCTGAACGACTGGTTTCACGAGGCCGCTTTCAGAGGTTGCGCCTTCATTAACGCGGCTGGTGAATTTGGCGACAGCCATCCTGACGTCTTCCAAATTTCAAGAGAGCATAAAGAGCTTATATACCGGGATGTTTTGAGACTTTGCGTTGAAGCCGGGATTCCCGATGCCGAGACTCTCGCCAGGCGGATGATGATTTTGATTGAAGGGGCCATAGTGCGGGCCTATCTCAACGATGACCGGGAGGCCGCCGTTTGCGCGAAAGAGGTCGCGGCCAAGTTGCTGCCTGTCGACAACTTATGTGAACAGGGGAGCGGCGATCATAGAAGGCGTTGAAGCCGGTATTGAGGATTGGAAAGCCGGACGCGTGGTTCCCCACGGGCAGGCCATGGATGAACTTGACCGGCATATTGATGAGCGCCTGGCCGCCAGGAAGGCCGGACCCGGAAAAGGCGGCCGCCGTTCATCATGACGGCGCGCTAATCGTCCTGGTCGGGCCCGACGGCGCCGTCCCAGAGGCTGGCCGGGGTGAAAATCTCGTGGACCTGGTAGCCCAGGGCCAGGCGGGACCGGATGAAATACTCCCACTGGCGGCGCCTGACGCCCGACAGGCGCAGGTTGCCGCTGCCCAGGCCATAGCGCCACTGGGCCAGGTGCGGGAAGCACGGCAGGTCAAAACTGGCGATCATCTTGGGACTGCGGCTCTTGCCGGTCAAGCCCAGGAAGATCGCCGCCGCCTGGGCCGGGCTGATAAGCTCTGATTTGTTCGGGCTGGGAGTCACGGTTTCTCCTTGACGGCGGGGCAGATGTTGAATGGTTTTGACTACAAATAGAGTCTCTCATATGTAGCCAAGGCTGTCAAGAGATATTTTACAAATAGAGGCTCGTTTTAAAGACTTTTTTAAAATCAATATGATATAGTCAAACTGTCGCCTGACTACAAACTGTGGTCATATTTTTCAAGCCAGGAGCCGGGCATGTCCCTTTTTATAGGCAAAGAGCAATTGAACCGGGCTTTCCAGCTCTGGCTGCGCCATTGGAAAACCGAAAAAGGCCTGACCAATCTCCAGATAGCCGTCAGGACCGGGGCTTCGCCGGCCACCATCGGTTTTCTGCTCAACGGCGACCGCCATGTTTCGGAAACCAAGATGCGGGAGATGGCCCACGCGGCCGGCTTCGACCTGGGTGAAATCTTAAGGCCCTATCTCCCCGGCCTGGATCGGCCCGGCGGCCTGGCGGTCCGGCCTGAGGCGGGCCGCCAGGAACCTGTCGCCCGGAACGGCGGGCCGCCGCCGGCCCAACCGGCCGACTGGCCGGGTCTTTTGGCCGTGCCCTTCAGCGGGCCGCTCAGGCTGGGCCCTGACGGCCGGAGCCTGAAACCGGCCGACAGCCGGGAAAGCGAAAGCCGGCTGCTGCTGGACGGCCGGGCTCTGGGTCTCGTGACGGCCGAAGGCCTGCGGGCCGTCCGGGCCAGGGGCCGGGCGATGGAGCCTTTTATCCCCGATGGCGGGATTGTGCTGATCGATATGAAAGACAATGATTTGCGGCGGCTGCGGGAGGGTTCGGTCTATTGGCTCTGCCTGGATTTGAGCGGCGGGGAATGTGATTTCGGGCGTCTTTTCTGGGCCCGCGGCCATGAAGGGCGCTGGTTGAGCGTTCAGTCGGGCGCTTCTTTTTTCGAAGGCCAGGTCCGGGCCGCCGAGGAAATCGCCCTTTTGGGGCGGGTTATCGGGGCCTGGCGGAATTTTGGGGCCGAATGAAAAAAGCCGGGAGGGCCCCGGCCTTTTTTCAGCAATATCGCTCTGATCAGCAGATCGCCTTATATCGGTCTATGCCGTCCCAGAAACTTTCCGCGATTTCATAGGCGGCGTCAAGACCCAGATGGCGGTAGACTTCCATTGAGATTTCCTGGCCGTTGACCGTAGCCGCCAGGAACAGCCGGTTGTCGGCGTTCCGAACGGCGTCTTCCCACACTTTGGCGAATAATGATTTAGTCAATCTGTGGATTTTCTTTTCCATATCACGTTCTCCTTCCGGACGACGGCTTCGGCCATTTTACCGTCTCCCCCCGGCCCTGGAAGTCCGGCCGGTTATTTTTTAAGCCGCCCGCCGTTCCGGCCGCGGTATTCCCGCTCTTCGGCGATCAGGAGGTCGGCCAGCTGCAGATAACCGTCGGGGCCGTGGGCCGTGCCGATGTCGAAAAGATAGCGGCCGTCGATGACCATGGACGGGACCCCGGGCAGGTCATAGGCCAGCATGAGCTGGTCCAACTGATTCATGTGGATGTCGACCTCGGTGGAATTGAAGGTTTCGATCAGCTTTTTCTCGTTCACTTTGAGAGAGTTGGCCAGCCGGGGCAGATCTTCGGGCCTGTTGACCGGGCGGCGCTGCTCATGAAAAAGGCGGAAAACGGTCATATCGGCCTGAGGGCCCAGACCCAGGGCCCGGAGAGTCATGAAAATGCGGGCGTGAAAAGCGACCGCGGGGTTGAAGACCACCGGCAGCCGGCGGAAGCGGACGTCGGCCGGCAGGCGGTCGGCCCAGGCGCTGATCAGCGGTTCCAGCCGGTAACAGTGATCGCAATTGTACCAGAAAAAGGCCAGCACTTCGATGCGGCCGTCATCCCCTTCGCTGAGGACGGGCGTTCCCGGCAGTTGCAGGTATTCGCGGCCGAGCTGAAAGTCGAATTTTTCCCCGCCGGCGGCCAGGGCGGCGGCCGGACAGAGCAGCAGCGGCAGCAAAAAAGTCAAAAGCGGCAATTGGCGCATGATTCATTCCTCCACCGCTGATTATTATCTATTTATCGGCCGGACTTGTCCAGTTTTTTCGCTTGGGGCCGCCCAGATAGGCCGCCGGCTCCCAGGCCGGGTTCCAGGCCCGGAGGTGGACCCGGTTGCTGAGGAAAATCCAGAGAAAATCCTTTTCCCGATCCCACCACAGCGAGGTTCCGGTGTAGCCCAGGTGGCCGACCGCGCCGGCCGGAAAGACCGAGCCGGCCAGGGCCTCCACGGCGCCGGCCAGATTGAAGCCTAAAGGGCGGCCGGAGTCTTCGGCCGACGGCCGGGTCCGGATGAAATGGGCCAGGGTCTCCCGCTGGAAAACCAGGCCCCGCCCGGAACGCCAGGCCAGGGCCCAGTCGGCGGCCAGGGCCCAGAGGTCGGCGGCCGGGGCGAAGAGCCCGGCGTGGCCGGCCGCGCCGCCCAGCCAGGCCGCGTTGTCGTCGTGAGGCCGGCCCAGGGGCGTCGGGCCCCGCCAGAGGGCTTCGGGGTGGGCCACGGGTCCCCCGTAACGGAAGCCGTCTTCGGTCGGGGCCAGGGGACCTGAGCGCGGTCTGAAGCCGGCCCGGCTCAAGGCCAGGGGCCGGGCCAGCTCCCGGTTGAAAAGGGTCTCCAGGCTCTGGCCTTCAAGCTCTTCCAGCAGAAAGCCCAGAAGGATGAAATTCAGGTCGCTGTAGAGGCTGCGCTGGCCGGGGGCGGCCTGGGGCCTCTCGGCCCAGATGGCCCGCAAAGCGGCCAGGCGCCGTTCCGCGAGGCTGGCGCCGGCCAGGCGGTAAAGGGGCCGCCAGGGCCGAAGCCCCGACTGGTGGCTCAGTAAATGGCTTGGGGTGAGGCGTCGCCAGTCGGCCCCGGAGCCGGCCTGTCCGGCGGCCAGGGCTGGCAGAGGGCTGTCGGCCAGAGGCCGGTCGAGATCCAGGCGGCCGCGCTGATGCAGAATCATGGCCAGGCTGGTCGTGGCCAGGACTTTGCTTAAAGAGGCCAGATCATAAATCAGGTCGGGGCTGACCGCCTGGCGATTGCGGCTGAGGCCGCGTTGCCCGGCCCAGGCGCGCGACGGGACGGCGCCCGGCCGGCCCCAGAAGGCCACGGCCCCGGGAAAGGCCCCGGCGGCCAGGCCGCGCTTGATAAGATCTTCAACCTGGCCGCTTTCAAAGCTCAAAATATAATCCGCTCGGCGTTAAAATTGCTTGCCGGTCTTGGCGCCAGTTCCCGGACGATTTAGTCCCGGCCGTCACCGGGCTCGCTCGGCGTTGAAATTATTTGCCGGCGTTGGTGGTGGTGAGGTATTGGGTCATGCGTTCCTGGATGCGGCCGACCACCTGGGCGAAGGCCTGGGCTTCGCCGCTTTCCAGTCGCCGGCCCTGTTGTTTGGCCAGTTCGGGCACGGGGTCGATGAAGGTGTTGTTTTTTTTCAGGCGGAAGTCCAGGTGGGGGCCGGTGGCCGTGCCGGTGGCCCCGACATTGCCGATCAGGTCGCCCTGCCTGACCGCCGAGCCCTTTTTGAGGCCCGGCGCGAACTTGGAGAGATGGGCGTACATGGTGGTGTAGGTTTCATCGTGCTTGATGGTCACCAGCCGGCCGTAGCCGCCGTTCCAGCCGCAGAAGACGACCGTGCCGTCGGCCACGGCCGAAACCGGGGTGCCGCTGGGCGCGGCATAGTCCACCCCCTGGTGGGGCCGGACCACCTTGTGAATGGGGTGCAGGCGGGTCATGGTGAACTGGGAGGAGATGCGCTTGTACTGGAGGGGCGTGGCAAAGAAGGCCTTGCGGCTGGACCGGCCCAGGGCGTCATAATAGCCCACCTGGTCGTTGCTGCCCACAAAGCGGTAGTATTCGTAATTCTGCCCCCGGTTGGTCAGCTTGACCATGTCGATCACCGGGTCCCCTTTGGGCCGGCCGTCGCGGTATTCGCGGCTGTAAAGCACCTGAAAGACGTCGCCTTTGCGGATGTTGGTCATGAAGTCAATGTCCGAGGCCAGGATTTCGGTGATGGAGGTGATGATGCCGCTGTCGAGGCCCGCTTTGCTGCCGGCCAGCCAGAGGCTGCTGTCGATGACCCCTTCCCTGGCCGTGCTCAGGGTCAGCAGAGGGGAGACCGGGCTGTAATGCCAGTAGCCGCCGTCAGGCTTCCGCATGATCACCAGGGGCAGAAGGTCGGCCCGGCTCAGATTGAGGTTGGGCTGATATTCCAGGCGGGCCAGTTCGGTTTTGCCCCGGTCCTGCCAGAAAGCCCGGAGCACATCCCCGGGCTGGACCACCTTCAGGAGATCGTCTTTGGTCAGATAGTCGATCAGGGAGCCCAGCCGCTGGCGGCTGCCGAGCCCCAGGGCTTCCAGGGCCTGGCCCAGGCTGCCGTTGGGTTGGATGGTCACCGCGGTCTGGATGGCCGATTCGCGTTCCCGGGTGTAGAGTTCAAAAAAACCGGGGGCCAGGGGGGCCACTTTGGGGAGGCTGGCGGCCGGTATCCGGGCCACTTTGGCCCGGGGCGGACCGCTTTTGGGGAACCAGGCCAGATAGGCGGCCAAGGCGGCCGCGGCCGTCAGCAGAATGATGAAGACGGCCGCCCGGCGCGGAAGCGAACGGGAACTGGCCCGCGAAGGGGCCGGGCTTTCGGCCGGGGCCGGCTGGTCCTTTTCTCTGAGGGGGGAAAAAACTTCTATGGGTTCCGGATCCCGGACCAGAAGGGGGGGCGGGGCCGGGGGCTTCCGGCGGGGCCGCCCGGCGCCTTCCGGGCCGCCGCGCTGAACCCGGGTCTCCGGCGGCCGGGCGGAAGGCCCGGGCGTCCGGGTCGGCTTCGAAGGGGCCGGCGAGGTCCGCGGCGGCCGGCCGCCCGGACGGGGAGCCCCGGCCCCCGGCGGCCGTCTGGGCCCGGGGGCCGGCCGGCCGGCGCTGTTTTCCTTATCGGGCGTCCGGCCCGCGCCGGGAGCGGCCGAAGGCGGCGCCGGGCGGGCGGGGGAGGCGGCTTCGGGCTGTTTTGGGGCGGCCTTGACGGGGGCTTCGGCGCCGTCGGACCGCCGCCGGATATCGGGCGCTTCGGCCGGCGGAGCGGCTCGGGAAGGCCGGCTGTGGGCTAATCGGCGGGATTTGGGGACGGCTATTTTCAGATCCTCAAAGAGATCCACCGGCGCCGGAGGCTTGGGGCGCTGCGGCTTTTCGCGTTCCCCGGGGGCGGATTTTCCCAGGCCGGTCAGACTTCGCCACAGGCCGCCGAGCCTGGCGCCCAAGAAACTCTGACCCTTCTTGCGGCGGCCTCGCCCGCCGGTCAGCCTGGAACGGCGAAGACGGGGATTTTCTCTGTTCCATTGCATTTTTATATGAAGGCCTTCAATCCCAATGCTGTTTAAGGCCGCGGTTAAACGGCTGAGTAATTATCTCATAATTAAGCTTAATTAGCAACAGGATAAAAAAGGCTGCTTCTCAGGCGCTGAATTCGCGGCGGCGGCGAATCTGCTCCCGCTGGTGGGAGAAAATCCATTGGACGATGTCGTTCTGATCCTTGCCCTGGATGTCGGTGAATTCAACGCCGTAGATATGGCGGTAAGGCGAATCCTGATCGGGGGGTTTTTTGATGTGGACTATCCGGCCGGCGATATCCATCAGGCGGTTGTCGCCGTCGGGCAGTTGCAGGCCGATTTCGATGGGCGCGCCGGATTCGATTTCCATGGCGTGGCCGAAGGCCAGGCCGAATTCGGAAATATCGACCACCAGAGCGTGGTTGACGTAACTCTTGCGGCTGGAACGCTCGGCCAGGATGCCGACCAGGAGCGACAGTTTCTGGTCGATGCGGGACAGGAGAATCTGCGATTCGGTTTTCGGGGGCGGGGCCTTGACGGCGTCAATGGCCCCCAGGCGGCGGAGCACCGAGGCCTGACCTCTGGTGTATTCGTCATGGGAACTGAGGATATTGAAATAGAACTCGGCGGGCAGGGCGGCCCGCAGCCCTTTTCGGCGTTCATCACTGGAAGGCATAGGCTCCGTCCTTCACTGCTGGAGTCATGGAGAGGTCGGTGACCGCCCGGATGCTGTCGCGTCCCTCGCGTTTGGCCAGGTACAAAGCTTGATCGGCCCAGTATACCATATCCTCGGGGCTTTTGATCATAAAATGTTCCAGCCCGGCCACGCCCTGGCTGATGGTCTGGCCGCCGACGGCGGCCGGCAGCCGGAAATCGTCGCCGGCCAGGATGTTCTTCAGGCGCCCGGCCACGGTCAGGGCCTGTTCCTGGCTGGTGTGCGGCAGGAGAATGGCGAATTCCTCGCCGCCCAGACGGGCCGGGAGGTCCGTGCCCCGGGCCACGGAAGAGATGACCCCGGCCACGGCTTTCAGCACCAGGTCGCCGGTCTGGTGGCCGTGCCGGTCGTTGACGGATTTGAAATGGTCCAGATCGATGCTCAGAAGGCTGAGGTTGAAATTGTGCCTCTGGGCCTTGTAGAATTCCCGTTGCAGCACTTCGTTGAATATGCGGCGGTTATACAGGCCGGTCAAGGGGTCGCGGGCGGCCAGGTTGACCGCTTTCTGATATTTGCCCGCCGCGCCCAGAGCCGAGGAGACGGCGCTGATGATCTCGGCCATGACGGCCGGCGGCCGGATCCGCAAATCTTTTTCATTGTCGAAATAAAGATATATTTCGCCCAGATGGAGGCCGTCGGCCGACAGTTCGTAACCCAGGCGGCTCTTTTCGGTCTCCAGTCCGGAAACCGGGGCCGGGGGCAGGCTGAAATCCTGTTCCGGGCGGCTTTCGCCGGTGGTGAGGGTGTAGGTTTCCAGGCAGTAGGAAGAGCCGGCCAGGCCGCCCGTAAGGCAGAGTTCGACCCGCTGGGCGCCGCTTAGGGCTTTGACCCGGTCCATGATATAGGTCTTCAGTTCCGGACCTTCCAGGCAGCCGCTCAAGCCGCGGTAGAAATCGGCCAGGGACCGGTTCAGGCTCTCGTCGTCCCGGGCCGGGCGGCGGGAGTCGGCCTGATCGACGATTTCCCGGAAGGCCCGGCAGCTTTCCAGGGCCTCGCCGATGCGCCGGCAGAGCAGATCCTCATCCAGGGGCCGGCTCAGAACATTGAAGATTCCGCCGGCGATCCAGTCCATGGCTTCGTTGAAATCGGGCTCTTCCGTGACGGCTATGACCTGGGCGGCCAGGCCCAGGCGGTGGATTTCCTCGACCCAGACCAGGGGATCGCTCGGCCCGGCCCGGTCGATCAGGACCAGTTCAGGCCGGCTGGCGGCCAGAAGCTGGCGGGCCCGCTCGGGACTGCCGGTGGCCAGGACGCTCAGGCCGCCGGGTATCAAGCGTTTGGCCGCGCAGAGCGAAACATCGCCCAAAGCGTCGATTATCAGTATTTTGGCGTTGGCAGCGGTCATTTTCCACCTCGTCTCCCGGGCCGGCCCGGCAATGCTTTCCGTTGTAATCTTGGCGTAGCACATTTTGTGCCAGGGCCGGCGGAAGCGGGGGCGCCCCTCCAAGCCTCCGGCGTTGACACTTCGATATCTGAATCCTTGACATACAGCTTAGGTTATGGTAATTAAAATCGTCGAACTAATGATCATAAGTCTGACCGTTGGTTGTTGTCTCGCCGGGCCTGACCCTGAAGGGCCTGGGGGAGGGCTGTATCTTGTGATTTCGAAGGACTTGGGAATATTTAATGACGGGGAACCCGGCCGGCTTTGATTCGCTCTTCATCTGTCCAATTAAGTTGGCACGTTTGATGCTCTCTCTCTCTCTCTCTCTCTCTCTCTCTCTCTCTCTCTCTCTCTCTCTCTCTCTCTCTCTCTCTCTCTCTCTCTCTCATAAAAAAAAATAATAACCGCGCGCCCGGCCG
>JAISFR010000046.1 GCA_031263565.1 Candidatus Adiutrix sp. | reverse complement strand
CGGGGCCGGCATCGGAGTCAGGCAGGTGTCGGGAAAGCCCAGCACCTGACCCACGCCCATACTCATCATGAACATTTCCATCTCCTCATTTGCTCAAATGCTGATGACGGTCGAACCACTGTTCGGCCTTCAGGCGGTCGGGATCGTCGCCTCTGGCCAGGGCGCGGCTGGAGTCCGTCCAGAGATTGTCCAAATCCGACAGGCCATGCAGGTTCAGCCCGCTGAGGTTGGCCCGGCTGAAGTTGCTGCCCCGGACCTCGGCGTGGCACAGGCGGCCCATGAAAAAGGAACTGTCGGCGGCGTTGGACCTGACTATCGAGGCTTCCGAGAAATCAGCCTGGCTGAAATCGGCTCCGGACATCTCGGTTTCGGTCAGGTCGGCCCCGATGAACATGGCCCAGTCGAAGGTCCCGCCGGTAAGTCTGGCCCGGCGGAGAACGGCTTTTTCGAAAAAGGCCTCCCTGGCCCGGCAGCCGGTGAAGTCGGCCCCGGTGAGATCGGCCCCGTCAAAGGCGCAACGGCTGACGTCGGCCTTACGGAAATTGGCCCCGCGCAGATTGTTGTTGCGGAACTGGACCAGGTGGAGCGACAGGCCCGAGAAGTCCTGGCCGCTCAGATCCGATTCGTGGAAGACGGTGCGTTCCAGAAGGGCCCGGCGCGGGTCGATGCCGGTCAGGCCGCAGCGGTAAAAGATGGTGCTGTAGAGATCGGTTCCCCGGAAGACGGCCCCGGTCAGGTCGCAGTTGGAGAACTGGGTCTGGCGGAGGCGGCTGCCGGAAAAGTCGGCCCCGGCCCAGCCGCCCTGATCCACGATGCAACGTTCCAGGCTGGCCCCGCCGAGATCGGCTCCGCCGAGCTCGGAACCGCTGAGAACGACCTGGAGCAGGTCGGCTCCGCGCAGACAGGCGCCCTTCAGGCGCATATCCTTCCAGACGGCCCGGTCCAGCTTCAGGCCGGTGAAGTCGGCCCCGGTGAAGTCGCAGTCCCGAAAGCCGGTGCGGTCAATCTTGGAATTTTTGAAGCTGGCGCCGCTAAAGTCGACCTTTTCAAACCAGCCCCCGGTCAGATCAAGGCCAGAAAGGTCGAGCCCGCTGAGATTTTTGCCGATTATCAACTGGTCGTCGGCGATGGCCGCGACTATTTCCTCTCTGGTCAGGTCCGCGGCCACGTCATGAACCTCCTGGCCTCGGGCCGTCGCCGTCTCGCCGGATGAAACCCTCGCGACGGGCGGCCGCTTCCCGCGTTTCAAGGAGGGTCAGGCGGAGATTGGCTCCGGTGAGGTCGGTATCGGCCAGGACGCTTTTGTAGAACTCCGCCGCGTGGCAGTTGGCGTAGCTGAGATCGGCCCCGGCCAGGTTGGAGCGGCGGAAAGAGCCGTTCTGTATATCCAGGGAAACCAGATAGCCCCCGCGCAGGTCGCTCTTGCGGATCAAAGCCCCTGGCGCCCGGCAGGCGGTCAGGCGGCTGCCGGAGAGGTCGCTTTCCTCAAGGCTGGCGCCGGCCAGACGGCAATGGTCGAAGATGGTTCCGGGCATCAGCGCGTTGTTGAAGCTGGCCCGGTCCAGGACGGCCCGGCGGAAGGCGACCTCTCGCAGTTCGCAGTGATAGTTGAAGCGGATGTTGGTCAGGTCGCCGTCCTCAAAAACGACTTTGTCAAGGCGGCTTTGAACGAAAAGAGTTTCCTTCATCAGTCCCTTGAGGAACAGGACGTCGCTCAAAGCGGAGCCGGTGAAGGTGGACCGTTCCCAGGAACTGTCGGCCGAGACGACCTTTTCCAGAACCGTTCCGTTGAAAATGCACATGTAAAAACGGGCCCGGTCCAGGCGGCCGCCGCCCTGGAAGCGGGCTTTGGAAAAAATGCACTTGTCGAAGCCGGCCCCGGTGAAAACCGTCCGGTTGAAGGTGCCGCCGGTGAAGTCGGCCTGGAGCGCCTGGACCCCGGCCAGGCCGGCGCTCTCGAAAACCGAGCCTGAAAGCGAAGAGAGATTCATTTCGGCGCGGTCAAGGCGGGCCCCGGTGAAGTCCGCCCCCCGGCCGGAGCACATGTGCCAGCGGCTGCCGGACAAATCGGCCTGCCGGAAAACGGCCTGATTTAAGAAGCAGCGTTCCAGCCGCAAGCCGCCGAGGTCCCGGCCGCTGAAATCCAGGCCGGACAAATCCAGGCCGGCGACGGTCGCCCCCCGCTCCTTGAGGCCCATTATTTTTTCCACGGTCACCGGGGTCGGATCCAGCTCCAGCCCCTGGGCCCTGGCTTCGGCCACCGCTTCCGGCGGGAAGGGATTTTTGATCAGATTCCGGCCCCAGTCGAGCAGTTCCTCGCCTTTCCGGTGCAAGTCGGCGGTCTTTTCGGCCACTTCAATGTGGCTGGCCCGGATTTTGTTCAGCTTGGCCCGGCCCTGGTCCGACAGCGTTCCGGTTTTGTCCAGCCGCTTTTCCAGGTCGTCGAGGTTGGCCAGCAGTTCCCGGTTGGGACCGGAGGGCTTGGGCGGCTTGATCTGGCCGGGCAATTTAAATTTTTCAAAAATTTCGTCAACGCTGTGGCCGTGGGGCTTCAGGTAGCGGTCGACTTGCCGGGCTTCGTTTTTGATATCGCTTTTGACTTTTTCAAATTCGGCCTGGGGCGAACCCACCTTGGCCGCCACAAAGGCCTCGACCTTGGCCCGGCTTTTGGCGACCAGACCCTCGATGTCGAAGACCGGAACCTTGATTTTCAGACTCCCGGCCTCTTCCGGCTTGTCCGGCAGCCTGACGCCGTATTCCGGGGGAACTTCCAGGCCGATATCCGGCAGCCTGGCCATCAGCCAGGCCCGGATGTCGAAACCGGCCCGGCGGGCTTCAAACAGATGTTCGCCCTTGTCAAAGCCGGCCGGCAAAAGGCCCGGCAAAAGGCCCAGCCAGGGCTCGACCAAGGCCCGGTCATCGGCCTGGCCGGCCGGAACCGGCAGCAAGGCCAGGGGGGCCGAGGCCAGCGTTTCCCCGGCGCCGGCGGGCGGAGGAACGGCCGGGTCGCTGATCTGGAGAATCATGAATTGATCTCCGGCCTCGGCATAGAGCAGCCAGGCCGTGAAAGGGTCCGGGGCCAGAAGCAGCGGACGGCCTGAACCGCCGCCCAAAAGCCGGGCCCCGGGGCGGGAGCCGGGCAGGATTAAATCGCCCTCGGCGGGCCGGACCGGGCTGAAGGGCCGTTCGTCGTCAAAAGGCCTCACCAGGAGGCTCACGGCCAGGGGGCCTTCGAAGTCGGGGACCAGCCAGCCGGGCCCCAGGGTGATGATCCGGCCCTCCGGCGGCTCCTTCAAACCCCATTGACTCAGGTCGATATCCACCGGTTCCGGCAAAATTCCGAACAGGCCGGCCTTGAGGTCCCGCGAGCGCAGGCCCAGGGCGGTCAGGCGGCGGAGCCGGTCGGGGTCGGCGGCCAGATGGCGGCGGCCCCGGGCCAGAAGTTTCAGGGCTTCCCGGGACCAGGGCTGGGCGTCATCCGGGTCGGGCCAGGCCAGGGTCTCCGGGTCCAGCCCCAGATTGGCCAGGCCGGCCCGGACCTTTTCAGCCACGTCGGGGGGCATGGCCCTGAGGGTGTCGTTCCGCAGAACGGCCATATTGCGGGCGGCCATGGCCGAGGTCCGGTCGGCGGCCTCGGCCAGGGTTTTTTTTGCGGCGGCTATTTTGCCCTCCATTTTGGCCAGGGATTCCTCCATCGGCGCCAGCATCCGGACGTCGATGGGCATGAGGTGGCCGAACTGTTTTTTGCTGTCGCGCAGAAGCTGTTTCTGATCGCCCAGAAGGGACTTCAAGTCGCCCAGCCCGGCCAGTTGGTCGTCAATGACTTCCGACATCTGCCGGGGAGCCGTGGGCGCCTGCCCCAGGTGGCGCGCCAGTTCCAGGTCCACATCCTGCTCCAGGGTCCGCAGGTTGCGGACCACCGCGTTGACTTTGCCGGCGGCTTTCTGAAAGGGGCTCATGTCCACCGGCACGCTCACCGCGCGGCGGCGCTTCTGTTCTTCGAGATAGTGGGCCAGGGTCCGGGGTTCGCTTCCGGCCTCCTCCACGGCCACGAAAAGGCAGTCAATACCGGTGAACTCCTCGTCGGCCGAGGGGATCAGGGCCCGGTGAATAACCAGGCCCCGGCGGTCCTCGGGGAAGAGCCAGACCGTCTCCAGGCGGGTCTGGGGCTCGGTGAATTCCAAGTCCCCGGGTTTGGAGATATCCGGGGCGAAGGTGGCGAACAGCCTGACCCGCTTTTGGGGCACAAAGCTTTCCTGCCGGTAAATTTCCGGATGGCAGCCTTCGGCGATGATCCTTTCTCCGCCTTGAAAAAAGTTTTGGGCCAGAACCTGCCCTGTCCCGGCCACAGAAAAGAGGTCGGGGTTCAAATCGTCGGGAAAGCCCGGCCAGCGCTCCCGGAGCCAGAAGTCGTCATAAGTTCCGGCCAGGGCTTTGCGGCTGGGCCAGGCCAGGGGGCGGGGCAGAAAGGAGGCCGGCCCGGGCCGGTCGTCCGGGCCGCCGACAAGGCGGGCGGCGTCTTCGACCAGGGGCAGGGGGCGGTATTTCTCCCCCGCCGGGGATAAGAGATCGGCCGCGCCCAGGCCGTCGGGGTTGTCCTCGTGGCCGGGGCCGCCGTAGGCCGACTCCCAGGTCAGCGGGACGGCTTCAAAAGCACCGGGCGCCGAAGGAGCCGGGCCGGCCGGTCCCGTGACCCAGCGGCGGGGACCGGACACGGCCAGGGTCCGGCTCAAGGGGCCGACCTGAATCCGGGCCAGGGCCCGGCCCGGTTCGGGCTCCCGGCCGGTGGCCGCCCTGAAGGAGCCCTTCAATTTTTCATTTCCCGGCCAGAAGGCCCGCCCGGCGGCCAGAAATTCCCCCCGGGGTTTGGGGAAACCGGCATCCAGGAGGGTCGCCGCCCCCAGGCGCTTCTGGACCAGGGGCCACAATTGCTGCTCTGACAAAGCCGTCTCCGGGTCGTTCAGGTCGAAAAAGAGCATGACCGCGGCCTGGAGGTACCACTTGCCCCCCAGGCCGACGGCCGAAAACAGAAGGCCCTGCTCGATGTCCTTGATGACCTGCATATCTCACATGACCGTCAGGGCGCCGTTGCTGGTCCGGAGCACCGACAGGGCAGTGCTGGCCCCGTTGCTGTTCAGGGCGCTTCCCCTCAACCTGGTAGCCTGGCCCGCCACCCGTTGTTCCAGGCCATAGGCCTCCATCAGGGAGGCGTTGAGGGCGCTGTGGGAGCCCCGGCCCTCGGTGTCGTCGCCGTCGACCTCGCTGTGGTTGACCGTCGCCGCCCAGTCCACGCCGGCGGCGGCCAGGGCCTCGACCCCGGCCGTGGACCGGCTCAGCGCCGCCCCGGCCTCGGACGTTGACACTTCCATCTCCGTGGCGGCCAGATCGGCCATTTCCAGGGCCGCCTGGTTTTCGGTCACCAGTGATTTGACGCTGTCGACCTTGGTTTTGAGTTCAGACAGCAACGCTTCCAGCCTTTTAGCTTCGGCCCGGGTCTTGAAGCCGGTGAATTCGAATTCGTGGAACCCGGCTTCAAACTTGCCCCCGGCGGTCACGGAAAGAGAGCCGGCCACCGCCACCGCCAGTTCGAAGCCGACCACCGTCAAGCTGACGCCAATGGTGACATTCAGGGACGCGTTCAAAAACATCTCCGCGCCGTGGGCTATTTTCACATAGTAATAGTCGCCACTTTCGACATAACCGTTCATTGCAGCTCGCCTTCCGCGTTTATTCCACGCCCAGGGCCTTGATTTTGGCTTCGTGTTCGGGATCTATGGTGCCGATGGACAGCAGGGTGCCGCTGGCCTCGGAGGTGATTCGGATGACTTCCCGGCCCTTCTGGTCGTCGAGGTGTATTTTGTTGCCGCTGGCGCTGTCGAGCTTGATCTTGGTCTGCTCGGCGTCGTTGACCGGGCTGGGGGTCTCCGGATTGGGCACGGCCCCGGCGATGACCGGCCGGTCTGGGTCGCCGTCGATGAAGGCCAGCAGCACCTCGGTGCCCTTGTGGAGCGGCGCGTGGAAGCCCATGCCTTCCCCGGCGTAGGGCTGCATCAGGCGCAGCCAGGCTGAGGCCTTGCCGCCGCCGCGTCCGGAACGGTCCAGGGGCAAGACGACCTTGTAGCGGCCTTGTTCGTCCAACTCGGCATATTGGCCGCTGCCGGCGGCGTCGATCTTGGCCGGCATGAACCCGCTGATGACCGGGCGGCTTTCCGGCCGGGGCGGCCGGAACTGACGGTCGGCCGGGATGGCCCGGAAAGTGTTGCGATAAAAGAGGGAGTCCTGGCCCAGGCCGCCGATGCCCAGCCCGTTGATCAGGTAACGGGTCTGGCTGCCCTCGTGCCGGAGGCGGACGGCCAGATAGCGCTGATTGTAATCCCGGCGGTAGTGCCCGTCCAGTTGGAAGACGTAGCCCGGCCGCAGATCGCGGACATTGCTGAGCCCTTCGGCGGACACCTGCCCGCACAGATACTCTTCGGCCCTGATTTTGGCCAGTTTGCGGCCCTGATCCAAATCGTCGAAGCCGGCCCCGTAAATATAGACCCGGCCCCGGCCTTTGGCCAGCACCTGGCTGTCGGCCGTCAGGTCCAGGCCCGGTTTTTGGTAGTTGTAGTCCTTGACCACCACCTCCTTGGGCAGCGGTCGGCAGGTGACGGTGAAATCGTGAATGGTTTCCGGCTGGCCGTGGTCCAGGCCGGTGGGCTGGGCATAGCGCAGGCGGGCTCCGCCGGGCAGTTCGGCGTGGGCCACAGCCTGGTCCGAAAGCCGGACCGTCTCGCCGGCCGCGGTTTCCATGAACCAGTAACAGGCGCCGTGGCGGGCCAGCCACCACTCCAGGAAGTGGTGGTGGCTTTCGTTGCACTGAATGACCATCTCCCGATCGGGATAGTCCTCCATCAGCTTGACTTCAAAGTCCCGCCCGAAATCCAGGCCGCCGTCAACCAGTACTTCGGTGATAAAGTCGGGCATTTTGCGGTTCAGGAAGACCTGATTGTGGAAGGTCAGGGTCAGCCACCAGAGTTTGGGGCGGAGTTCGGCTTTGTAAAAGGCGTAGGGGCCGAATTCATGGCCCTGGGTAAAGGAGGCCAGGATGCCGCCGATGACCCGGCGGCCTTCAAAGGCGTTGAGGGTCAGGCTGGCCCGGCCGTAGAGGGCCTGCTCCAGATCCACGGATTTGTTTTTGGAAATGAGGGTCAGTTCGAAGCGGTACAAATCGCTCAACCCTTCCTCTCCGTTGAAGCTGACCACCAGAAATTCATCGTCCGGCAGTGAATCGATTTTGAAGCTGAAATATTCTTCGGCCATGGGCCCGCCTTTCCGGGTGATTTTTTTTAAGTTGTCCGAAAGCCGGCCGTCAACCAATTTCGCTGTGCGCGTTCACATTGGTCTCCAGGGGCGAGGCTTCGGAATTGACGCCGTCGGCCTGGTCTTCATCGACCGCCGCATCCACCACCGATCCCGACGAGCTGACGGCCGCGCCGTCGATGCTCTGGCTGTCGGCCGACAGAGAGCTGGCGGCGCCCGTGACCCGGCTGCGGTTGACCCCGGCTCTGGTTCGCTGGCCAGCGGCCCGGGCCTCCGATATCAGCGCCTCCTGGGCGTCGACCGCGCTCTGCATTTCATTAACCATCACCGCCATTTTTTCCGCGGTGGCCTCAATATTTTCCACCTGGGCGCGCAGGGCCTCAACCCCGGCCTCCACACGCCCGGCCGAGATGTCGATCTTCGACAGATGGACCTCGGTTTCCTCGACGGCGGCTTCGAGATTTTCCAGGGTCAGGGCTTCTATAAAGACCCAGCTCTTGACCTTGGCGAAATCGGCGACCATCTGCCCCCCCAGGAAAACAGAGGCTTCCACCCCTTTGGCGAAAAAATCGGCGGCCAGCTTCAAAGTGACCGAAAGACCCAGATTGATGTCCGCCAGCCACTGCCCTATTTTAATGGTGAAGGCCTTGATGTAGAGCCAACTGTAATCGCCGTCGAAGGTTATGCGCCCGCCGGCGAATTCTTTTTTGCCGGTTTCATCTTTGGGTTCACCCTCAGTTTCGCCCTTCGTTTCATCGCCGGGTTCATCATCCGTCTGCGATGGCGGGGGAACGTTCAGGTCGCCCTGCTCGTCTCCGGGCTTCCGGCCGGTCAGGGCCAGCCACCAGTCGACTATTTCCTTGGCTATGGGGTTACTAGACATTGGTGGTCAAGGCGGTCAGTTCGGTGGTCAAAGCGGCGCACCGGTTGCTTTGGGCTCTGCTGATGGCCAAATCTCCGGCCGCGCCGATATTGACGGCGCCCATTCTCATATCATTGGCCGTCAGTTGGTCAAGGTTGCCGGCCGCACGCTGTCCACTGGCCAGCGCCTCATTGTCGACGCCGGTCAGCGAGGTCCCGTCGCCTCTGATGCCCAGGGCGTTCAGAAAAGTCTCATTGCGGCGGGCGGCGGCGGCCAGCCTCGAAAGCTCGGCCTTGGCGGTGTCGGCGGCGGCGATGGCGTTGTCAACCCTGGACTGGAGAGCCGAAATGCCGGCCTTAAGCTCATTGCCCGAAACACTGGATCGCTCAACCAGGACCCCAACGTCGCTTATGGCCGTCTCGACCTTTGAAGCCGTGGTTTCCTCCACAGCCGTTCTCAATTGTTTAGTATAGCATATGGTCAGGCTGTTGGAACTCAGAAAGGCCCCCATCGTTAAGGCTAAAGAAAACTCGGCCATGAACGCGCCGGTCAGATCGCCTTTGGCCCCGGCTATTTCCAGGGACGATCCGTTTAGTTGGACCGCACTGCCGAACATGATCTCCAGATAGGAATTTTCCCATTCCCCTTCCACCAGAAATCCGGTCTTTTTGTCTTCACTCATAGGCGCTCCTGATTCCGGAAGCCGGCGGTTGAAATTTTCATGAATATAACACGGGTCGCTGAAATCGCGCAAGAACCGGCCGGCCCTCCCGGCCATTCTCAAAGTAGCTTTCCATCTTCAAGCGCTCTGGTCGTAGCCGGGCAAAAAGTGCGATTTTTGCCCGGCAGGGGACGGATTGACCGACCTGACCGGTCGCTCCGCTCCGTCGCCCTCTCCGGGGCGACCGGCTATTTTTATAATCAGGCGTACGTTGAAAATTGCGGCGGCCCTCCCGGCTCAATCTTCTTCCGGCGGCAGAGACGGAACGTCCTCCGGGAACAGGGCGGCCAGGCGGGCCGCCGTCAGCCGGGCCCGGTCCGTCTTTTCCGGGCCGCAACGGCTGTAGGCCCGATGGGCGGCCAGCAAAGCGGCGCGGGCCAGGGGCGGGTCCCAGCCGGCGAGGTCCCGCCGGTCGATTTCCCCGATCAACAGATCGGCCAGGCCGGCCGCCGTCCGCTTCCGGCCCAGGCGGAACATCAGTTCCGTCTGCCGGATCAGCAACTGGTATTTTTTCATCCCTTCCGGGGCGGAGGCCAGGGTCCGGCTCAGGAAGGTCAGGGCCGAAGCGGTTTCGCCGGCGGCGATGAGCCGGTCCAGTTCCCCAAGGCCGTCGCTTTCGGCCACAGCACCGGAATCAGACCGGGAGCCGGCCAGCCAGCGGCGGGTGTCGCCGTCGGCCAGGGCGGTGCCGTCGTTGAAGGCCAGATCGACCAGGCCCGGCCAGCGGTCGGTGAAGTTCAGGGTCTCCAGGCGGACCGCCGAGGCCGCCGCTTCAAAAGCGGGGCCGAGGCCGCCGAGGGCCCTGGCGCACCAGCAGTGCAGGTCCAGCCAAAAAATATAAGCCCCCGTCTGCTCCTCGGCCGCCTGGGCCGCCTCCCTCAGGCGGCCGTTTTCCAGGTGGGCCAGGATGCGGTCCCGGACCTCCGAAGGCGGCGGCGGCAGGAGGGTCCGGCCGTTTTCGCTGGGCGGGGCGCTGACTATGGGCAGCCAGACGCTCCAGCGGGAAGCCTTCCACCGCCAGGGGTCCTGGAAGCCGTCTTCAGCCCCCAGCCGGGCGAAGTTGCCGGCCGCTTCGGCCAGAAGGCGCCGGGCCGAAGCCGGGTCGGCCGGTTTTTCCCCCGCCCGCGGCGCGGCCGGAGGCGGCGGCGGGGGAGCGGACGGTTCAACGGCGGAGGCCTCCGGTCCGGTCGAGGCCTCCTGGACCGACGGCAGACGGCGGACGAGATTTTTAAGGTCGGCCAGGGAACCGGCTCCGGGCATTTTTTCCCCGACCAGCCGGTCCAGGTGTTCCAGGCCGTCGTTCAGGGTCAGATATAGTTCGCGATCCAATTCCGGGCCGTCGTACTTTTCCAGCCGGGCCGCGGTCTTTTCCTGCCACCAGGTCAGGGCGTTTATCCTGGCCCGCAGCCGTTTCAGCGGCGGAAAGAGGCTGTCCCAGAAGTTTTCCAGCAACCCGCTCAAAAGGGACAGCCCCCGGGCCAGACCGGCCGGGCCTTCGGTCGCCAGCCAGGCGGCGGCCAGATAGGCGGCGACCAGAAGGTCCTTGGACTGTCCGGTCAGAATCCGTTCGCCCAGTTCGGCGGCCAGTTTCCAGTCGACTCCCCCGGCCGCCCCGGACAGGGACGACAGCTTGTCGATCTCAGCCTGAAGGGCCGGAAAGTCGGCCCCATAGCGGATATCGGTTCCGGCCGGAGCTTCCGGACTGATGGGGTCTTTGCCGGGATCAGCGGCCATGGCCGGCCTCCCCGCCGTCGGGGGGCGCGCCCCTGAGGGTGATGGTGAAGGTTTTCTGGTCGATGGGGGTGATGACCGGCAGCACATCCCGCCCGCCGTGGGGCTGACGCAGGTAGAGCACCAGCCGCAGATAGCCGTTGTGCAGGCCCAGGGCCAGCCGCCGCACCAGGCCCTCGGGCCAGTGGTAGTTGTTTTTCAGATGGTTGGCCCAGTCGGCCGGCAGGTCGATGATCCAGACCGGCTGGCGGGACTGGTAGCTGAGGTGGGAGGACAGGCGGCCGCCGTAATATTGGAAGCGGGCTTCGAAATAGTCGGCTTCGTTCTTGACCACCTCCATACTTTGAAGTTCCCAGACGGCCGGGGGCGGGTCCAGGGGAGCGAAGGGCTCGGGCGTGCCGTCGGGCGGCAGGGGCGGGGCGGAGAGCTGGTTCCGGCCGGGCGATGTCGCTTTCGGCTGCGGCAAGGCCTGGGGCAGCCGGGAGATCTCGGTCATGGGCGGCGGCACCACCACCGCCGGACGGCTGCCGCGTTCGCGGGAGCCTTCGATCACTTCGCGGTAGAGATAGCGGTCCCCGCCGATGGACCAGGAAAACAGGATTACGGCCAGGACCAGCCAGGCCAGAGCCATCATCAGGGGCAGACCGCCGAGGAGCTTCAGTCTCATGGCCGGCCTCCCCCGGAAGGCGCCGGACGGCCTTCGGGCGGTTCGCCCGGGCCCGGGGCCTGGTTGGCTACGCCGATGTTTTCCAGGGCCTGGCTGACGTCGGCCGGGGTGAACGTGGCCCAGGGCCGGGTAATGACGTCGGGCACGGAGGGATCAGGCCAGCCGCCGTCCCGCCGCACGTCCTCGGCTCCGCTGATGCGGTAGCGGATGGTCAGGCCGTCTATCCCGGCGGCTTTCATGAGGGCCGATGATTCGGGGAAATCATCCGGGCTGAAATCGGCCGTCCCCTGCTGAAAGGCGTTGAGGAAATCGACGAAACCGTTGTTTCCGGGCCAGGTTTTCCGGGCGGTGAAGTTGTCGAAGAACATCATCAGGGTGGTGTCGCCGCAGAGGCCCATTTTCCAGTTGAAGGTCGTTTCGGCCGGGTAGTTGTAGTTCTCCAGAAACTGCTCTTTGTCGGCGCACTGCAGATACAGGCCCACCAGATTGGGTTTGACCGCGGATGGCGGATTCATCAGCGGGGGCACGATGGTGATGCTTACGTCATAGGAGTCCAAAAGCGTCTGACCGTGTTCCCAGCCGATATTCATCAGGTTGAAAAAGTCGTCCGTAAAGGGCAGGGTCAGGCCCATCCAGTCGTCGTAATGCCAGCCGGAAGCATCGCGGGTCAGAAAAGCCTGGGCGTATTGGTCGGTAAAGGCCGGCACCAGGCCGGAATTCGGGTTGAACAAGGTGTCCCACAGCTTCTGCTGAGGCACGTGGACGGTGGGGCTGACCACCAGGCTGCGCCAGTATTCGTTGAGCTGGGCCGCGGCCTGCTGGTTGACCGTGGCGGCCAGAAAGGACAGCGGCCCTTCCAGAAGCTGCCAGATCACTTTTTCACTGTCGTCCCAGGTCCCCAAAAGGGTGATCATTCTGGTCAGATCGGCCAGGGCCAGGTCGGCCGGCAGCGGGTCGCTCTGAGAGCGCTGGTAATGATGCTGGGCCAGAATGAAGCCGGCCTCCGGGGAGGTGACCGCCGGGATAAAGGCCGCCAGCTGACCGAGATAGTCGGTCAGGGCCTCGGTGACCTGAAGCTGGGTGCTCAGATCGGTATAAGCCTGGTCGTCCACCCGGGCCGCCGTCTTCAGGGCGGTGTCTTTTATCAGGCCGGCCAACTGCCTGGTCAGCGGGGCCGGCCGTTTTTCATCGGCCTTGGCCTGAATTATCCTCGCCAGCCGGTCGCAGGTCACGGCCCAGTTGGGCTTGGGCGGCAGATCGTCAATGGCCGACAGCTCATGATTCATGCGCATGAGAAACGACAGATGCGGGCTCTGGAAGGTGTTCATGTTGCCGGCCCGGTTCAGCCAGTCGCTCCTGGTGGCCAGGCCCCGGGTCCCCTGGTCGAAGTTGCTGGCCAGATCCAGCCAGCCCCGGTAATAGCGGTCGTGATACTGCCGCCAGAATTCGTCTCGGTAGTCGGTGGTGAGTTCGTTGTCCGGGAACAGGCGGGCCAGGCTTTTCATCAGATGCTCGATCTGGCGGCGGCCTTCGCCGGTGTAGGACGACGACAGGGTCCGGTCGTCCTCGGGCGGGAGATTGATGTGCCAGAACTCGCTGAGCTTGACCGGGGGAGCGCTGTTGTGCTGGATGATCCATTCGAAGAGCCACGGCAGACCCCGGTTTTCCATCAGGGAGGCGAAGCGGTCTCTGAGCAGGATGGCTTCCCGCTCCATCTGGTGCCGGTCCGGCCGCCAGGCGATGTAGGACATGTACATGTCCCCGAGGTTGGGGCTGATGTCCGGGGTGTCCGGCCCGAAAGCCATGATGACCGCCCGCATGGCGCCGGCCTCCATGGGCCGGAGGGACTCCTGGTCCTCGCCGGCCAGAAGGTCCAGCCGCCAGATGAGGTTGGACAGATACGAGTAGACGAAGGAGTCGGCCCCGCCGTCGCCGGGGTCGACGCGATTGACGTCGTCCAGCCGCCGGTTCATGGGTCCCAGCACGGCCTGGGCGTAGAGTTCGCAGAAGCGGCCCTTGAGCATGTCCACGGTCCCGAGCCCCTGGCCCAGCCAGAGACGGCCGAACAGGCCTTTTTTCAGACCGGATTCCAGATCGACTATGCCGTCGCGGAAACGGCTCAGGACCAGCCCGTCGTGGACGAAGTCGCCGCTGAGGGCCGGGGCGGCGGGAAAGGTGTGGAAAAGATTGTTCTGGACGCCGCGGACGTGATGATAGCTGTAGCCGGACCAGCCCAGAAGGCCCAGCAGGATCAAAAGCCAGCCCCCCAGCAGGACAGCCCGGCGTTTGGCCCTGCGCATCATGGCCTTGGGGTTGATGCGGGCCGAATATCGCTCGCCGGGGAGGACCGCTTCGAAAAAGTCTCTTAAGAACAGCCCGTTGCCGGCCGCCGGCGCTGAGAGTTTGCTCAGATCACCCTCGAAAGGAGACCGGTCGTAGGTCAGCGGCCGCCCCGGGCCGTCGAGGCGGGAGGCTGAAAAGAACAATCCCCGCAGGTTCAGGGGCTGCTGATAGGGATTTTCACTGAGGCGGGAGAAGAATTTTTCCAATTTTCCGGCCAGGGCCTCCATTTCCCCCGGCAGGCCCAGGGCTCCGGCCTGGCGTCCGTCCCGGCCGCTGAGGGCCAGCCGGCGCCGCTTGAGCTCCTCGATGATCTCCTCCAGGCCATCGGCCAGGAACAGGAGCGGAGATTGATTGAGGCTGTTGATGACTCCCAGGGCCTGCCGCTTTTCGTCGGGAAGCAGCAGGGCGGCCAGTTCGGCCGTACCGTGCAGCAGATCCGCCTTGGTCAGCATGACGAAGACCGGCGGGGCCTCGTCGGCCATGGCCATCAGATCTTCCAGCCGCAGACGGAAAGCGGCGGCCAGTTCCTCCATCTCCCGGTCCGGGGCGTTCTGGATAAGATCCAGGGGCAGGGTCAGCACCACCCCGTCCAGGGGTTTGGCCGGCCGGTTGGCGGTCAGCAGGTGGACCAGTTCGGTCCATTCTTCCAGGTCCTCCACCGGGTTGTCGGGCCAGGTATAGCGCCCGGCGGTGTCCAGAATGACCGCCCGGCGGCAGAAGCGCCAGTCGCAGTGGGCCGTGGGGGCGGCGAGGGGTCCGGCCGGCCTGACGGCAACGGAGGCCGAGGCCAGTTCGGCCTTGTCCAGCATGGCTGTCTTGCCCGCGCCGGAGGGGCCCAGCAGCAGATACCAGGGCTGGACCATGAGCGGATCGCCCTGGAGTTCGAGGGGCGAACGGCGCAGGACGTCCAGGCCGGTCTGGAAGGCGTGGCGCAGGGCCAGCAGCTCGGCCCGGGTTTCCCGGGTCACGGCCAGGGATTCGCCGCCTTCGGTCAGGACTTTTTTAAGATAGGCGCCTTCCTTGCGCCGGTAATAAAATTTGCGACCCGACAGAATCAGGGTGAGGAGGACAATGAGACCGCCGAAAGCCGCCGGAACGCTCCAGGTCGGCCAGCCCAGGACCTGGGCCAGCACCGACCCTCCGAAGGCCAGAACGGCCAGAAGGATCAACAGCAGCAGAATCTTCAAGACGGCGGTTACTATTTTCATCTGATCACGGTCTTTCCAGCCCCATTGGAACAGTGCTTCGTCGATGCCTCACGGCGGTCTTCATGGCAGCACCCCGAGCGCCCTGGCCCAGTCCAGGGTGAAGCGGGCCAGGGCGGAGCGATGGGAAACCATGAACAGCAAAGTCAAAACCAGAGGCAGGGCGTACAGCAGCCCGCTCAGGATACGGCCTCCGGTCCGGCTCTTCGGCCGGGACAGGGCCAGGGCGGTGAGGTCCGGCAGCCGCCCGGCCTCGGCGGCCAGGGGCGGACCCAAAGCGGCGGCCACATGGCGCTTGATCGATTCCAGATGTTCCAGGCCGTCGGGGCCGTAGTGCCGGCCGTTGAAGCCCAGGGACAGGGCGGCGGCGAAGACCTCGATGCTTTCCCGCCAGGGGTCGAAGCGGCGGCGGACGGGAGCCGGTTCGTCGGCGGGCGCCCCGCCCGGCTCAAAATTCCGGGGTATGAACGGCTCCACCACTTCCTTCAACTCGTCTTTCAATCGGCGGGCCTGGCCGGCGATGAAATTCGAGGCCCGTTTTTTCAGGGAAGCGCCCGCCTGATAAGCCCGCGGCTCGGGGAGTCCGGCCTGGTGGTCGAAAGTCGCGGCCGGGTCGATGTCCGGAGCTTCAGCCGCCAGGCCGCCGCTCCGGCCGAAATTCAGCAGATGAGTCAGGCGGTCGAAAAATTCCGTTCCGGCCAGAAGCGTATTGAAATAGCGGCGAATCAGGCTGTGGCGCAGCCATTGGCCCTTATTCGTCCAGTTTGAATTCATCAGGGCTTCGTCAATATAGGCGCAGGCCGCGAAAAAGGCGTCGTCCAGAATGGGGCCGTGAGGCCCTCGCCGAGTCCAGGCGGCCGGCTGGCCGTCTTCGCCCGGGGCCGGCGCTGAAGAGCCTTTGGTCAAAAGCGAGGCCAGCCGGCCGGCCATCTCGCCGGCCTCCATCGGGCCGCCGTATCCGTTTTTGATCTCGGCGGCCAGGAGCATGGCCGGGAGATACTGATCCAGTCGGGTTTGGTGGCTTTTGAAAATCATAGCCCACCGCCGGTCAGCACCGCCACCTGAAACTCGGTGTCCGGCCCGGCCTCATCCCAGTAAGCGCAGACCAGACCGCTTTTGACCACTTCATCCCACAGGCGGCTTTCATGGTGAATTCTGAAATATATCAGATCAGGCCCCTTGGGCAGCTGGGCCGGGGGCGGCTGGACCCTGGTCACGGGAATGCCGCCCACAGCCTGGGCCAGAATGAGCGGCAGCCCCTCCCGGGAGGCCAGCTTAAGGTAGCGGGCGGCCCGCTCGGCCGTCGCCTCCCGGTCGCTTCCTTCGGGGGTCTTGATGATCAGCCAGAACTCGCGACCCTCGTCGATCATGTGGCCGGGCAGTTCGGCCACGAAATAGGGTTCGTGCCAATCGAAGCGCACCAGGTAGCGCGGCCCGCTGGACAGGGAATCCAGCACCCGGAAGATGCTTTCCCGCAGTTGAATCAAGCCCGGGGCCGGGTCGTTGTGGAGGTAGGGCCGCGGCTCCCGGAGGTCGCGGCGGTCGGCGCCGGTGAAATCGAGGTCCAGGGAAAAGATGGACAGGGCGGCCATCATTTCCCGGAAAAGTCCGTAAACCTCCCACGGCGCGGTGGTCTGGGGGACGCTGAGAAGATTGTCCAGCCGAACGGCGCTCACGGCCAGGGTCTGAAGGGCCAGGAGCATGGTCAGGGTTTCCACTCCGGTTCCGGAAGTGGATTTGCTGATCTCCAGATTCCTGGTTTTGGCCGTCAGACGGTCGCGGACGGAACGGACCAGGTCGTGCAGGGCCTGGCAGGCCGCCAGGTTGAGGCAGGGCGGGAAATAGCTGTCGTCAAGGCGGAAGACGCCGCCGCCTTCGCGGATTATCCGGGCCACGGGCAGGGTGGCGTAGTCGCCGTAATCGTCCAATTCGGGTTCGAAGATGACCTTGATGACAATTTTGAGGAAACGAAGCTCGGCTTCAGGTCCGCCGCTGTGGATGTCCGGCTCCAGGGTCGGGTCGGCCGGCGCCAGATAGCGGGTGCGGATCGCCCGGGCCTCGTCGTCGTTTTCGGCCAGGGTGGCCGCCGGCTCTCCGGCTTTGGCGGCCCGGAAGCCCAGATGGATCATGAGCCGGTCGTCGGCCCCGAAATCTAGGGGCAGGGGCCGGGAGGGGCAGACCGCCTCTTCCGGCAGCCGGACCCTTTCGCTGAGGTCGGGGGTGAGCATCTCCAGTTCGTCCAGTTGAAATATACCGGCCGCCAAAGAGTCGGCCGATATTTTCAGCCGGCTCAGGCCGTAGGGATAATCGGCCCACAGCCGCAGCCCGTCACGGAAAAGCATCCCGGTGCGGCGGTCCACTATCTGAAAATGCTGGGGCTGGAGAAACAGGCTCTGGTGCCAGTATATCAACTCTCGACTCATGGTTCGTCTCTGGTTCCGGTTGTTGGGCGATGGGGACAAAATTCACTTGCCGCCGTCCGGCGGCGGCGGCGGTTGCGCATCCGCCGGCTGAGGCCGGGTCGCCCCGCCGTCCGGCGGGGCTTGCTGCGGCTCGGCGGCCGGGGCCGGGGCCGGGAACGGGTCCGGATCTCCGGCCGCCCGGGGCCGGCAGCTTATGGAATCAGGCCCGAGCCTGACGTCCAGCGTCAGCGGGTCGGGGCTGTACTCCGGGTGTTTGAAAAAAGGTAAGCCCACCATGGTCTTGCGGATGGGGAAAGCCGCCTGGCAAGTCGATCCGTCGGCCGAAGGCGTCATGTAGCCCACCGCCAGGGCGGTCACGCTGGTCCCCTCCAGCCGGTCGAAAGCCTCGGTCAGGCGACCGCCGGGCTGGATGAACAGCCGTCTGGCCGAGACCACGGTGGGGTCGAACTTTTCGCATTTGAACAGGGTTTCGACTCCGTCCGGCACCTGGGCCACGCTGGCGAAGGAAGCCCCGCCCTTCAACTGGTACAGGCAGATCATGACCGAGTTGGCCTGTCCGTCGTACTGGTTGAGTTCGGCGTCGGCCAAAAAATTGACGGTCAGGCCGCGCGGATAAAGATTCCAGACCACCAGGTCGGGACTGGCCGCATGCTGGTCCTCCGGGGGCCCGGGCTGATCCGGGGGCGGCTCCTTGCCCGAGCAGGCCGCCAGCCAGACCAGGGCCGTCAGAACGATCAATGATATGTTACGGTTACGCCGGGGCATCAAAGTTCAGGTTAAAAGCCCCGTCGGGGCCGATATCCAAAGCCAGAACCGGCGGCAGAAGCTCCTCGGAGGACATACGGCTCAAAATCTCCCGGGCCATTTGCGGCAGCACGTTGGCCGCCAGGACGTAGTCGATGTTGCGGGCCCCGGTTTCCACCTCGCGGCAGCGTTCGACGATGGTGTCCACCACCGCCGGGCTGTATTTCAACTCGGAGCCGTTGTTGTTCCTGAGCCGTTCGGCCAGCAGATCAAGCTTCAGCCGGGTGATGCGGGCCAGGGCCTCGTCGTCCAGGCCGCGGTAGGGCACTATGTTCATCCGGGCCAGGAGGGCCGGCTTGAAATGGGCCGAAAGCCGGGGCCGTATTTCCGCGGTCAGTTCGGCCAGATCGGGGGCCAGGCCGCGCCGGAAGAAATCCTCGATGCCGTCCGAGGCCAGATTGGAGGTCAGCATGATGATGGTGTTGCGGAAACTGATCTTTTTGCCTTCGCCGTCGGTGAGCACGCCTTTGTCGAAAACCTGGTAAAAGAGGTTTATGACGTCCAGGTGGGCCTTTTCCACCTCGTCCAGCAAGATCACGCAGTAGGGCTTCCGGCGCACGGCTTCGGTCAGCAGGCCCCCTTCGCCGTAGCCCACGTAGCCCGGAGGCGAGCCCACCAGCCGGGAGACGGTGTGTTTTTCCTGGAACTCGCTCATGTTGATGCTCACCACGCTGGACTCGTCGCCGAAGAGAATGTCGGCCAAGGCCAGACCGGTTTCGGTCTTGCCCACCCCGCTGGGCCCCACCAGGAGAAAGACGCCCAGCGGCTGGGCCGGGTCGCGCAGGCCGGCCTTGGAGGCCTTCAGCACCTCGGCCACGGCGGCCACGGCCTGGCCCTGGCCCTTGATACGCGCGGTCAGGCGATTTTCCAGATCGGCCACCACCGCGGCCTGCTCCCGGGCGATCTTGCCCACCGGGATGCCGGTCCAGTCGGAGACCACCCTGGCCACCACGTCGGCCGTGACCTCGACGTCGAGGAGGCCGCCGCCCTCTTCGTCAGCCAGGGCCTTATATTCGGCCAGGGCTTTATCCAGTTCAGCCTTCAAGCCGTCCCCGGCCGGTTCAGCCGGGCTTTCAGCCGTCTGCTTTTCAGTCTTCAGGGCTTCCTGACAGGCGGCGCGGGCGGCGACAAGGTTTCGGGCGGCGGCCTTTTCCTTTTCCCACCGCTCGGTGAGGCCGGCGGTGCTTTTGCTCAAGTCCTCCAGCCGGGCGCTCAGGGCCGCCATCCGTTCGTCGTCCGCCGGGTGGCCGTTTTCCTGATCCCGTTTCAAGCCGCCCAGTTCCCGTTCCACGGCCCGGGCTTCGCGGATGGCGTCTTCCAAGGGCGCCGGAGGGGCGCTCAAGCCGATCTTGACCCGGGCGCAGGCCGTGTCCAGCAAGTCTATGGCCTTGTCCGGCAGAAAGCGGCCGGTGATGAAGCGGCCGGACAAGTCGGCCGCCGCCTCCAGGGCTTCATCGCGGATGAGCACCTGATGGCAGGCTTCATAACTGTCCCGAAGACCCCGCAGGATCAGGGCGGTCGTGGCCGGGGAAGGCTCGTCCAGGCTGACCAGTTGGAAGCGTCGAGCCAGGGCCGGGTCTTTTTCAAAGTACTTTTTATATTCCTTCCAGGTGGTAGCCGCACAAGTCTTCAGTTCGCCCCGGGACAAGGCCGGTTTAAGGAGGTTGGCGGCGTCCGAGCCGCCGGCCGCGTTTCCGGCCCCCACCAGCATGTGGGCTTCGTCGATGAACAGGACCACGGGCTTGGGGCTGGACTTGATTTCGTCGATGACCCCCTTGAGGCGGCGCTCGAATTCGCCTTTGACGCTGGCCCCGGCTTCCAGAAGACCCATGTCCAGGCCCAGGAGCGTCACTCCTTTGAGAACTTCCGGCACGTCGTCTTTGATAATGCGGATGGCCAGCCCTTCGATGACCGCCGTCTTGCCCACCCCGGGCTCGCCGACCAGGATGGGGTTGTTTTTGCGGCGGCGGGCCAGGATGTTGATCATGGACCGGATTTCCTCATTGCGGCCGAAGACCGGGTCCAGTTTGCCGGCCCTGGCCTTGGCGGTGAAATCCTCGCAGAATTTGGCGACGAAACTTTCGCCGCTCCCGGACGCGACCGCGGTTTCGATCTTCTCCGAGGCGGTCTCGGCCCCGGCGTCTTCCGAGGAACGCAGGATTATCTCCCTGAAATTTTTCTCGAGATCGTCGCGGGAAATTTTGCTCAATTCCCTGGATTGGCCGCCCTGGGAATAGAGGTTCGGGCGTTTGAGGTAAGCCAGCAGCACCGCGCCGGACCGGACGGCGCCCAGGCCCAGATCCACTGAGGCCAGAATCCAGGCGGCCTCCAACAGTTCCAGCAGCACCGGGGAAAAGGCCGGGCGGGCCGAGTTGCCGCTGCGAAAATTTTCCAGGGCGGCGTTTAAAAAGAGGATGACTTCGGCCCGGTCGACCTGGTTGCGGGCCAGACAGACCGACATGTCGCAGTCCGGGTTTTCCAGGCATTTTAACAGAAAATGTTCCGGGGCCACTTCGTAGTTGCTGCGGTTGACGGCCAGACCGGCGGCGTCGAGCAAGGCCTGGGTGCAGAAGACGTTGCATTTGTTTACCAAGGCTTTTATGTCGGAACCGATCATCGGGTGTCTCCGGTGGTTTTGCGCCCGGCCAGGCCCCGTTGGGGCCCTGCGCCGCCGTCGCGGCCAAAAGGCGGTGAGCAATTACATTATTTTATTCAGGGCCGATCCCGGGAAAAAGGCCTGGCCGTTTTTCACCTCTCCCCGGCCCAGCCAGGCCCCCATGCCCAGGCGGGCGCTTTTCAGATCGCCCAGGCGGGCGGACTGCCCCTCGCCGTCTTTGACCTTCAGCGTCAGGTCGAACTCCAGGGGATCGGAGCAGTAAAAGTTCACCAGTCCCTTCAGTTTACGGTAAGAGCCGCCGCCCGGACAGAGGGCCTGAAAGGTCTCCAGCTTCAGGTCGTTGATGGTGATGCGGATACGCCCCAGACAGTCGTCGGCCACCGCGCCCAAACGGATATCGTCGCCCAGGGAGCAACTGGCCGTGCCCAGGCGGCAGCGCTGGTCCGGCGGGATGGGCGGCCGGTCGGGAACGCACTGGTCTATGCTCACCTCCGATTTGAAGCGGTCCATCAAAATGCAGCGCAGACCGGATGCCGAACGGGGGAACTGGCTCAGCAGGCCGGCCACCCGGATCATGGCCATCGGCTCGGCAAACAGTTTTCTAATTTCCGGGTGGCCCAGCCCGGCCAGACAGAACAGTCGCTCCACTTCGTCGGTGCGGCCCAGGCTGACCACCTTGTCCATGAGCCGGTGACGGAAAAATTCGGCCAGATACAGGGAGTACAGGGCCTGGCCCGGGATGTCCAAAAAGTCCCGTTGAACGCTTTCGTCCTCGCTCCGCTCCTCCAGCAGTTCCTCGGTATAGAAGGTCGGCAGCGGCGAAGACGAACCGTAGAGGCCGAAAAAGGTGGCCGTCAGGCGGACCTTTTCGGTCTCGGCCCGGTCCGCGCCCTCCGGCAGATATTCGAGGCCGGTCAGGTCGCTTTCAGGAAAACCGAGGCTCAAATCGGCCCGCATCCGCAGGAAGTCGGTAAAAAAATCGCCGCTCCGGCCGTCCCGCATATACTGATGGGACAGTAGCCGCACCGCCTGGATAAAGGCGAAGTCTCTGGGCCGGGAGGCCAGAGCCTCGATCACAGGAATCTGTCGCCCAGTTTTTCCGGCCATGAAATGCGGTCCTGTTTCAGACTGTCGCTGACAGTCAGGCGGGTGAAGGAATTGACGCCGGCGTATCCGGCCAGAAAGCTGTCGAGAACCGAGCCGAACAAATACATGTCGCCCGGTCCGGAAAAGCCCTGAGGGTCCAGGGTCAGGTCGATGTGCCGCCCCAGGTGCAGATGGCCCCGCAGAAAGCGCCGGCACTTTTCCATTTTCAGGTCGTTGATGGCCTCCACCCGCTTGGAGTTGGCCAGGGCCTGGGCCTTGTCTCTGGTGTTGGAAAAGATGTAGAGCTTGAGCATGGCCCGCAGGTTGTCGGCGTTGGCCACTGACAGATAGTTCAAAAACAGGTGCGACAGCAGCCGCCATAACAGATTGTGTCCCAGCGGCGGAGCCGAGGGGGCTGTGGGGGAGCTGATGTTGACGAAATCGGCCAGGGCCGGGGAGCTGTCGGTGGGCACCCGCACATCGCCCAGCCGCAGCGACTCCGGCAGAGAGCCGTTGGTGCACATGGTCTTGATGGACAAGGTCTCGGTCCGGGCGGACTGGGAGGCCGGATAGGCCACCGTCAGGGTCAGTTCGGTGGCGCCGTCCAGAGGCGAGGGGTCATAGCGCAGGGAATAGACCGGCCGGGCCTGGGACTGGGGATTGAACATCTCGAAAGGCAGATACTCGACGGTTTCCAGGGTGTTGTGGACCAGGCCGTGAACCGACAGGACGCTGTGGACCGTCCGTCTCTGGTCGCCGCCGGAAACCCGCACCCGGTATTCGGACTGGCGGTGGTCCAGCAGGATGGGGTCGGCGTCCTGGGGGAAAAGGTTGACCGCCGGAGCCACGTGGAGCAGGAAATGCTCTTTGCGCATGGCGATTTCCTCCACCGCCAGATCCTCAAAGGCGAAGTCCAGGACGAATTCGGACCCGGAACCCCGTCCGGTCCAGCCGTTCAAATCTATGTCCAGAAACAAAAACTTTTCGGGCAGAATAAAATATTCCTGGAGCAGACGGTAGCCGGGAAAGGAACGTTCGGGGTAAGGCAGGAGACCTTCTCTTTCCCCGAACCCCACTGGCCGGAGGCTGTTTTTGGGCAGTATCCGGACGGTTCCGCCGGTTTTGGGCCGGACCCGTATTTCCGCCAGCCGGGTGAAAAAGTAGAAATAACGCTGCAGGGCCGAATTAATTTCCCCGGCCAGATAAATTCGCAGCGACGGCAGATCCAATTGGTCCAGCCCCGGGCCGAAGCTTTCGAATTCCAGACTCAGAAGCGAACGCCGGCCGGCCCGGGCCGTGAAGGAGACCTCGCCTATGTTCAGCGGGGTCAGGTCCAGCCCGGCGGAGGTGGTGAAGGTGCAGCTTTCGCCGTCCAGCTTGACCGAACTCAGGGCGGTGCCGGCCGGCACGGTCAGCCGCTCCATCAGCCCCCGCCGGGGCCGGAAGTGGATCATGGTGGTTGAGGGCAGGGGCTTCAGGTAGTGAGGATAGATCAACTGAAAGAGGCCCTGGATGATTTCCGGGAAATCATTGTCCAGCCGCTGGTGCATCATTCCGGTCAGAAAGGCGACGCCTTCAAGAATTCTTTCCACGTCCGGGTCGGAGGACTGGCCGGTCAACAGCGGCGCCAAGGCGGGGTGCAGCCGGGCGAACTCCGCGCCCAGGTCCCTCAATTTAGCCAACTCTCTCTGGTAGTACCGGTCTATCATCAATGACTCTTCCGGAAGGTGGTCCGCCCCTGGCCGGACCACCCGCCGCTACTCACCTGGTCTGCTCGCGCACGCTCAGGCATCCGTCGGCCGTCAGCAGGGTTTCAAAGATGACCGGAAAGTTCGTTTCCCCCGGGTTGATCCGGCCTTCCAGCTTGAAGGTGATGACCGAGTGATCGTCCGGCCGGGGATCGAAGCTGACTTTGACCTCGTCCAGGCGCGGTTCGTATTTGGAAATGACCAGACGCAGGGCTGCTTCTATTTCGGGAATGGAATCCGGACTGAAGGAGGTGGCCAGGTCGGTGAAGTCGGGAATGCCGAAATCCGGGGCGATGGAGGCGCTGCCCTGCCGGGTATTGAGAATCAGGCCCACATGCCGGAGGATGGAAGACACCTCTTCCCCGAGTGAACCGGAACTGCGCCGGTCAGGGCGGCGTTCCAGGTCACGCAGTCTCTCCAGGAGCCTTTTTTCACGCATTGTCCACCGCGACCGGGAGGTCAGGCTTTCCAGTCGTCGACATATTCGATATTGCCGTCGTTGTAGGTCCAGGTTATCTTGGAATAGGTCATGGCCACCTCTTCCATGTCGTGATAAGGCTTGTTATCCGGCAGGAAGGTGGTGGGGGTGAACTCCCGCAGAGAAACGATGATGGCCTCTTCCAGCTTGATGGTGAAATACTTTTCCTCGGTCCCGTCGGGCTTGACGCGGTACTGGTCGATGGTCACCGTGCACTGCTCGCCGGTGCAGCAGGCTTTGAACAGTTTCGGCGAAGCCTGGTCTTTATGCTTGGTGGTCACGAAGGGCTGGTGAATCCTCTGCCCGGTGGGCAGGCCGGTATGGGTGTCCTTGGGGATTTCTACGCTGTGGTCCATAGCGTAAAGGAGGATCATATCCTTCTTGTCGCCGCCCTGGGGGCAGTCGCCCTTAATTTCGCCCTGGGAACTTCCTTCGACTTTCATGTAAGCGGTCAGAGCCATTTTTTTACAATCCTTTCCAACTGGCGCCGCCTCGGCGGCCGGGTGCTTGGAGCGTTTATCTTAAGGTGGTTTAAAAATATCGGACCACCGTTCCGATCAGTATCGTTCGCGGTCCTCCGGCGGCCGGGGCTGTCAGTCTTTATCCAGCTTGCCCACCAGGGAGAGGGTGAAGTTGGCCCCCATGTACTTGAAGTGGGGCCGGGCCCTGATGGAAACCGAGTACCAGCCCGGGTCGCCTTCCACGTCGTTGACCTCGATTTTGGCCATGCGCAGAGGACGCTTGGAGCGGGTGGTGGGGTCGGGGTTGTCCATTTCGGTGACATATTGGCTGAGCCATTTGTTCAATTCGGCTTCCAGGTCGCCGCGCTCTTTCCAGGTGCCGATGTTTTCCCGTTGAATCACTTTGACGTAATGGGCCAGGCGGTTCATGATCATCATGTAGGGCAGCTGGGTGGAGAGCCTGAAGTTGGTTTCGGCCTCCTTGCCCTCCGGCGTGTTGGGGAAGACCTTGGGGGCCTGAGCCGAATTGGCCGAGAAAAAGGCCGCGTTGTCCGAGCCCTTGCGCATGGTCAGGCCGATGAAGCCTTCCTCGGCCAGTTCAAACTCCCGCCGGTCGGACAGCAGCACCTGGGTGGGAATCTTGGTCTGGGTTTCGCCCATGGACTCGAAGTGGTACAGGGGCAGGCCCTCCACCGCCCCGCCGCCCTGGGGGCCGATGATGTTGGTGCACCAGCGGTATTTGGCGAAACTGTCGCTCAGGCGGGTGGCGAAGGCGAAGGCCGTGTTGCCCCAGCAGAAGTCGTCGTTGTCGCCGGCCTTTTCAGTGAAGATGAATTTCTTGGTGGGGACCGTCTCCGGGCCGTAGGGCAGGCGCAAGAGAAATTTGGGCAGGGTCAGGCCCACGTAGCGGGCGTCCTCGGACTCCCGGAAGGACCGCCAGGCCGCATATTGGGGCATTTCGAAAATGGAGTGCAGGTCCTTGAGATTGGGCAGTTCCTCCCAGGACTCCACGCCAAAGAACTTCTTGTCGGCGGCGGCGATGAAGGGGGCGTGGCTCATGGCCGAAACCGAGGCCGCGTACTGAAGGAGCTTCAGGTCCTGGGGGCCGGGGCCGAAGTCGTAGTTGGCCACGATGGCGCTGATGGGCTGGCCGCCGAACTGGCCGTACTCGGCGGTGTAGGCCTGTTTGTAAAGGCCGCTTTTGACAATCTCCGGCGCGTCCTCAAAGTCGGACAATAAATCGTCCTTGGAGACGTTGATGATCTGAATCTTGTTGTTCTGCCGGAAGTCGGTCTGGTCCACCAGATACTTCAGGCCCCGCCAGGACGACTCCAGTTTCCGGAAATCGTCGTTGTGGATGATGGCGTTGACCTGGGCCGATATTTTACGGTCCAACTCGACGATCATGTCGTCCACCAGGGCGCCGCTGATTTTGGCGTCGGGGCTGGTGGTTATGAATTCGGACAAAAAGGCCTGCAGGCCGGCCCTGGTCATGTCGTAGCCGGATTCTCCCGGCTTGAGCTTGGAAACGCTGATTATCTCGTCCAGGAGATTCGATTCCTTGGTTTCGGAAGTGGCGCCGGCCGCGGATTGTTCTTCAGGGGACATATATTCCTCCAAAAGCTGATGATATATTTGGTATTTCAGGCTGACCGGGCCGCGCTCCGCTCATTCCTTTTTAAGGTTCAAGGCTTCCAGAAGCTTATCCCGGGCGGCCTCGTCCTTGACGATGTCCTGAAGCTTTTTGCGGAAATCCGGCACGTTGGACAAGGGGCCTTTCAAGGCTTTCAGGGCTTCCCGGACTTCCAGGAGCTTGGCCAGTTCAGGCACGGCCGAAGCCACCGAGTCCGGTTCGAAATCCTTCATGCCGGAGAATTCGAGATGGACCGCCAGTTTGGCGTCCTGGTCGTCCGTGCCGGACAACTCGTCCGGCACGGCCAGATCAAGGGTGATGTTCTGGGCCTTCAAAACATCGTTAAAATTGTCCTTGTCCACAGAGACGGGATCGCGGTCTTCGATCAGGCGGTCATCGGTTTTCTGAGTGAAATCACCCAGAACTAAAATTTTATTTGGCAGTTCCACCTCGGCCTTGGCATCGCCGGTGGCCGGCTTGTAAACGATGTTGACCCGCTCTTTGGGAGCCACAGAACCTTCTTTAACCATAAAAACACCCTTTGATGGTTTGATTGATCTGAATATCTCGCGTATGTTACCTGAGGTCTCATGTGCTACAGCTAAACGCTATCTTTTTAACATATTAGGGGAATGTTTTGCAAGATAAATTTTTGTAAATTTTTTCGGGCAGGCCAGTCCGCCCCCTTTCGGCTTTCACTGAAATTTAGTGAGTAATGACATTTGTAACCTAAATTCCCGGTATTTTATACCTAAATTCCCATTCTAAAATATACCTACGTAGGTAATAGGCTCAAAGAGTCCAGGTATAAAGAGCGAAAACGAGCTGTGAAGAAGTGGAATGCTCAAAATATGTTGTGAAAGTGCATGGATGGCGACATTTTTGTTGGATAATGACTTGACATTCCCCCCTTCTGGTAGGTATAATATATATACCTACCAGAAGGGGGGGCGCCTATGGGAAGTATAGTGCAGTGCAAATCTGGCAAGTACACATACCTATACGAATCGGAGTCGTACCGCAACAGCGATGGCGAGCCGCGGAACCGCAGGAAATGTATAGGGAAAATTGACCCGAACACCGGGAATCCCACCTACAATGCGGAATATATCGACCGTGTGTGGGGCACGGAAAAGCAGCCTGACATAAACGACGAAAAGCTGTTTTCGGCAAACGACATAAAGGGATCAAGGAACGCTGAATTTGGCGCTTCATATTTGTTGGCGAGCATATCACAGCAGATAGGGCTTTCGGGCGCGGTAGAAAACGCGTTTCCACAGTCATGGGAGAAGATTTTGGCCTTGGCCTTCTTCATGGTTGCCACGGGAGAACCGGTGATGTACTGCGAGGACTGGCTTGCCAAAAGCGAGGTCAGGCCTTGTGGGGACATGTCGTCGCAACGGATAAGCGACTTGCTTGGGACTATCACGAACGCGGAGAGAATGGACTTCTACGAAAACTGGGGCGCAATGCGCAGGGAGCAGGAATATTTCGCGTTGGACATTACGTCAATCTCTTCATATTCCGATCTTATCGGGGATGTGGCCTGGGGCTACAACCGCGACAAGGAGAACTTGGCGCAAATCAACGTCTGTATCTTGGTCGGCGAGATGTCGCGGCTCCCGATATTCCAAATAGTGTACCACGGCGCACTGAAAGACGTCAGCACACTGAAGACCACGCTGTCGGCAGCGTCCCATTTAGACATGAGAGGCCTGGCCGTCATTATGGACAAGGGCTTCGGGAGCAAAAAGAACATAGACGCCCTGCTGTCCGACCAGGACGGCGCCAGATTTCTGGCGGCGCTGCCGTTTACGATGAGTTTTGCGGTCAATCAGGCCCACGGCGAGAAAAAAGACATTGACACTGTGGATAATACCATCAACGTAGGCGGGGACGTCATTCGCGGAGTCACGAAACAAAGGCTCTGGTCGGCGGAACACAAACTGTACACCCATATCTTTTTCAATGCGGAACTTGCCTACAGGAAGCGCAACGCGCTCTATGGGCGTGTCGCGGCGCTGAAGCAACTGGCGCGGGAATCGCCGGACAACCAGAAGCATGCCGGTGAATTCGAAAAATACCTTTGCATCAGGAAGTCAAAACGCAACAAGAGCGGACCCGCAATCTCCGTAAAACAGGACGCCATTGAGAAAGAACTCGCGTTGGCGGGTTGGATGGTGGCGGGCAGCAACTTCATAACGGATGCCGAGGAGGCCATAAAAATATACCGAGCCAAAGACGTTGTTGAAAAAGGCTTTCTGCGGCTGAAAAACTGTCTGGATTTCGCCAGACTGCGCGTCCACAGCGACAATACTGTGCAAAACAAGGTGTTCATCGGCTTCATTGCCTTGATACTGATTGCTCACATACACAAGGTCATGGACGAACACAAGCTCTACCGCACGTTAACCATGAAGAAAATGATCAGGCGACTTGAAACACTGCGTGTTCAGTATATCAACGGCAAGCGCGTTCAATACCCCATTACCGCCGAACAGAAAATGATCTTCTCCGCATTTGATGTCGCTTTGCCACTGTAGGTATATTTTTCGCGGGATTTTAGGCTGAGTATATCCAAATCACATAAAATACGAGAGGATTTTGTCTGAATCGCCAAGCCAAAACCGTATTTTCCAATCAAGGAGAGGCCTTGCCGCGTGAGTCCAAGTTCATCCTCCAAATGAAGATACGGGTCGCACATCGCACCTGTGCCGATCATACAGGGTTTCCTTCTCCGCTGAAGCTGCGACTCAAGAATAAGTGAAGCGTTGCGTTTCACTTCGATATCCTCAAAGTCATGGCTCATCTGGTAACACAAACTGCGGCTGTCGCAATAGATACAGCCGTGCGAACAGCCGCGATACAGATTCATTCCGTTTTGCGGAGAAAGAATTGTTTTGTAGTCGGCGTAGTGCATTATTGAGTTCCGTAAGTCTTTTTATGCGCCTTGATTTTTTTCATAGCCCACTCGTAATGGCTGGACGTCGCGGAAACGCAGTGACTGCCAAGTGTTGACGTTCCCGTCCAGGAAAAATGATTTTTCTCGAACAGCGCTTCATTTGAAAATCCGTCAATCAACGCTGTTGCTTTTCCGTGGCTGTCAAGAAGCATTTTCTTCGCGTCGCAATAAGGCGTGGACTGGTGCTTTTTCCAAAACTCCACGTTCATATCGCCGTAGGTTTTCCAGTTGTAAGGCGCGGGTAAAAACGGTTTTGCTTCGCCGCTTTGATTGGCATTTACCCAATCCAGCAACAGCCGGTGCCATTCGTACAGATGAACCAGCACATCGCGCAGATTTTTATCCCGCGCCCAGTGCGCTTCCGGTCCATAGCCTTCGCCGAAATTGAATATCGCGTTCTGCTCATCATCCGGCATGGAATCAATGAGGTTCCACATCTTTTCGAACTGCTCATTTGCCGTCTTGATTAAGTTCGGCTTTGTTTTCGGCCCTGGCATATTATTCCCCCATGTATATTATTTTTATCGTCTTTATTTTTCCGTCCATTATTGAAAAATAATAATCGAACGGATAATCCCCGGGAGCAAAATTCCCGCTGACGATTGTGTAAACTTTTACCGCCCCGTAATTCCGGGACATTGATTTTAATTTCCATATCTTCAAATTCATGATCTATATTATTCACAAGCTTTATGTTTCAATTGTAATTTTTCCATCCCATTCTGCTCCTTGCGGCACGGATATATGTTCATGTATAACTTTCCATTCTCCATTCCTTTTTTCAAAACAATCGGTTTGACGAACTAAAAATGCTTTATTTACCGTGCCATCTTTACTCACTGTGTTGAACCGTTGGATCATAACGACAAACGCCATCTTGCCATTAATAATTGTTTCCATTTCCAAAATATCAATTTTAAAGGATTTTAATCCGCTAAATGCTTTGTCAAAAAAATGTAACGCGGGGTTAATTCCTCTTGAAGCAAATGCCGGAATGTCGAACCAAATTGTATCTTCAGTCCAATGTTTCGTACTTTGGGCTCCCGTCATTGATTCTGCCATTTCTTTAATTATTGCGACAATGTCTTCTTTATCATTTTCCAATGCTTTTGTATCCATATATTACCTCCTTTGAGCAAACAGATCCTAAGCCGAGTTTCGCAGTGAGCAATGTCCCCGATTCAACACATTTTACCAACTTATCATGCTCTACCGGGCGGTCTGAAAAGTTGCGGTAGCTCTGCCGTAGTTCGCAAATTTCCCCAAAATCAACCGTTTCCGCGCTACTCATAGGCATGCGCGACTGCCGCTTTACATTTCTTCCATCTTAAAAACTCCTTTCGGTTTTAGCCTGTTTGAGAATAGCATACCATACTTAACCTGACAACAGCACGTCATGTTTTGGAATAAAAATTCTTCATCGCTTCGATTTTTTCAATAAGCCGCTCCTTCACGCTCTGCGGTTTCAATCCTCTGACGGACGTTCCCAAAGCCGCCAGCCCTCAGAAATCACTCGAAACGACGCATTTCAGCCGTTTCCGCTTCACAGTCAAGACGACCCCTAAACGGGGCTTGAGGTTGCGCGCAAGCAAGAGGCCGTCAACAGCACATATTTTGATGGGAATTTGGGTTATTATACTGGCGAGTGGGAAGAATTGCAGTAAATAAAACGAAATGATATGAGGCAATCTGGCAATTGTTGGCATTGCCGCCTAATTACTGAAATAATTTTAGCTCGCGAGTATAATTGAAATGATAGTTCGCGTCTAATATTGTAGCCATGTACTTTGTGCTAAATATCTTGACTTTTTAGAAGTAGTACTGCTATTATTAAACCATGTATATCGAATCCGTGCCAAACCGCAATTCCCCGCCCGCCGTCCTGTTGCGTGAATCGTATCGCGACGAAAACGGCCGGGTCAAAAAACGCACCCT